>NZ_JAZGLW010000052.1 GCF_036409155.1 Mycobacterium sp. 050128 | reverse complement strand
TCAACATGCTCCACGGTGTGCGTGACGGACTGATCCGCGACGCCAACAACTACGAGACGCAAGAGCAGGCCTCGCAGCAGGCCCTCGGCCACTAGCCACCAAGACATTTGGAGGATAGACAATGTCGATCAATTACCAGTTCGGAGACGTGGACGCGCACGGTGCGTTGATCCGCGCGCAGGCCGCTTCGTTGGAGGCCGAGCA
>NZ_JAZGLW010000051.1 GCF_036409155.1 Mycobacterium sp. 050128 | reverse complement strand
ACGCTTAGCCACCCGAACATCTTGGCGCTCCGCGACAGCGGGATAGACCAAGCCCGCGGCCTCTACTACGTCATCCTCGACTGGGTCCCTGAGACCATCAAGACCTGGTTAACAGGTTTCGCCGAGCCGCCCGGATGGGACGACGTCGCTGAGTCCGTTGCGCTGCCCCTGGCCTCAGCGCTCGCGCATTCGCACTCGCTGTCAGTACTCCATCGCGACATCAA
>NZ_JAZGLW010000050.1 GCF_036409155.1 Mycobacterium sp. 050128 | reverse complement strand
GGATGGGACGACGTCGCTGAGTCCGTTGCGCTGCCCCTGGCCTCAGCGCTCGCGCATTCGCACTCGCTGTCAGTACTCCATCGCGACATCAAACCAGCAAATGTGTT
The DNA here is from genome assembly GCF_036409155.1 of Mycobacterium sp. 050128. Taxonomy (NCBI): domain Bacteria; kingdom Bacillati; phylum Actinomycetota; class Actinomycetes; order Mycobacteriales; family Mycobacteriaceae; genus Mycobacterium; species Mycobacterium sp. 050128. The sequence goes on along the minus strand of NZ_JAZGLW010000050.1, from coordinate 120 downwards.
GTGGGATGGGAAAACTCCACTTCTCGCCGATTTCGCGCTCAGTAAAATCAAAAACAAGATCGCCGGGGTACGCGATGCCACCGTCCTCGGCGCGACGTCCGGGCCGTGGGCGCCGCCCGA
>NZ_JAZGLW010000049.1 GCF_036409155.1 Mycobacterium sp. 050128 | reverse complement strand
GCTATAGGCATGCGCGGCTCAACAATTGGTCAAAACTTATCGACGCGAAGGAGCAACTGGAGAAGCGCCTCGAGGAGCCCATCACTTATACCCACGTCAGGGGCTCTGGCCACGAGATGGTTCTACAGGCCGCCAGCCCGCCCACGACGGCGGTCCTGGACCAGGACCGTGTCGCCCGAGCGACAGACGAGGCGCCGGGTAAGGGGACACCGGTGACGATCGTCGACATCGACGGCACGGA
>NZ_JAZGLW010000048.1 GCF_036409155.1 Mycobacterium sp. 050128 | reverse complement strand
CGGCTACTACAAGTCCGAACTCATCTACGGACCGGCGCGCACCGGACCCTGGAAAACCGTCGAAGACGTTGAACTGACCACCCTGAGCTGGGTCCCCTGGCACAACACCAGCCGCCTCCACGGCTACCTCAGCGACATACCGCCCACAGAGTTCGAAGCCACCTTCTACGCTACAAACCGGACCGACCAAACCCCGGTCGAAACCCAATAGCCCGAGCCTTCATCAGAACCAGGGCGATTCAG
>NZ_JAZGLW010000047.1 GCF_036409155.1 Mycobacterium sp. 050128 | reverse complement strand
ACGCAAAGTCAACCGCCCACAGCACGGCGACGAGAACGACGCAAGAAGGCGCCAGCCAGCAACCGCGAGACGGCCCGAAGACAAGCGCTCAGCAACATCACTGTCGGAGAATCCGTGTCGGGCGTCGTTAAGAACCTCGAAAACTATGGGGCGTTCGTCAGTCTCGGCGACAACCTCGACGGCCTGATTCCATATCTCAAAGCTCGGACGACAGGTTCACCACCCATCGGCGGTTGTCCAACTAGGCCAAACCGTAGTAGTCATCGTCGAAGACGTCGACATC
>NZ_JAZGLW010000046.1 GCF_036409155.1 Mycobacterium sp. 050128 | reverse complement strand
GCCGTGCTGTGGGCGGTTGACTTTGCGTCGCGTCTGCCGGGGGTGATCCCATGGTCGCCGGTGAGTCTGTTCTGGCTGTGAGCGGTGCGGGCTGAAATGCCGGCTACAGGTCCGACGGTGTGGAGGCATTCGACTTGATTCTAGTGCGGTACTTCGCCGGAAGCGTTCCGACCACTTCCAGGGCGAGTATGCAGTTCTCGGACATGTACTTGTCGTAGGCGTGGTCGGCCAGTTCCTGGTTTTGGACCAGGTCGCCTTCTTCGTGTCGGAACTGGCGCGACGGG
>NZ_JAZGLW010000045.1 GCF_036409155.1 Mycobacterium sp. 050128 | reverse complement strand
CGGTCGGCCGAGTCGGTGACGGATTCGTGGACCTCGTCGGCGGGGGCTGCGGTGATACGCAGACGGTCGACGGCGCCGATCTTTTCGAGGGCGGCTGCGTGTGGCTCGCTCCACGTGCCATCGACGTCGACGCCCAACCGGAGTTCGTTGGTGTCAAAGTTCTTGTAGATCAGCAGGATTGCACCGTAGTAGTAAACCGCGTTCTCGGTGACGCCGCTGATGCCGAGGATGTGGATTGGCTCGCGCCGGATGTCCAGCGCAGCGGTCAGGGCGTCGACGTTGAGTTCGTGCAGGC
>NZ_JAZGLW010000044.1 GCF_036409155.1 Mycobacterium sp. 050128 | reverse complement strand
ATGTGGATTGGCTCGCGCCGGATGTCCAGCGCAGCGGTCAGGGCGTCGACGTTGAGTTCGTGCAGGCCGACGGGCATGGCGCTAGCCGGCGGCAGAAGGATTCGTGCCGCATTGGATTTCGCGACGTGGGTGCGGGTCAGCGCTCGTTTGTTCCACGGGGTGACCGTTCTGGTCAGCCGGTCATAGACCACCGGGACTGTGGCTGGGGCCGGTCTGCGCAGCTGCGCGTCGCGCGCGGCGTCGCGGCCGGCGTCCCTCAGTGTGAGGCGACGCAGCGCGCCTTCGGGTGGCGGCCGGTAGTCGATGTATTCGGC
>NZ_JAZGLW010000043.1 GCF_036409155.1 Mycobacterium sp. 050128 | reverse complement strand
CACCGACTGCTGATCATCAGCCCACGGATCACCGGAAGCGTCGTCGACCAACGGTGGGTCGATCGGGTGGAGAAGCTCGCCCGAACCGCCGACGTAACCATCTTCTGGGGGCACAGCGACAACACCAATACCGACGAGACCGCCGTGGACAGGCTCCACAAAGCCGCACGCCGCTCCACCCGCTTGGCAATCGTCAGAATCCCCAACACCGTCGCAAAGGTCCTCGTCAGCGACGGCTGCTACATCAAAACCAATTTCAACTGGCTGTCCTTCCGCGGCACCCCGTCGCGCCAGTTCCGACACGAAGAAGGCGACCTGGTCCAAAACCAGGAAC
>NZ_JAZGLW010000042.1 GCF_036409155.1 Mycobacterium sp. 050128 | reverse complement strand
GGCGCGAACACAATGACCTCGTCGAAACCTATGACCTCGACCGGGTGTTCTTGTCGACCTCGCTATTCGACACTCTGCTCGCTGAAGTGCCCGAGGAGTGCCGTGCCAGGTTGGTGACCCAGCACCGGATGGCCGCCCCGATCGGTGAGCTCATCTCGCACACTTTCTACGGCGGCAGCCTGATCCACGACCCCGTGGCAGTAGTGGCTGCCGAAACCATCGACGACGACGAACGCGTGATCTGGTTCTCGACAAGCCACCGCAGCACCCGCCACGAGGAGACGCGTTTCGCGGGTGACTCCAGCCTGGCGAATACGCTTGAGGTCGAACAGGTCTGCCAACTCGTCCACCGCCTCAACGCCGGAGCCAGCCTGGGCAAGTACCATCGCACCGACGGCGGCAAGCTTGAGATCCTCATCCTCAGCGGTTACCGGAAACAGTGCGTCGAGATTGAACGCGCCCTGCGTCGCGGCCACCGCTTGGACAACGTCGACGTTCAGATCAAAACCGTTGACGCCGTGCAGGGCCGAGAATCGGACGTCGTGATCTTCTCGGTGACTCGAAGCAATTTGCGTGGCGAACTCGGCTTCCTTGGCGAGCCCTATGAAGG
>NZ_JAZGLW010000041.1 GCF_036409155.1 Mycobacterium sp. 050128 | reverse complement strand
GCGTCTTACTGTCCGGCCACCAACACCATTGTGGTCGACCTACCAGCCCTGGTGGCGATGGGGAGACCTGCTGACATGACAGAGCATGCCCTGCCGCAAGGTGACGACACCGCCTTGTCGATCGTGATGTCGAGGTACGCCCTGGCGGTGCAGCATGAGCGCGGCCTGCCGATGCAGAGTCTGTGGACTGCGTTGCGGACCGCGTGCCTGACTGGTGTCGTGCATCGCAAGATGGCTGACCCGATCGAACTACCTTCGCGCAAGACGCTTTTGCTGACCGCCGGTGACCTCGACAAGGCTGTGTCTGGGTTGCTCACCAACCATTTGGTGGCCAGCGACGTTGATGGTGTCAGCGTGCCGGCCGGTTTCACGCGGATAGCCGCGTTTCGTGCCGGCCTCGACGGTCGAATGGAAACGTGTTACACCCGGTACCCGGCGTAGCGGGAGAAGGCCCTTCGCAGGCGATTCCGATCCCAGCGCGCCCGGGGAGCAGCGATCTCCGAGACCGTGGACGAGGTCGACGGGCCATCACTGACCGGTGGCGGGTTGCCGACGGCCCGCTACATTCGGCCGGGATGCGCTGGAGCACCTCGAGCAGGCTGTCACCCGAAGCGCCTGGAG
>NZ_JAZGLW010000040.1 GCF_036409155.1 Mycobacterium sp. 050128 | reverse complement strand
CCTCCGCCAGAGCAGACAACACGGCACAATAACCACCACCACGTGGCCTACTTTTCACCGTCGCTTCTGGCCTAGTTTTCGACCGTCGTCAACAGCTTCTCGCTGGGGGAGCTGGCATTGCCTGGCTGAGGCGGGCGGGTGGGCGCAACCAGGTGCAGGTGGTCGGAGACAGACGCGACCCTTTTAGAACGACTCGGTGGACCCAAAACGCGCAGGCGCGACTGGTGCGTTCAACGAGTTCACCGAAAAGCGGCTGCTACGCCATCGCCTCCGCTACCAGCTACCGGCACCCTTTCCAGGCGCGCGCCCGCGGGGGATCGAGTACACCCGTAAACGTTTTTCATTGGCGGCGACGTGCAGAAGGTTGTGCGGATACGCGCAGCCCCGCCGATCGAATCCGGTTTCGCGAACCCTTGGCAGCCCGGTGCACCCATGGACTTGGTTTCTTTCCGGGCGCCGCCCTGCCGGCTGGTTGACGGTGAAGTGAGATCTGTCTAACATTCTTGATGACGGAGAGGCTATCTGCTGGACAGAGATTGTGGATGGTCCGCTGTTCGCGCAGGCATTGTCGGGCTATGCGAGGAGAGGGATTTGATGAGCAGCGCTGCCACGGTCGATCGCGATACGTGCAGGCTCCGGCGGGCCGGCACCCAAGTCCCTACACCGTGCCAGAAGGCTACCGCGAGCAGGAGGAGGTGGTGGTTCAGTGATCGAAAGTAT
>NZ_JAZGLW010000039.1 GCF_036409155.1 Mycobacterium sp. 050128 | reverse complement strand
ATCGGCTACTCCACAGTCTCCAACTGAACTCGGCCAATCCTCGACCCAGACAAGAATTCTGGTAGACCGAAGCTAGCTCTGTACAGCAGAGAATATCGCCGAATGCGCTCCCAAGTCAAACCAGGTCCGCGAGACTTGTACGCGCCACCGGCTATGAGGATGACGATAACGGTAGGGGGTCGAGTGCCGGGCTTGCTCGCGCCCGCTGGCTCGCGGAGGCTCGGGTTTCGCCACGCGTTCAGTCGGACGAGGTGTATTACTTCACCCGAGCCGCGCCAGAGTTACCGTCGTCCGCCGCCAGCGGCTCCAACGGGAAGACGTCGAAGAGGAACCCGGTGAACGGCTGACCGATAAGTGACCCGCGGCTGATCGACGGCATGCCGATACACGGGATGCCGTCGCGGCCACTACCGGTCGGGTTTCGACGAGTAATGAACCGCATGCGCCTCGAGGTCACCATCGACTGCACCGCGTATACCTCCGTGACCTGTGATGATGTGGCTGCCATCGGCCAGCACAAGTTCCAGTTCGATCACATGGTGGAAGGTGCGGCCGTAGCGGGCCGAATGGTTGCCATTGCACGCCGCGATCGTCTCGCTGCTGGGCAGCAAGCGGATCGGCGAATTCTAAGCGCAACTCGTGCGCGGGTTACGGTTCTTTCTCGTCGTGTTATCGGTGGAAGACCGCGAGTTCGAATACCAGGATAGGTGGTCGAGGAAGACGCAGCGACCATTGCCGCGCTTGAGTCCGGCGATCCCGACCGCGCCCGTCGAGTAGTAAGAGGCGACCCTGACAGTGAGCGGCTGACGGTTGCCGACATCTTCGCCATACGCGCTGGCTCTGCAAGCTCTGACATAACCCAGGCACGGCTAGACGGTATGGAGGCGACTTGAGGCCGAAGGCCTCGGGCTGCAATTGGACGTGGGTTGCCGGTGGCGGGTGAACACTCGCTCCGGTAGAGCCA
>NZ_JAZGLW010000038.1 GCF_036409155.1 Mycobacterium sp. 050128 | reverse complement strand
CGAGCTGACACCGATCAAACGAAAGCCGCCCCGGACCAACCGGGGCGGCTTTCACCTGCCTCTTGACAAAGAATGCCTACATATCAGTTGTACTGACCTGAGAGTTAGGTACGCGTGTGGCGGGTGGTTGTCCGCCGAGTGCGGTGTTGCCGGTGATTGTAGAAAATGCAGCCAGGCGGGCAGGGCGGTGTCGCGCTGTTCGGTTGAGTCGTAGAGCCGGGCATAGGCCCAGCCGTCGGCCAAGGTGCGGTGGAATCGCTCGATTTTTCCGTTGGTCTGAGGCCGATAGGGACGGGTTCGTTTGGGGGTGATCCGCAGAGCGGCGCAGGCGTCACGCCATGCGAAGGATCTGTAGGCAGATCCGTTGTCGGAGAGGACTCGCTCGACGGTGACGCCGCGCTCGGTGAACCACGCCACCGCGCGCTGCAGCACGCCGATCGCGGTGGCAGCTTTTTCGTCGGTACAAATCTCGGCGTAGGCCATGCGGGAGTGATCATCAATGACGGTGTGCACGAACGCCGTTCCGATCCTGGGGCGCCAGTTCTTCGCGCGGTCGCCGCGCTTACCGGTGCGGTGAGCCGTCTGGGCGGCGTTGTGCTTGCTTTGTTGTCGACTCACGAACTTGTGGCCGCCACCGTCGGGGATGTTGCCGAACTTGGTCACGTCGACGTGAATCAGCGCTCCGGGATGGGCATGCTCGTAACGGCGCAGCGGCTCACCGGTAATGCGATCGATGGCCGATAGGCGGTTGATCCGGCATCGGGTCAGCACCGCGTGCACAGTAGAGGCCGGCATGCCCAGACGACCAGCAATCTGCACGGGACCGAATCGGTGACGCCACCGCACGCCCACGATTAGCCGAACGACCTCAGGACGGGTGCGGGTGGGGCTGGTGCGCGGCCGCGAACTGGAGCTTGTCAAGTTTTTTGTGTAACGTGTTGTGCTCGTTGGGGTTAGAGGTAGGGGTTGATTCGTTCTGGGTAGGCAAGGGCGAGTTGGGCGAG
>NZ_JAZGLW010000037.1 GCF_036409155.1 Mycobacterium sp. 050128 | reverse complement strand
TGTTGCGGGTCATGACGTTGTAGACGCCGACATGGTCGGGATGTGAGGAGGACGGGTCCTTCGGCGGCAGGATGAGAAATCGCCAAACCCCTCGTCCTGAGCCTGAAGGAACCCGTCCATGACTCACGGTAATGCCCCGCTGTCTGTTGAAGGCCGTCGTCGTCTGGTTGCGCGCTGCGCCAACCGTCCCATTGCCCATGTGGCTGCCGAGATGGGGATCTCACGGGCGTGTGCTTCCAAGTGGGTCAATCGGTTCCGGCAGTTCGGCGAGTTGGGCCTATACGACCGCTCATCGGCTCCGGCGCGCCAGCCCACGGCGACCCCGGCCGAGGTCATCAGGGTGATCGAGGCGATGCGCCGGAGCCGCAAGTGGTCTGCGGCGCGGATCGCCTTCGAACTGAACGCGGGCGGCATCGTGATCAGCCGGCGCACCGTGAGCCGGCAGTTGGTTGCGCTGGGTTTGCATCGGCGCAGGTTCCTCGATCCCGGCGGGGATCTGAACCGGGTACCGCAACCCATCACCGCCCGCCACCCCGGACACATGGTGCACGTCGACGTCAAGAAGGTCGGCCGCATCCCCGACGGCGGTGGGTGGCGGGTGCACGGCAAGGGCAGCGCCCAGGCCAAAGCCGTGGCGGTGGCCACCGCAGCAGGCAAGCGAGCCGGTTATGTGTATCTGCATTCCGCCGTGGATGGCTACTCCCGGTTGACTTACACCGAAGCACTCACCGATGAAAAGGCCATCACGGCAATCGGGTTCATGCACCGGGCCCGGGTCTGGTTCGCTGCGCACGGGATTGACCGCATCCAACGGATCGTCACCGATAACGGCTCTTGCTACCGCGCCAAGGACTTCGCTCGCGTCCTGCATGGCGCACGCCACCAGCGCATCACGCCCTACACCCCGCGTCACAACGGCAAGGTGGAGAGATATCACCGCATCCTGGCTGAGGAATTCCTCTACGCCCGCACCTGGACCTCAGAAGCCCAGCGCGCCGAAGCACTCAAGGTCTGGAACATCCACTTCAACTACCATCGACCACACTCTGCCGCCGACGGCCAACCACCAGCATCACGACTCACCACCGGCGTCACC
>NZ_JAZGLW010000036.1 GCF_036409155.1 Mycobacterium sp. 050128 | reverse complement strand
GTGAATCGCCGTGGAAATCCCGGAGGCTCCTGACCTTGGAAACGAGGATGGAGTCATGCCGAAGGAACAGTCGTCAGGGAAGCCGACCAGCCGTAGGTACAGCCCGGAGGAGAAGGCCGCTGCGGTGCGGATGGTGCGCACACTGCGTGCGGAGTTGGGCACCGAGCACGGGACGGTGTATCGGGTGGCCCGCCAACTGGGCTACGGCGTGGAGTCGGTGCGCAGCTGGGTGCGCCAAGCCGACATCGATGACGGCTACGCTCCCGGAGTGTCGACTGCCGAGTCGCAGCGGATCAAAGACCTGGAGCAGGAGAACCGAGAACTCAAGCGCGCCAACGAAATTCTGAAACGAGCGGCCAGTTTCTTCGGGGCGGAGCTCGACCGCCAACACAAGAAGTAGTCGGCTTCATCGACGCCAACCGCGACGAGTTCGGGGTCGAGCCCATCTGCACCGTCCTGCGATCAGCAGGGGTGCAGGTGGCCCCGAGCAGCTACTACGCGAACAAGGCGCGTCCGCCCTCGGCGCGCGCGTGCCGCGACGCGGTCATCGGTCCGGCACTCAGGCAACTCTGGGAAGACAATTACCGCGTCTACGGTGCCCGCAAGCTGTGGAAAGCAGCCCGCCGTGCTGGCCACGACGTCGGGCGCGATCAGGTCGCCCGACACATGCGCGTTGCCGGTATCGCCGGAGCGCGCCGCGGCAAGCGGGTCCGCACCACCAAACCCGACCCCGCCGCGGGGCGGCATCCCGATCTGGTGGGCCGGGACTTCACCGCGAGCGCACCCAACCAGCTGTGGGTGACCGATCTGACATTCGTGCCGACCTGGGCCGGGGTGGCCTACGTCTGCTTCATCACCGACGCGTTCAGCCGGATGATCGTCGGCTGGCGCGTCGCGCCGCACATGCGCACCACGATGGTGCTCGACGCGATCGAGATGGCCCGCTGGTCACGCGGAAAGACGTTGGCGGGGTTGCGATGTCACTCCGACGCAGGATCGCAGTTCACGTCCATCCGCTACGGAGAGCGGCTGGCCGAGATCGGTGCAATGCCCTCCATCGGCACCGTCGGCGACAGCTACGACAACGCCCTGGCCGAAACCGTCAACGGCTACTACAAGTCCGAACTCATCTACGGACCGGCGCGCACCGGACCCTGGAAAACCGTCGAAGACGTTGAACTGACCACCCTGAGCTGGGTCC
>NZ_JAZGLW010000035.1 GCF_036409155.1 Mycobacterium sp. 050128 | reverse complement strand
CAGGGCGGATTCAACTGGTGGTCGCAACACCTCGTGATCGTGGAGGTGTTGGGTGGTTCGTCGTCAGCAGGCAGCAGATCGGGCGATCAGGCCCAGGCGTAGGTCGCCGGGTCATCCGAAGTTCCAGCGTCATGTCGAGGTGGCGTTTTGGGAGCAGATCGCCAGGGGGCTGCTGCCTGAGGAGGCCGCGTTGGCTGTCGGGGTGTCGCAGCCGGTTGGTGCGCGCTGGTTCCACAACGCTGGCGGCATGCCGCCATGTGACCTGACGTTCAAGCCTTCTGGCCGCTACCTGTCTTTCGCTGAGCGAGAGGAGATCGCGCTGCTCAGGGCCCAAGGCAGGGGTGTGCGCGAGATCGCCAGAGTGATCGGGCGTGATCCCGGAACAGTGTCGCGTGAGCTGCGTCGCAACGCCGCTGTTCGTTATGGGAGTAGCGGTTACCGGGCCTCGGTTGCGCAGTGGAAGGCCGACATGGCGGCCAAGCGCCCCAAGGCCGTCAAACTGGTCATCAACCCGCGACTGCGCACCTATGTCGAGCAACGGTTGTCCGGGCAGATCAGCCGGCCCGATGGGACTGTGATCGCAGGGCCGCCACCGCCGAAGTTCACGGGGCGCAATAAGCCGCATCGCAAGGACCGGCCGTGGTCGCTAGCGTGGAGCCCAGAGCAGATCGCCTGCCGGCTCAAAGTCGACTTCCCTGAGGACGATTCCATGCGTATCAGCCACGAGGCGATCTACCAATCGCTCTACATCCAGGGCCGTGGCGCGCTCAAACGGGAACTGGTGTGGTGTTTACGCACCGGACGTGCACTGCGAGCGCCGCGGGAGCGATCACGGCGAAAGACGTGGGCGCATGTCACCGCTGAGACGCTGATCAGCCAGCGACCCGCCGAGGCACTCGACAGAGCGGTTCCGGGGCACTGGGAGGGCGATCTGTTGATCGGTTTGGAGCGCTCGGCGATCGGCACCCTGGTCGAACGCAAGACTCGTTTCGCGATGCTGATCCATCTCCCGCGCGAGGTAGGTTACCGGCACAAGGAAACCGTGAAGAATGGCCCGGCGCTGGCTGGCTATGGCGCACTCACGATGAAAAACGCTCTTGCACAAACGATGTCGACTCTGCCCGAGCAACTCGCCCGGTCACTGACCTGGGACCGTGGCAAGGAGATGTCAGCGCACGCCCAGTTCAAGGTTGAGACCGGCATCCCCGTCTTTTTCGCTGACCCACAGTCTCCTTGGCAGCGCGGCACCAACGAGAACACCAATGGGCTGCTACGCCAGTACTTTCCGAAAGGCACCGATCTCTCGCGGTGGTCGGCAGAGGAGATCGAAGCGGTCGCGCACGCACTGAACACCAGACCCCGAAAGACACTCGGGTGGAAGACACCCGCCGAAGCATTCAACGAGCAACTACTCTCACTCCAACAAGCCGGTGTTGCATCGACCGGTTGAATCAGGTCA
>NZ_JAZGLW010000034.1 GCF_036409155.1 Mycobacterium sp. 050128 | reverse complement strand
GGGCGTGTCAGATGGTTTGTGTGAGGGGATGTGCTCCTGACTGAAAGCCGAGACACTGATGACCGTGGTGGATAAGAAGCTTGACCGTGAGGAACGCCGGCGTGCGCAACAGGCCGGCGTGAAGGCCCTGGAGGCCTCGGGCGCCCTTGATGAGCTGTACTCGATGATCGACGCCGGCGAGGTACAACTCGACGGAAAGGACGGACTGATCCAGCAGCTGATCAAGGCCGGACTCGAGCGGGGCCTGCAGGCCGAGCTCAGCGAGCACCTCGGATACGACAAGGGCGACCCCGAGGCCGCGTTGTTCCCGAACTCACGCAACGGTTCGTCTGCCAAGACGGTGGCCACCAGCGTCGGTGACGTCGAGCTAGCGATCCCGCGTGATCGCGATTGCACGTTCACTCCCACGCTGGTGCCCAAAGGCTCACGCCGCGTGGGCGGGCTCGACGACATGATCGTCTCGCTCTACGCCGGCGGGATGACCGTGCGCGACATCGAGCATCACCTGGTCTCGACGATCGGGACCGAGATCAGTCGCGAGACGATCTCCAAGATCACCGACGAGGTCCTCGACGAGGTCTTGGCCTGGCAACGTCGACCGCTCGAAGCGTTCTACCCGGTGATCTACCTCGACGCGATCGTGGTGAAGGTCCGCGACGGTGCACACGTACGCAACAAGGCCGCTCACATCGCCGTGGGTGTGGATATGGAGGGCGTCAAACACGTTCTGGGCATTTGGATTCAGGCCACCGAGGGCGCGAAGTTCTGGGCCGGGGTGTGCGCGGAGTTGGCCAATCGCGGTGTCGCCGATGTCCTGATCGTCTGCTGCGATGGCCTGAGCGGATTCCCCGAGGCGATCGAGGCGACCTGGCCCGACTCGCTCGTGCAGACCTGCGTCGTGCACCTGATCCGGGCGGCGATGCGTTTCGTGTCCTACAGCCAACGCAAGACCGTCGCCGCTGCACTCAAGACGGTGTATCAAGCCAGCGATGCCGAGACGGCCCGGGAGGCCTTAGAGGCGTTCGCGGCCTCTGAGGTCGGTCGAGCCAACCCGAACACCGTGCGCGTCTTCGACGACGCGTGGGAGCGGTTCATCCCGTTTCTGGCGTTCCCGCCGATGTTGCGCAGAGTCATCTACACGACCAATTCGATCGAGTCGCTGAACTATCAACTACGCAAGATCACCAAGAACCGGGGCCATTTCCCCAACGACGCGGCGGTCGTGAAACTGCTGTGGCTGGCGATCTGCAACATCGAGGACAAACGGGCCCGCGACCGCGCCAAGGAACGCGGGCTCGGACTAGGAACCAAACGCACCGCCGAAGGACGCCTCGTCGAAGGACAGATCACCACCAACTGGAAACAGGCCCTCGCCCAACTCGCCCTTGCCTACCCAGAACGAATCAACCCCTACCTCTAACCCCAACGAGCACAACACGTTACACAAAAAACTTGACAAGCTC
>NZ_JAZGLW010000033.1 GCF_036409155.1 Mycobacterium sp. 050128 | reverse complement strand
CAGTACAACTGATATGTAGGCATTCTTTGTCAAGAGGCAGGTGAAAGCCGCCCCGGTTGGTCCGGGGCGGCTTTCGTTTGATCGGTGTCAGCTCGGTTCGTGGCGGTCGTTGGTCAACGACGGTTGGTGTCAGACTGATATGCGCGGGTTGGGTACCGCAAGACGATGGTTCGGCGCGAACGGTGGCTGCTCTCTAGCGACGGGCGTCACGTCGGCAATCTGTCGAATGCTTTTGTGGCTCATAGTTGTAACGCAGATCCAGTTCGCTTACCTCGCCGTGGCCGACGCTGATGCCGATCAAGTCATCATGGGGTGTGACTACTCCAGCGTGGCCAGTGACCAGCACCAGCCGGCGAGCTCGCGGGCGATGGCGACGTTGGCCACGACGCGGTTCTTCTTGCGTTCGTTAAAGCGGCACCACTGCTGATGCAGACGGCGATTGCCGGCGTGCCCACGTGCCTTGAGGGCGGGGTCGACCTTGGCCCAGCGGGCCCGCATCGTCGGGCCAGGGTTGCGGTAGGAGGCCCGGTGATGCCAAGCCGCCTCAATCAACAACCTGCGCACGTGGGCGTTACCGGCTTTGGTGATCGATCCCTGCACCCGTGATGCTCCCGAGGAAAATTCGGTGGGAACCAGGCCGACATAAGCGCCGATCGAGGCACCGGTGAACCGGGTCCAATCGCCGATCTCCACCGTCAGCGCCAGCCCGGTCAGCGCCGAGATCCCGCGCAGACAGCCCAGCCGATTGACCATGTCGGCGAACAGGGGCAACGCCGCGACCTCAATGATCTGCTCATCGAGGCGATCTCGGGCTGCGGTGGCATTCAGGACGGCACCGAAATGGTGATCAAAAGCCGCCGCGGTGTGAGCGTTGTCGAAACGCTGGCGTCGCAACCAGATCTCGTGCACCCCAGTCCAGGCCTGTCCACCCGAATACACCCGCCCCTGACGCAGCAGCAGTTTGGACAGTCGATGGCGCATCCGCATCAGATCCGCCCGGGCATCCTCACGGGCCCGCACCAGATCCCGGGCCGCCTCCACATCGCGCTCAGGCACAGTAACCGCGGTGATCTCACCCAGGCGCAGCAACCGGGTCAGATGCGCGGCGTCGCGGGCATCGGTCTTGACCCGATCCCCGGGCGGACGGATCAACTTCGACGGCGCCGCGACCATGCAATCGATCTGGGCATCAGCCAATGCCCGAGCCAACCCGAATCCGGTGGGCCCGGCCTCATAGGCCACGCGCACCGGAGCGCGCAACCGGCCCAACCACCCAACGATCTCACCGTGATCCGGGCACAACCGTGCCCGCTCGACACGGCCTGTCTCCTCATCGACGGCATGCGCAACCACCGAAAGTGCGTGCACATCCAACCCAACACTCGTACCGTTGAAACTCACCGGAGGCCTCCTGATCTGCAACTGTGGCTCTACCGGAGCGAGTGTTCACCCGCCACCGGCAACCCACGTCCAATTGCAGCCCGAGGCCTTCGGCCTCAAGTCGCCTCCATACCGTCTAG
>NZ_JAZGLW010000032.1 GCF_036409155.1 Mycobacterium sp. 050128 | reverse complement strand
ATTCAATGAGAAACGTCGCGATCGAAATTCTCATCCAATCTGGGGCAATGCAGGTCAGACTAGTAAATGTGCCCCAGATTCAATGAGAACGGACATCGGCCGCCAATGTGTGCTGCCCTCGTGCTGCCCTTGTGGTCGCTAACTAGAGGGGAGGGCTACGTGGTCAATGCACCAGGATGGCCAGGGGTGATGTGTTGGGCGATGGTGTCGCTGTATCGCTCGAGCACGCCGTCGAGCATGCCGATGGTGGACTGCGCTTGGCTAATCGCTTGAACGTACCCGGTCGCGCCCTCGCGGAACTCGTCCGCCGCGGTGCGGTAGCCCTCGGCAGCCGCACGGTAGCCGTCGGCACCGCGTTGCATGTTTGCATTCGCCGAGATCATGGCAGCCAGCGTGGACTGGCTTTCGCGTAACGCATCTCGCAATGTTGCCTGACCTGCCAGGAGAAGTCGCTCACCTTCTTCTGCCGCTAGCGCCCGTGCCCGTAGATCGGCATTCTCCGCGCGCAACGCGGCGATCTCGCTGCCTTCGGTACGCGCGCCCGACCTCACGGTCGCCGCTGGAGGTGTGAGCTGGTCGGTGTAGACGAACCACTGACGACGCTGGCCGCCGGTCGATGTTCCGCCCTCAAGTACGCCCGATTCGATCATGCGGCGCACCGTGCGGACATCGCGCCCCAAAATCCGCGCAGCCTCCGGTGCTCCGGTGACAGGTCGCCCACGTTCGGGACGGCTGCCCATCGCCATGAGAGCGGGTCCTTTCAGCGACGCACCTGCAAGCGCTCAGTGTACGTCGTGCGGGGGACATAAGGCACTAGTGTTGGCGTGCGAAAATGACTGTAATAAGAGCATCAAGACCCGCGACACTCGCCTGCGCGGAATACCGCGCAAGGACGCGGGAGCCCTTACTATGGACATGATGCATTTAATAGATACATAACCAAAGCTCACGGCGCAGGAGGGCGAGTCACGTGGCACCGCAAAAGACCCCGAGCGAAGCGGCTCCGCAGCGGAAGAGCCGCAGAGGCTCCGAAAACCGCAGGATGTCGGCTCAGTTCACGATGAGAATGACCGAGCAGGCGCGCGCCAAGCTGGACGAGGCCGCGCGGGAGCAGGGCTTTAAGGACGCCAAAGCGCTGGTGATGTTCCGGCTGGAACCAGATCTTGGCGGGCTCGAACTCGTCTCTTGACTTTCCGCGCGCGAATTCGATGAGCTCGTCAGTGCCGGGTTGAAAGCGAAACACAGCACCGGTGAAACCACGACATGAGCCAGCCACTGCGTGCCGGTCCGGGTGCGGCGTAGCCGTGGCATTAGCGCAAGTGCTCAGGTTAGCTTTGGTGGGTGAGTATTGCGGCGTTTGTGGCGGGGGTTGACCGCATGTTGTCGCGTGCGCATGACCTGTATCCCGCTAGTGGTGGGGGTGCGTCGTTGCCGAGCTCAGGTCAGGGTTCGGTGCCGGCCTCACCCGAGGGTGTGGGCGGGTTGCCGTCCGGTGTGACCCGGGCTGCGGGCTCCTATCAGCAGGCCCGCGCCGGTGCTGCGGGTTTAGATCGGGAGTTGCAGGCCGCCGCCGAGCAGGGTGAGGCAATCGGGGCCCAAGGCCGGGCCAGCTCGGGGGTGATTCGCGATCAGGCCCGCGGGGCGTGTCAGATGGTTTGTGTGAGGGGATGTGCTCCTGACTGAAAGCCGAGACACTGATGACCGTGGTGGATAAGAAGCTTGACCGTGAGGAAC
>NZ_JAZGLW010000031.1 GCF_036409155.1 Mycobacterium sp. 050128 | reverse complement strand
TAAACGCTAAGCCTCGTGCCCCAGATTCAATGAGAAAGACACGCACTTACCCCAGATTCAATGAGAATGCCCCAGAATCAATGAGAACGGACAACCGGGCCGCAGACGACTAATCACGTTGCGTGCCCGGCCTTTTCGGGCCGCAGGAGCAGGGCTTCAACATCGGCTGGAACTAACAGTTGGCGACAGCACGCACTGAGGCGCCGGCGTATCAGGGACACCGGCCCCGAGCAGACACACTCTGACCGTCGGGCGCGGCGTCAGCCCGGCGTCCGGCTCTCTCCTGACCACACAGACGGAATCATGGATCCGCTGCGGCCTGGAATGTAGCTCAGCGCGGCATGGCGAATCACCGTGCACCGCCGCCAGGAAACGATTCCTCTCGCGCTTGACCGACTCGTCGTTGGCCCCGGCCTCAATCAACGAAGCCAAGTCGGAGCAGCCCACCAGCTACTTCGAGGGTGCGGCCATGATCCCGACATCGTGGTGCTTTCGGGGTCGGTGCTGCGCGTTCCGTCACAGTGACGGAACGCGCAGTTGGAAGGGGGGGTCGGCTCGTGACCAAGGTTATCGGCGGTAGACGTGCGCACGGTGCTCGATGCGGCCCACATAGAGCACGTTATCGTCGGAGAGGACCCGGAAGGTCACCCGGTAGTCGCCGCGCCGGGCCACCCGCCAGCCCTCGAACTGGAAGCGAAGTGGTTTGGACATCGGCAAGGGATCGGCGGGCAGTGCGACCGTGATGAATTCGGCGATCGCCGCTGCAACTTTGTGCGGTAGCCGCTCGAGAGCTCGCGCCGCCGCAGGTGAGAGTTGAACTGACCAGGCGTCGTCGTTTTCGGTCACTGCAGACCGTAGCGACGACGAATGTCGTTGCCGCTGACCGTGTTCCCGGCCGCGTAATCAGCGTCGGCCTGGGCTAGTTCGTCGGCGAGACCGGGGGTTCCAAGTGCATGAAGCGTCTCGTTGAGAGAGTCCAAGTCATCAGCGGACATGATGACCGCGGCGACGCGACCGTGCCGGGTGATCTGAATGATCTCGTGTGTCGTGTCGGCTTCGTCGACCAACGCCGACAGTTTGTCCTTGGCCTCTGAAAGAGGTACCTGCTTCATACCGCGATTATAGCCTGAATTATAGCCTGTGACCAGCCTGATTATTAGCCGATAAGCGATCTTATGGTCAATTAAGGCGAGCCAGCAGGGACGCGTGACCGCACTTCCTGCAGCCATCAACGCGCAGCCAAAGCCCCAAAGACGCACGGGCACGACCCGGTGACAACAACAAGAATCAACAGCCCTGCCGACAAGAAGTCGGCATTCGCTGTGATGGCCTGGAGGCCCCCGGTGAGTAGTCAATACGTCACTGTGACGTTTTTGTAAGGGGCAATCCTGCTGCACACCATGCTATTTCGCACGTTTCATGGATAATCGTCATTATCCATGAACAATGTCCAGATGGCTGGGGTGCGGCTTGACGACTCCACTTGCCTGGATGCTGATGCTGCGTGGTGGTGGTGGTCGCCGGCCAACGACCCCTACCACCACAACCAGCAGCCCGCGTCGTCATACTGCCCTGCAGGGATGCGGGGTTAAGTCGCTCGGATCTCTCACCGGCATTGCACCCCAAAACCTTTGACTAGAAGCTCTCGGGGGCGGTACGGCGTATCGGTGTCCCCTGACGTCTAGGCGTGATGTGGCTTTTGTGGTGATCGGGGGCGTCCGTCGACACTCTTGAGTTTCAGCGAGACCCGTTCGCGGTCGATGTCGACGTCTTCGACGATGACTACTACGGTTTGGCCTAGTTGG
>NZ_JAZGLW010000030.1 GCF_036409155.1 Mycobacterium sp. 050128 | reverse complement strand
CTGTTGACGACGGTCGAAAACTAGGCCAGAAGCGACGGTGAAAAGTAGGCCACGTGGTGGTGGTTATTGTGCCGTGTTGTCTGCTCTGGCGGAGGGCAGGGTGTCGATTCCGGTGTCCTTGAGTCGGTAGCTGGAGCCTTTGAGGGTCAGAACGTCGGCGTGGCCCACGATGCGGTCGATCATCGCGGCGGCCACGACTTGGTCCCCGAAGACGTCGCCCCAGCGGGCGAAGGGCAGGTTCGAGGTCAGGATCAGCGAGGCGTGTTCGTAACGGCTGGAGACCAGTTGGAAGAACAGGTTCGCGGCGTCCTGCTCGAACGGGATGTAGCCGACCTCATCGACGACGAGTAAGCCGATCCGCCGCAGTTTGGCCAGCTCGGCGGGAAGCCTCCCGGCGTTGTGGGCGGCCTTGAGGCGGGCGACCCAGTCCACGGCAGTGGCGAACGCGATGCGTTGCCCGGTTTGGGCGGCTTTGATGGCCAACCCGATGGCGAGGTGGGTCTTGCCGGTGCCGGGCGGGCCGAGCAGCACCACGTTGCGGGACTTGGCCAGGAACGCGCCGGTGCCCAGGTGGGCGATCATGTCCCGGTTTAGGGCCGGTTGGTGATCGAAGTTGAAGTCCTCCAACGACTTCCGGGTGGGGAACCCGGCCGAACGGATACGAGTTGCCGCCCCAGAGGCTTCGCGGGCCGCGACCTCACGCGACAGCACTGCCGCCAGATACTCTTCGTGAGTCCAGCTAGCGTCGCGGGCTTGGTCGGCGAGGCGGGCGGCGGACTCGCGGATGCGGGGAGCCTTGCTGCTTGGGCGTAGTGCAGGACTGCCTTCATCGAGTCCTCGGCCATGCTCACGCTACCTCGTCATCGGAAGTGACTGTGCCCGTGGTGAAGTCGACCCCGAAGGCGCGGTCGTAATCGGCCAGATCACGCACCAGATGATCACCGGCCGCCGGTGCCGGGCCGGCCTGGAACTGTCGACGCAACACCGCCGCGGCCTCGACGTGGCCGGGATCGGTGAGGGTTTGTCGTGCCGCCCAGCAGCGACCGTGAGCCGCTAGCAGACGCCCCGCCCTACTCACCGTCACCTCAGCTAGGGTGGTGCTCACCTCGACGAGCTGACCGATCGCACTCGGATCCACGGAGTAATCGTTGCCTGCCACCCGCACGTAGTAGTCGCGACCCAGTCGCACCGAGGTCACCGTCTGCACGGTCGGCGCCACGGGTGGCAGCGCCAGCATCTGGGCCCGGTCGGCATCGACGAAGTCGATCGGACGCCCATCGAGTACCCGCACTCGACGCGCGTTGGCGACCGGAAGCCACTGTCCCAGTTGAGTATTGAAGTCATGGGGTGAGGTGAAGGTGCGCCCGGGCAGGAACGAGGTCTCCAGATACCGATTGGCTCGCTCCACCATGCCCTTGGCATTCGGGGTCATAGGGTTTGAGTTGCACCAGCCGCGACCCCAGCGTGCCCATCAAGGCGGTGACCGGATCGGTCAACCAACCACGGCGCCCGATTCCGGTTTCGTTGTCCCACCACAACTCGTGCGGCACCGCGGTGAAATTCTGCGAGAGCAGCTGCCACATCCCGGCCACCAAATCCATCGTCTGGCGCGAGGGCAGCATCACCGCGGCGATGAACCGGGAGAACGCCGCCACCATCACCAGCACCGGCAGCATCGCCTCCTGGCCGAACCCGACCGCGATCTTGGGCGCCGGGAACCACAGGTCGCACTGCACCACTCGCCCCGGTGGATGCTCAAGGCGGTCGATCGGATCAGCAGGCAGGTACTCCGGGCGGATCGCCCGGACCCACTCTCGGAACCACGAGATCGAACCCGTCCACCCGACTCGCTCGGCGAGCACTGTCGCCGGCAGGTGGGGGTACGTCGACAACAACGCCCGAATTCGCGGCTCCACCTCGCTGATCGCCGACGGCGCAGCGGTCCGCTCGTACTTCGGTGGACCATCGTTGACCAACGCCCCGGCCACCGTGTCACGCGCGATGCCGAGTTGCCGCGCAATGGCCCGCTGCGACAAACCCTCGCTGCGGTGAAGATGCCGGATCAACGCCCAGTCTTCCAAGGAGATCACCCATCCAATCTGATTGGGTGGCCTACTTTTCAACCGTCGCGACTGGCCGGGATTTCAACCGTCGGCAACAG
>NZ_JAZGLW010000029.1 GCF_036409155.1 Mycobacterium sp. 050128 | reverse complement strand
TGATCGCGCTCATCGAAAATCCCCAGGTGTGCTCGCCGAAATTCCTCACCTGTGAGCAGCGGTCAGTGTAGTGCTTGGCGGTTTCCAGTGGTGGTTCGGCGCAGGGTTTCGGCGGCGGCCTGGTGGTCGCGTAGGCGGTAGGACTCGCCGTCGAGGTTGATGACCACCGAGCGGTGCAGCAGGCGATCGAGCATGGCGGCCGCGACGGTGGTGTCGCCCAGGATCTCGCCCCACGCACCCACACCGCGGTTGGTGGTGATGACGATGCTGGTCTTCAAATACCGTTGGGAGACAACCTGAAACAATGCCGAAGCGGCTTCGGCGGGCAACGGAAGATACCCCAGTTCATCGATCACCAACAGCGTCGGTCCGGCGTAGAACCGCATGGTGGTAGCCCAGCGTCCCTCGATCGCGGCACGATGACACCGTGCAGCCAGATCCGTGGCGGTGGTGAAGTAGGTGCGGTAGCCGGCATGTGCTGCGGCCCTTGCCAATCCGACCGACAAGTGCGTCTTTCCTGTTCCCGGCGGACCGACGAGCAAAATGTTGGTCGCCGACTCCAGATAGCGGCACGTGCCCAGCTCGTCGATCAACTTGCGATCGATCCCGGCGGCGGCATCGACATCGAAATCGGTCAGCGTAGCCGGGGTGGGCAGGCAGGCGAACCGCAAGCGGCCGGCCAGCCGACGGGCCGTGGACGCCTCGACCTCGACGGCCAGCAACCGCTCCAACGCGACGGTCAGCGACAGCCCCTCAGCGGCGGCCTGGTCCAGAACGGCGGGCAGGGCTTCGGCGGCAGCGGCCAGTTTGAGCTCGCCCAGATGCGAGCGCAGTTGCTGATAGCGACTCGCCGCCGCCGCCGGGGATTCCTCGTTCGTACTGGTGGTCTTCGGGGTGCGTGCAGTGGGGGTCATTGGATGGTCCTGTTCTGTGCGGCCCGCTCATATACGGACAGATCGATGACGGTGGACTCGGTAGACGGAGTTGAAGTTTCAATTCCGGTGGTGGATGGCTGCTTGAGTTGAAGCAGTTGCGCGGCAGCGGCTTTGGCTGCCGGCCCGGGTGGGATGCGTTCCTTGCGGCGGTGCGGACGACCGGTTGCTGCGGTGGCCATCGCCACGGCATCCAGGGCGATGACATGGCCGCTGTCACGCACCATCACCCCAAGCCCGTCAGCGGCCATCCGGTGGCGGGCGATCACGATCCCGCTCATCGTCGCGATATCGCAGAACGCACCGCCGACCGGATGGGACACCACCACGTTGGCGGCGGCGAGCTCCGGGGGCACCGAGTAGCGGTTGCCGCGGTAGGACACCAACGCCTGGCGCGAGGCGGTGCGGGCCTCTGCCACGATCACCGGATACGGCACCGCCGGCACCGGCTGCAAAGGTTCGGCTTTGGCCACCACGGCGACCGAGGACCGGCCATCGGCAGTGGCCCGCAGCCGGGTGTCGCCCCGCACCCGGGCGAAGCGATCCAGGCTCACCTGAGCCGCCTCGACAGTCATGTCATCGGCCAGGGTGCGCCACCAGCGCTGCGCAGCGGTGTGATTGACCTTCTCCACCACACCCTTGCGATTGCCGCGCCGCGACGGACAGATGGCCACCGAGACGCCGTAATGCTTGGCCACCCCGGCGAACGACGCAGTCACCCGACCGCTGCCCGGGTCGCAGACCGTGGCCATCCGATCGAACCGCCACACCCTGCTCACCCCACCCAGACCACGGGTGACGCGATCCAGCCCCGCAACCAGGTGCGGCTGATCCTCGCTCGGCGCCAAAAAGCCGCGCCACTTACCCGAATGCGCCAGCGAGCCGACCAACAGGTGCGCGGTCTTGCCCCAGCCCCACGAGGCCGGTGGATCGGGCAATTCCAGCCAGTCCCATTGAGTTTCGTCCCCAGGCACGTGTGGGATCACCGCGTTCGGCCGTTGGGTGGCCGTGCGGCAGGCCTCACAGACCGGGCGCAGATCGCGGGCGCGGATGTTGCGGGTCAGGCTCTGATACGACAGCCCGAACCCCAGGTCTTCGAGTTCGTCGAACAGGGTGCGGGCCCACAGGTGCGGGTCCTCGGTCAGCCGCGCGGTGACGTAGCCGACGAACGCATCGAACGGATCCGGTTCGGGCCGGGCACGCACCCCCGGCTTACCGTCACCAGCCAGATACTTGCGGACCGTCTTGCGGTCGAAACCGGTGTGGCGGGCGATCGCCGAGATCGTCCAACCACGCTTGGCCAGGGCATGTACTTCCACATCGTCCTCCCATGTGAGCATGAGAAAGCGGGCCTCCTTCGGGCAGTGCTGCAGGCGCCAGACACCAGCAGCATCGAAGGAGGCCCGCCCTTCTCGGCGGAGCCACACGGGTGGGGAATTTCGATGAGCGTCAGTGGGGAATTTCAGTGAGCGCGGTCA
>NZ_JAZGLW010000028.1 GCF_036409155.1 Mycobacterium sp. 050128 | reverse complement strand
TAAACGCTAAGCCTCGTGCCCCAGATTCAATGAGAAAGACACGCACTTACCCCAGATTCAATGAGAATGCCCCAGAATCAATGAGAACGGACAACTCTCCTTCCTCGGCACGTCGGACGAGTTTGGAGGCATTCGGCCGTTGTCATCGCACCTAATTTGTCACGGTGACGATTGCAACTAGGTACCGATCTGAGCGGAGGGCGGCGGCTGCAACCGTCGCGCACGCGCACAGGTACAACCAGCCGTCACCCGTGCGCAAATACGTGATGTCTGACGTCCACACCGGTGCAGGCGTCCGGTGTCAAAATCCGCCCTACCAGGTCCTTAGGGACCGCGGCAGCGAGGTCAACCACCGTGGTGGCCGGCGCGAACCGGCGCGGACAGATACCAGCCAGGCCCTGGCGTCGCAACGATGCCGCCACCGTTTTGCGCGACACCCGCTGCCCGTCGGCGCGCAGATCGGCCAGGATGCGAGGAGCGCCGTACACCCCATCGGATCCGGCGGTGAAACGCGGCGGCCTTACTGTCCACTTCGGCGCGGCGCCGAAGGGCCGGGGTCGGTCGGCCCACGATCGCGGGACGTGCGCCACTTGCAGAACCCCGAGCGGAACACTAATCGCCTGTAAGTCTTTACCCGGCTGGCCCGGTGCTGGCTGACAGGATCGGCGTTGCCGTCCCGTTTGGGTGTGACTCGTGAATCGCCTGGCCCCGTGAGGGTGCTCCACCCGGGATCTGTCCATCCGATCGTGGGCGGCGACGGCCGGCCCGGTCCTGCTTTGGTGGCTTGATTAGAAGCCTGCCCGACTCGTTGCCGCGAGTCGTGGCCCGTTACAGGCCTGCCTCGAAGTGTTTTCCGGGCCGACGCCGGTACGACGTCGCCCACAGGAAGGAACTTCACGTCGCCATGCCCATCGTTGCAGAGCAGTACACGTTTGTCATCGGAGTTGACGCCCATGCAGCTACCCATTCGTTAGCGCTGGTCACCGCTGCTACGGGCGCAACCCTAGGCGAGGTGGTCTTCCCCAATACCGCCTCGGGTTGGGACCGTGCTTGGAAGTGGATCACCCGCAGAATCGACGGGCAATCAGCGCTTGTGGTGATCGAAGGTGTCGGTCCTACCCGGCCGGACTCGCCGAACGCGTCAGCAACGGCGGCTTGCCGGTTGCCGAGCCGTCAGTCATGCCGGCGGCGCAGTGTCGCGGTGTCGGCAAAACCGATGCCCTCGACGCGGTCCGTATTGCCCGGTCGGTCCTGGCCGCCGATACCTCACGTCTCCGGCAGCCCCGGGCCACTGGCCGGCGTGTGGCCCTGCGAATTCTGGTTGTCGCCCGCGAACAGATGGTCGCAGAGCGCACCCGGATGATCAATGCCCTGACGGCATTGCTGCGCACGATCGACCTCGGCCTGGATGTTCGTAAAGCTTTGTCGCACAGTCAGTTCAAGATCATCGCAACATGGCGTGAACGGAACGAAGATGCCGTAGTCCGTACCTGCCGCCAAGAAGCGATCCGGTTGGCCAAGCGTATCGTCGACCTTGACGCAGAGCTGGTAGACAACCGCAAAGGTCTCGACGCCATCGTCGAGGATCTCGCCCCGGAACTGTGTGAGCTTCCCGGTGTCGGCTCGGTGGTCGCGGCATCGGTCTTGACGGCGTGGTCCCACCCCGGTCGGGTGCGTTCTGAATCCGCCTTCGCCGCACTGGCAGGTACCTGCCCAATCCCGGCATCATCGGGAAACACCCTGCGGCACAGGCTCAATCGCGGTGGCGATCGACGACTCAACAGAGCACTGACCACGGTTGTCATCGTCCGGATGCGCACCCACGCACCAACCAAGGTCTACGTCGCCCGACGCCGCGCTGAAGGCCGCACTACCAAAGAGATCATGCGCTCACTCAAGCGCTACATCACCCGGCAGCTCTACCGGACCCTCGCGGCGGCGCACCCAGTCCCCGCGACCCCTTGACACGATATAGAACCATCCTGGTTCTCGTGGAGGCTCGGGCTATTGGATTTCGACCAGGGTGTGGTCGTTCCGCTGGGCATCGTAGAACGTGGCTTCGAACTCTGCGGGTGGAATGTCGCCGAGGTAGCCGTGTAGGCGGCGGGTGTTGTGCCAGTGCACCCACCCGAGGGTGGCCAGTTCGACGTCTTCGACGGTCTTGCAGGGGCCGGTGCGAGTCGGCCCGTAGATCAGTTCGGACTTGTAGTAGCCGTTGACCGTCTCGGCCAGGGCATTATCGTAACTGTCCCCGATCGACCCGATAGACGGGACCGCGCCGATCTCGGCAAGACGTTCGCCATAGCGGATGGACGTGAACTGACCTGATTCAACCGGTCGATGCAACACCGGCTTGTTGGAGTGAGAGTAGTTGCTCGTTGAATGCTTCGGCGGGTGTCTTCCACCCGAGTGTCT
>NZ_JAZGLW010000027.1 GCF_036409155.1 Mycobacterium sp. 050128 | reverse complement strand
GCGCCTTCTGTGTGGAAGGCGTCTAGTGTTGCCCGACCGATTCCTGAGCCTGCGCCGACGATCAGAGCGCGTTTGCCTTGCAGCCAGCCGGTCATGAGTCGTTTCCCGGGATTAGCGGCGCGTTCATGTTCCCCACCATGGCGGCTAAGGTGGTGGTGTTCTGGCGGGTCAGCGCCTCGATCTCGAGGGCATCCAACGATACCCACTGGCCCGATTTTGGGGATTGGATCAGCAGCCGCAGACCATTGCGGGTCGCCACGCGATGGACGGTCACTTCGGTGAATTCGTTTGCGATGGTGAGTGGTTCACCCGTTGAGCCGGCTAACAATTGTGATAGTTCGTCTACCGTGCGATCAGCTTGCGGTGGTTTCAGGTCGGTGTGGTGGGCTTCGTGACTCATAGGAACACCGCCAGGTTCTGCATCCGCAGTACCGATTCATCCACCATGATCGTGCGGCGCGCCAGTTTGAGGGTGTCGCTGTGATATCGCAGCAGGTCTTCTCGACCGCACGAAATCAGCGCGGCGTCGTTGACGTCACCGCGGCTACGGAACAGCAGTTCGGCGCTGTCGACGATCAGGTGATCGGCGTCGTCAGTGGCGAAGGTACGCA
This sequence comes from Mycobacterium sp. 050128, assembly GCF_036409155.1. Taxonomy (NCBI): domain Bacteria; kingdom Bacillati; phylum Actinomycetota; class Actinomycetes; order Mycobacteriales; family Mycobacteriaceae; genus Mycobacterium; species Mycobacterium sp. 050128. Next base: position 1,934 of record NZ_JAZGLW010000027.1, on the reverse strand, counting down.
CATTGGTGATGAAGTGCCGCAGCCGCGACGGTGGATCTTCGGTCCAGGCATGCTCGGTGGCGAACCGTGCGACGCGGCGGCTCAAGGAGTACTTGTCCTCATCGAAATGTGCCATTCCCGGCGAGGTATCAAATCCGGCCCCCAGCGCGGTGGTGACCCGTACCGGCATCAGGTAGTGGACGTCGTCGGTCAGCAGATCCAGCCATGTTTCGTACTCTTGGGCGTCAAGCAGGTAGGCCTCGTCGACGAGGAATCCCTGCGCCTGAAGATGCCGAGGATCGTCGAACGGCAACCTGTTCCCGTTGCGTTGCCACCGCGCGGCATGCGCACCTAGCACCGCTTGCTCCGAGTAGGTCGTTCCACGGTCTGCGCGGCTGTGGCTATCGGCCATCACGTGGTCACCGCCGTCGAGCCGGGGGCTGGGTTTTGCCGGCGGCATAGCCGTTGGTCTGCACCATCGGCTCGCTACCGGGCGGGTTATCCATTCCGGCTGCCGTCGTCCCGGTTTTCACCGGGGGCTTCTCCAAATACTCGGCCCACAGTCGCAGCAATTGCCGTTGGTTGTTCTCGTTGTACCCGACTTGGGCATATCCCGGTCCATGGAACCGATCGATGCTCAGGTTGTCGACCACTTTGGTGTCGCCATCGAGCAATCCCATCCGACTGTTGAGACGCAATCGGCGCGCCATCGAACCCGCAGCGGTGTTGGTCAGCGAAACCCAGTTCTCGACGTCGTCTTGCTCAAACATTCCCGTGGAGCCAAAACACATCAGATACGCCTTATAAGACTTAGCCTTGTACTCCGCAGGCGCGGCGGAATCAACGGCAAACCAGGACAACACCTCGGTCTCGTTCTCGCTGACCGGCTGCCACAGGCGGATCGAAATAAACGGCAAGACGTCATCGCCGTCTTGCACCTTCGGCCAGTTGTGTACGAAGCTGAGGTTGGGGAAACAGGTGGCCGCTGAAATCATGAACCCGTCCTCACCCACAACCTGCTGTTGTTGGGCAGTCCACACCGATTTGATACGCGCGATCATGTCCGCGGTGTAGCCCACGTAAGCCATGCGGTCCGCAAAGCTACCCTCGGGCAGTTTGTAGGTGGTGCCGCCACCCGTCCCGGCCCAATATGTGGCACCGTGTTTTCGCTTTGCGGCCTTGGGCTCCCGGAAGAGTCCGATCTCAACCACCGATGTGTGCGTCTGCGGGGTGTGATACATATCCCCAGCGAAATTTTCCGCCCCGATCTTCCAATTCGCCTTGATACGCCAACGCTGCGGTCCCCGCACCTCCAGACCCTTGACACTCTGCTTGGTATAGAAATCCAGGTAGAACCGGAAATCCCCCAAAAAATCCTCCAACGGCTCAGCGTCAGGATCCATGCTGATAAAGATCAACCCGTTATAGCTGGCTACATTCGGCGCCGGCAGCAATGTCTGGCCCGCTTTCTTAAAACCGGCCTCACCCCCATATGCCTCATCGTGAAACGGCAGACCAATTAAGCGACCGTCATTACGGTAGGACCAGCCGTGATACGGGCAACGGAAATTCGAGGCATTACCCATCTCAGCTCGACAGACCTGCATCCCCCGATGCAGGCACATGTTGAACATCGCCCTAACCTCACCCAGAGAATCCCGCGCGATGATGAACGAGTCCTGTAACACACGCCGAACCACATAATCCCCCGACTGCGGAATCTCAGACATGTGCGCCACGAACAACCATGCCCGACTAAACAGCCGTTGCTTTTCCAACGCGAAAATCTCGCTGTCGTTGTAGATATGCGCCGGGATCATCCCCGCACGCACATCACCTAGCACCCCAGCAAGATCCGTCATCGGCTACTCCACAGTCTCCAACTGAACTCGGCCAATCCTCGACCCAGACAAGAATTCTGGTAGACCGAAGCTAGCTCTGTACAGCAGAGAATA
>NZ_JAZGLW010000026.1 GCF_036409155.1 Mycobacterium sp. 050128 | reverse complement strand
ATGACCGGCTGGCTGCAAGGCAAACGCGCTCTGATCGTCGGCGCAGGCTCAGGAATCGGTCGGGCAACACTAGACGCCTTCCACACAGAAGGCGCGCGCGTAGCCGTGTGTGTAACGGCGCTGCGACTGCCTCAATGGAGGTCCCGACGATGTCGATCCGGCCGCATTGTTGACGCGTTCTTGAACTGCGCGGCTGCGAGGGGAGGAGGCATTGAGATAGATGCCTCTGCGAAGTGACGTAGGACGACCGGAAAGGGCTGCATATCATGCACGACGATAAGCAAGAACACGCAGAACGGGTAGTAACCGACCTTAAGGCGAAGGTCAATACGAATTTGCCAGAATCAATGGTAATTGACTTTGCTCAGTATCAGTTGTTCTCGAAGGACGTGCCCACAGTCGCAATCGTTTACGAAGCTGGTGAGAAGTCGATCGCTGCCGTGGTGTGGAATCTTGCGCCTGGCCAGGAGAATGAGCGGCATTATCATCCGGCCATGGACCACCTCCACGTGATTCTCTCAGGTCGGGCTGAGTACCACTTGGGGAAGGGCGCGCCGATCACTGTCGGGACAGGCCAGGCAGTCATGGTCCCATCCGGAGTAGTGCATGGGATCAAGAACGTGGGAACTGAGCTGTGCTCTTACCTCGCGATAACCTCTCCCGGAAATTACGAGAAGATTCGTGTCGCAGGCGACCCGACAGGTGCCTGACATGGGCGCTGCACGGCAGCTTTACGGGCTCATCGACGTTAATCGGCTTAAGTTCGAAGAGCCGCTTTACCCTGCCTATCGTCAGCCAAATCAGGATCGTGGTTGGTGACGTCGGGTGGCTTGGAAGGCTGACCAAGTCGGCATGATCGGGAGTCCCTCCAGGAGCGCGAGCGTGCTCTCGGGCCGCTGGCAGCGCCCTGCGTCGATACGCGAGGCTGTCCAGATGGGGGTTGCGTCTTGATACGTTGCATGTTCGGCCGAGTGGCACGGGCCCTGAAGGAGACACTCATTGAGCACAGCCAGGATTCGTAGTGTGCATCTGGCCGGTGCGCCCCAACTACCGCCCATGGTCCTGGGGCCTTCGTTGGGAGTGCCGGTTACGGCGCTGTGGTCCTCGACAGCGGACCGTCTGGGCCGGTCACACCACGTGATCGGGTGGGACCTTCCCGGTCATGGTGCTAGTCCTCCACTGACAACCTCTTGCACGATCGGCGAACTTGCCGACGCTGTTGCCGCGCTCGCCGATACTGAAATCGGCGATCGCCCTTTCGTCTACGCGGGAGTTTCCGTCGGCGGAGCTGTCGGGCTGCAGGTGCTGCTGGATCATCCCGGTCGCATCAGCGCAGCCGCGCTGATTTGTACTGGCGCGAAGATCGGTACACCCGAGGATTGGATCGCCCGCGCTGGCAGCGTTCGGCGCGACGGTATGGGCGCGATGGTCCCGGGGGCGGCACAGCGGTGGTTCGCTCAGGGATTCACCGAACGCGATCCGGCGGTTCACAGCATGCTGCTGGAGTCGTTGCGAAGCGTCGACAGCGACAGTTATGCCTTCATTTGCGAGGCTCTCGCCGAATTCGATGTTCGAGAACGCCTCAGCGAGATCGACACGCCCATCGTCGCGTTGGCCGGCGCGGACGACGTCGTGACACCTCCGACATCGCTGCTGTTCATCGCCGAACGCGTGTCGAGGGGACGATATATCGAGCTGCTACAGACTGCACACCTGGCGCCCGTGGAACGGCCCGACTGGGTCGCCCCACTGGTTGCTGGATTGGACGAATGGAGCCACCGATGAGCAATGTCAACGATCGCTACGACTCTGGGATGGCGGTGCGTCGCGACGTTCTAGGTGACTCGCACGTCAATAGTGCGACGCAGCAAAGCACAGAATTTGACGCTGATTTTCAAAGGTTCATCACCGAGTACGCGTGGGGTGGCATTTGGACACGGCCCGGTCTGGACCGACGCAGTAGATCTATCGTCGCGCTGACAGCGCTGATTTCGCGTGGGCACGACAAAGAGCTTGCGATGCATATCGATGCGGCACTGCGAAACGGCCTCTCACAAGACGAGATCAAAGAAGTGTTGCTTCAGTCAGCGATCTACTGCGGTGTTCCAGAAGCCAACACCGCTTTCAGAGTTGCGCGGAGCGTACTGGGATCCGCAGCAGCAACCATGACCGACGAACATCATTCGAAAGCTGTCTTATGAGACTACTGGTCACCGACGACGCGGTCACTGCTGTGGAGGGGATCGAGGATGGGTCCACCATCCTCGTCGGGGGTTTCGGGATGGCAGGCATGCCTATTGCCTTGATCGACGCGCTGATCGTGCAGGGCGCCGGTGATCTGACCATCGTCAGCAACAACGCCGGCAATGGTGATACCGGATTGGCTGCTTTATTGTCGGCTGGTCGGGTCAGAAAAGTTGTGTGTTCCTTTCCCCGACAAAAGGATTCATGGGTCTTCGACAGACTATATCGCGCTGGTCGGATTGAGCTGGAGGTCGTTCCGCAGGGGAACCTCGCTGAGCGGCTCCGCGCAGCAGGCGCGGGTATCGGGGCGTTCTTCACTCCTACCGGTGTAGGAACACCGCTGGCCGAGGGAAAGGAAACAAGGGCGATCAACAGTAAGCAATACATGTTGGAGTACCCCATCCACGGCGACTATGCGCTCATCGGCGCCCACCGGGCTGACCGGTTTGGCAACCTGATATATCGCAAGACTGCCCGCAACTTCGGACCCGTCATGGCAACAGCGGCCAGAACCACCATCGCGGAAGTCTCAGAGGTCGTCGACGTGGGGCAGATCGACCCTGAAACCGTAGTCACACCAAGCATTTACGTTGACAGGGTGCTCTGCGGCCGGCGAGCTCCGATGGTGGCGACATGAAGCGGCTGACAGCTGATCCACAGCTGGTAGAACACCTCGACAGAGCGCCATTGACGGCGGCGGAACTGGCCGCGACAGTCGCACGCGACATCCCGGACGGATCTGTCGTCAACCTCGGTATAGGCCAGCCGACCACGGTGGGTGACTACTTGCCTTCCGATAAAGGCATCCTGCTGCACACCGAAAACGGGATGCTGGGCATGGGACCGGAAGCTCACGGCGGCCAAATCGATCCCGATCTGATCAACGCCGGCAAAATTCCGGTGACCGAATTGCCCGGCGCCGCCTATTTTCATCATGCCGACTCCTTCGCGATGATGCGCGGCGGACACATCGATGTCTGCGTGATGGGCGCTTTTCAAGTGTCTGAGCGAGGGGACCTCGCGAACTGGAGCACTGGGGCCCCGGACGCGATCCCTGCCGTGGGCGGAGCCATGGACCTGGCCGTCGGAGCCAAGTCGGTCTACGTCATGATGTCGCTGTTTGCGAAAGACGGCAGCCCGAAACTCGTATCCACGTGCACTTACCCACTGACCGGCAAGGCCTGCGTCAGTAGGGTTTACACCGAACTCGCGATCTTTGAGCTTGACCCGGACTCCGGGACCACGGTGCTCGAGACGTTCGGCATCAACGTCGCCCAGCTTAGGAAAAAACTCGGTGTCATTGTCTGATCCTGACGAGCTGTCACACCAGCGATCCGGGCATGAGACCATCATCGTGCGCACCTTTCGTTGATTTGCCAGGCGAACCCCGAAGTGGAGTTTGGCCAATGTGATTGCTGATGGCCAGCTCGCCGTCAAAGGGTTCGACATCCGTCGCAATGACCACGCTGGTCTCGAGAATCGCTCTCACTTATTTGTCCACGGGAGTCGGTCGGCGATTGTGTCCCGGTCAGCATTCCAAAGCTGGATCTGCGGGCCTGGCGAACCGCGTCGGACCATCGCCTCCTGGCCTCGAGAAGCCGCGGAAACGAGGTGCGCCCCGAGTCGGCCGGCCACTGTGATCGTGATAACTCTTGTCCGTTCTCATTGAATCTGGGGCACATTTACTAGTCTGACCTGCATTGCCCCAGATTGGATGAGAATTTCGATCGCGACGTTTCTCATTGAAT
>NZ_JAZGLW010000025.1 GCF_036409155.1 Mycobacterium sp. 050128 | reverse complement strand
TGGGCCTGATCGCCCGATCTGCTGCCTGCTGACGACGAACCACCCAACACCTCCACGATCACGAGGTGTTGCGACCACCAGTTGAATCCGCCCTGGCTGCCGCGGTCGCTGTGGACCACGCAGCCGGCGACGGCGCCGCGGCGGGCCACCGCACTGGCCAACGCCTCCGTGGCCAGTCGTGACTTCATCCGGGCGTCGATGCTGTAGCCGACGATGCGGTTGGAGAACACGTCCTTGATCGCACACAGGTAGAGCTTTCCCTCGCCGGTGCGGTGTTCAGTAATGTCGGCGAGCCACGACTGATTTGGGGATTCAGCGGTGAAGTCGCGTCCGACCAGATCGTCATGCACCGGTGGGCCGACCTTGCCGTTCTTGCCGCGCTTGCGCTTGCCGAACACGCTCCACCAACCGTTGGCAGAGCAGATCTGCCACGCGGTTCGCTCGGCCATCGGCTGGCCGGCGTCGCCGGCCTCGGCGACAAGGAAGCGGTAGCCGAACTCCGGATCGTCGCGGTGGGCGTCGAACAGGGCGTTGGCTCGATACGCCTCGATGACCTCGGCGTCGGTGATCGGGTTGGCCAGCCAGCGGTAGTAGGGCTGGCGGGCGAGCTTAAGGACCCGGCACGTCACCGCCACGGGGATTCTGTCGGCGGCGAGCTCTTTCACGAGCGGGTAAAGCCTTTTCCCGGCAGATTCGACTGCGACAAATACGCTGCGGCCCGGCGCAGCACCTCATTTTCCTGCTCTAGCAACCGGTTTCGCCGACGCAACTCGCGTAGCTCGGCCGACTCGCCGGTCGTCTTACCCGGGGTCGCTCCGTCGTCGATGTCGGCCTGGCGCATCCACTTCGACAGCGTCACCGCGTGCACCCCGAAATCGGCGGCGATCTGCTCGAGCGTCACACTGTCCTCACGGCTGCGGGCGACCCGCACGACGTCGTCACGGAACTCTTTCGGATACGGCCTTGCCATGGTGACATCCTTTCCAGCCCGCCCACGCTGGGCAAGCGATCTCAGGTGTCACCTATTCGTGCAGCAGACCCTGTTTCAAGCAGAACAGGCTCGCGTCTGACCCGCCGACTCACGAAGGATCGAGGCTAATTGCCCTGTGGCACAACAGAAGACAGGGTATCGGGTGCGGGCCTACGGGATCGAGAAACCTCACGCTATGCGGTACGTGCCCCATTGGCGTGCGTTATTCATCAAATCCCTCATCGGGTACAGCGAACGCCGCCCTTGCATTGGCATTTAGGTTTGCGAACCCATCGATCACCACGCGCGCCACGCGCAGCTTGTTGTCGAAGGTGCGGATCAGCCACGTGTGGAACGCCGCGCCGCTGAATTCCTCGCTGACTGGCGAAGGCGCTGCCCATCGACGGAAAGAAAACTCAAGCCGAGTCGCCATCTCGACGGCATCCTCGCACACTGGGACGTAGGAAAGTATTTGGCGTAGTTCAAGGCGTTCATCAAAGATCCCCTCACGTTGCGAGAGATATTTCAGCAAGCCGTCAAGCCCTTTCCATTGGTGACCGCCGCGAAAACCAATTTGGAAGTCGTCCGTAAGGATCGTTGTCATCATCTCTTCAGCCGTCGCGTGCCGCTGTTCTAAGTGCAGGTACTCATCAATCGTCGAGATTAAGGCAGGCAAATCTGGAGGACTCGGCATTCAGTCTTTTCCTTTCCCATGATCCGTGAAGCGGTTAACCAAAAGCCGCATGCGGCGTCTTTAGAACCCGGCCGAGTACGGGACGTGGTGCCGTCCGTTACCGATAAACTTAGCGCTAATGCATTGACTGCAAGCCATATCCCCGGTGCCTTCGCGAACACCACGCTCACCGATAACACCACGCTCACCGATGTAACATATTCCTGGATCGGCCCGGTGCCGATATCGACCGGGCAACTGTCCCAGCGTAGGTGAAAATAAGCCCTCACGCCCGGCAGTCCTCGGCACCTGATGAGGAATCGACACAGCGACGTCCCGGCGCAAAACTGGTAGGTAAGTACTACGGTGTGTAGCTCGGCGTCGGAATCCCGTTGCGGAAGAAGCAGACGTCATAACCTACCTCCTGGCGGGGCGATGTCAACGGTTCAGTTCCTCAAGGCCTCGATCCTCTCACGCAGGCTCGCGAAGGTGCCCCCGGCCTGCAACGCGCGCCGGCACTCGATCAATGCCCGAGGCCAGTTGACTATGGCTGCGCCACTCAGCTGTTGTCCGTCGTCGGTATACAGTGCCGCAAACCGCTTGTCGATCGCAGGGTCTCCAACGGTAGCGTGCCCTGAAATGCCAGCCGTCCTGCCTGCGACCTGAATTTTCCAGTCGTGCTGGTCGCTCCATACGTACTCGACCGGTTCGTAAGAGCAAAGGTCGTGGGGATGCGTGATGTTGTGTGCGACGCACGCTGCCTGATCCACTGCATTGGTCCAGTGCTCGACGCGTGTATCCCTGCCGCGACGTTGATGAAACCATCGGGATACATCGCCGACTGCGTAGATGTTGGGTGCCGTGACGGCACGGCAGTACTGGTCACATACCAGACCGTCATCCACGACCAGTCCCGACGACTTGAGCCACCCGTCGTTGGGGACGGCACCGATACCCACCACCACCGCACTGGCTTCCAGGGCGGTACCGTCAGTGAGCCGGATCTTGAGGTTGGAACGTTCGCCCTCAATGTTTTCGACGCCGACGCCAAACCGTGTGCACACTTGATGGCGCCGGTGCAAGTCGACGAACCATCCTCCGATCTCGGCGTTGAGAACCCGACTCATCGGCACCGGCAGCGGGTCGACGATCGTGACTTCCAGCCCGAGTGTTCGCGCGGTCGACGCAACTTCGGCTCCAATGAAGCCGCCTCCGACGACCACAAGATGGCCACCAGGAACCAGATCGGCTCGTAACTGTAGACAGTCCTCCAGGGTGCGAAGCAGATGGATCCCGGGCCGTTGTCCCCACGGGGACGGTCGTGCACTGGCGCCGGTGGCAACCACTAGGTGGTCGTAGTTCAGCGGCTCATGGCCGGCGAACGCCACCTGGCACGCTGCGGCGTCTACTCGCACAGCCCGGTGGCCGAGCAGAAGCCGGATGTCGGCAGCGGCGGCTGCCTCCTCGGTGAGTAATGTCACGGCTGCGACGTTGGTAGTGCCGGCGAGCAAGGCCTTCGACAACGGCGGCTTGTCGTACGGGAGTGTTGTCTCTTCGCCGACCAAGATGATGTCCCCGTCGTATCCTTCTGATCGCAGTGCCTGGGCGGTGCGAACACCTCCCACCGAGGTGCCGACTATGACGACTCTGGACCGCATTCGTCCACCACCTCCAGGGCGGCGACGGGACAGCTACGCGCGGCCTCGTCGACCCGAGTCCTGTCCGCCGCGGGAACCTCAGTCTTACGTACGTCCACGAGGCCGGTGTCATCTATGTCGAAATAATCTTCCGCGGCCATAACACAGTTGGCGTATCCCTGGCATAACTTCCGGTCGGCTTTGATGACTCCGTGAACGGCCATTTGCCATCTCCTCTCTAGCACGAACTGTCGGGTTTCAGGTTTTGGTGGGTTTGGCTACACCCAATCCGAACCCACCGTCGGAATGGCTTGAACCTCCAGTGATTCCGCGTGACCTATCAGAGGCGAAGAAGACGAAGCTCCAGGCGTGGTCTTCACCAGACAGAGCCACCCCGAGGGGCGTTCGGGCCGCTAGCTCGCGCGCCCGGTTCGGGTTGGCATCTAAGCGGCGAGCGCCGAGTCCGAGGCTGTCCAGGCCACGCAGATCGGTGTTCAATGTGCCTCCTGGCGCCACGCCGTTAACCCGAACCCTAGGAGCGAGTTCGTACGCAAGCGTGCTGACCAGACCACGGACGGCGTACTTCGATGACACGTAGAGCAGGCCGCCGCGTCCGGGCTGGTAGGAGGATGTGGATTCGGTGAGCACGATCGATGCGCCGGCCTCTTCCAGAAGCGCTGGAAGTGCCGCCTTGACTGATTGGATGTGGCTAAGGACGTTAATCCGGAACATCTCCTGGAATGCCTGCTCGATGCGGCTGGTGGGGATGTCTTGAATGCCCTGATAGAAATCGAAGGCTCCGACGCAGTTCACTAGGGTGTCTAACCCGCCGAAGGTTTCTACCGCGACTTTGACGGCTTCGTCGTTGGCGGCGCGGGTGGTCGCGTCGCCGACGATTACCGGGGTGTCGGGAAGTTGCTGTCGCAGGGCTGCGCATTTGTTTTCGTCGTGGTCGAGTACGGCTACGCGTGCGCCTTCTGTGTGGAAGGCGTCTAGTGTTGCCCGACCGATTCCTGAGCCTGCGCCGACGATCAGAGCGCGTTTGCCTTGCAGCCAGCCGGTCAT
>NZ_JAZGLW010000024.1 GCF_036409155.1 Mycobacterium sp. 050128 | reverse complement strand
GCCCAGCGCGCTCTGAAACTGGGCGTCACCGACGGCGTGTGGGCATCAGTCCCGCTACCCGGCTCCCGAAACACCGACGCTCTCCAACAGGCCTGTCAACGGTTTCTCAAAATTGACCCGCTGCGGTTCCCGGAAAGTTGACCCGCTTGCGTCGTTGAGGCGCGGCGCAGGTCGGCCGGACCGACGGCCGTTCAGCTGGTGAGGTTGGTGGACCAGCGTTGTTCGATGTTTCCGAATCTCCAGACGGACACGGCGATAAGCCAGGAGAAGACGAATAGCGCGACGATGGCGTAGCCGGCGTAGTCGAGGTTGATGTTGGCGATCGCGGCGAGTGGTCCGGAGTCGATGTGGAGGCGGTCGGCGAGCACGCCGATGAGTTCGATGGTGCCGATGATCAGCGCGACGGCGACGGAGATCGATGTGATGGTGAGGTTGTAGAAGATTTTGCGGACGGGTTTGGCGAAGGCCCAGCCGTAGGCGTAGTTCATGAAGACGCCGTCGGTGGTGTCCATCAGGCACATGCCGGCGGCGAACAGGATTGGCAGAACCAGGATGGCGTAGAACGGCAGGTTGAACGCGGCGGCGCCGCCGGCGAGCACGAGCAGCCCGACTTCGGTGGCTGTGTCGAAGCCGAGTCCGAACAGCACGCCGATGGGGTAGATGTGCCACGGTTTGGTGACTGATTTGGTCAGCCCGCCCAGGAAGCGGTTCATGAATCCGCGTGAGTCGAGTTGTTTTTCTAGCGCGGCTTCGTCGTAGCGGCCGCGGCGCAGTTCGCGGAACACTTTGATGATGCCGAGCAGGGCGACCAGGTTCAGGATGCCGATGATCCACAAGAAGATTCCGGATACTGAGGGGCCGATCATGCCGGTGATGGTGTGCAGTGTCGAGCTTTCATCCTGGACGGGTCGGACCAGCGCGCGAACCCCGACGGCGAGCAGGAACGCCAGGGTGAACACGATGGTGGAGTGGCCCAACGAGAACCAGAAACCGACCGAGAGAGGTTTTCTGTCCAGGCCGGCTGCGGTGTTGTCGGCGATCAGTTTGCGGGTGGTGTTGTCGACGGCGGCGATGTGGTCGGCGTCGAACGCGTGGCGCAGCCCTAGCGTGTAGGCCAACACGCCCACGCCGATGGTGAAGACCGGGTGGTCCCCGCCGAGCTGGTAATTGTTGGGCACGACGAACGCGAACAGCACAATGAAGCCCACTAGGTGCAGCAATACGATGAATCCGTACATCCCGGCCAGTGAGGTTTTGTCGGCGCGTGAGAGGCTGGCGCGGAATTGGGCCAGACGCCGGGGCGTTTCTTCGACCGCAGGTTCAGACACCATTGCGCACCTCTCGTCCATTCGTGATGCCGGTGGGTCCGCGGGGAGCCGCAGCTGACGAGGCCAAAGGCTATCCGATACCTGTTCACCTGTCTAGATGAACAGGTGAATTGAGTGTGCGGTTAAGCGACTGCGGTGTTTGGTAAAGCGGGGCACCCGGGTGGCGGCGCGGGTCGTGGTGATGAGTGAAGGTGTTGAAGTGCCGGTGTTCAGTTGTGCTGTGCGCCGATCCAGTGCAGCAGATCGTGGGTGATCTGGTCCTCGAGTCGGTAGCTCACCGCGCGGCCGACCCGGGTCGATTTCACCCAGCCCTGCTGGCGCAGTACCCGAAGAGCCTGTGAGACAGCGTTTTCCGATCGGTCCAGCGTGTCGGCCAGCTCGCCGACGCAGATGCCGGGTGCGCGGTGCAGCACCAGCAAGATCTCCAGCCGGTGAGGATCGGAGAGCAGGTCGAATCGTTGTGACCAGGCGGCGGCATCCACGTCTGACAGTGCAGACCTGGCCTTCCTGGTCTGCGCCCGCTTACCGGCGTGCTCCATGCCTTCAGAATCTAACCCACATCGGTGCCGATGCGATCATGTTGCGAGGTCCGACCGTTCGGCACGGTCGTCACCGTGGGATCTTCAGGAGGGTCGACGCCGGGACGCTGCGTGCCTGTGTCGTCGAATAGTGTTGTGCCGCAGGCATTCATGTTCTGTGCGCTTGCGCCGCCGGAGCAGTCTGTGGGCGGGTCGGCCGGCACGCCAACGACCACCTCGATGTCAAGGGGACACGGTTGCTGCACCGACTCTGGGATACGACCGACCCGCCGCATCACCGTATCATAAGCACAGATGAACAGGTGGACAGATGAGAGCTGCCGGACATATGCTGCCAGAAGTGGTGAACGTGCGTCGCCGGACCCGCCCAGACCTTTGTCCGGCGATTCGTGCCGAGTGCCCGCGCAAACCCGACAGCTGACGATCGGAGAATCTGATGGCCGACTACACCCTGCCCGACCTCGATTACGACTACGGAGCCCTCGAGCCACATATTTCGGGGCAGATCAACGAGATTCACCACAGCAAGCACCACGCCACCTATGTCAAGGGCGTCAACGACGCGATCGCCAAACTCGACGAAGCTCGCGCCAATGACGACCACGCCGCGATCTTCCTCAACGAGAAGAATCTGGCGTTTCACCTGGGCGGGCATGTCAACCATTCGATCTGGTGGAAGAACCTGTCTCCCAACGGTGGTGACAAGCCCACCGGTGAGTTGGCGGCAGCCATCGATGATCAGTTCGGGTCGTTCGACAAGTTCCGGGCGCAATTCGCCGCGGCCGCCAACGGGCTACAGGGGTCGGGATGGGCGGTCCTTGGCTATGACACGCTCGGTGAGAAGCTGTTGACTTTCCAGCTCTACGATCAGCAGGCCAACGTGCCGCTGGGCATCATCCCGCTGCTGCAAGTCGACATGTGGGAACACGCGTATTACCTGCAGTACAAGAACGTCAAAGCCGATTACGTCAACGCCTTTTGGAACGTCGTCAACTGGGCCGACGTCCAAAACCGTTTCGCTGCAGCGACCACTAAGACATCCGGCTTGATCTTCTAAGCCGGCGAGTGCCGATGTTGTGATGGCCGACGACGAGAAGACGCGCTGGGCGATTGACGTCATGACCGCCTGGAGCCAGGATGACTGCACCTTCTTCGGCGAGCGCGTCGATGACTACCTGGCCGAACCCAACGGTGGCGAGGGGCTGATCACCGGTTTGGTCAACCTGTGCGGGCTGCTGCTCTCGGCTATGGAAGTCACGACAGGTAAACCCACCACCGAAATACTGCAGGCTATTGCGTCAACTGTGTCGCGCCACGGGCAACCACCCAGTCCACCCTAGGGTGTTTGGTGGCAGCCAGCCCACTGCGAAGCGCAACGCCGGATCAGTGTCAGGTGGTCGCTCGGTCCTTGGTCAACAGTTCCCGTCGCGCCCGCGTGCGATACGAATCTCCGCTCAGGGTAAGCACTTCGGCGTGATGAACGAGACGATCGATCATCGCCGCGGCGACCACATCATCGGAAAACGTTTCACCCCAGCGCCCGAACGGTAGATTTGAGGTCACCATGATCGAGCCGATCTCATACCGGGAAGCGATCAGCTGAAAAAACAGGTTGGCGGCATCCTGATCGAAAGGAATGTAGCCGACCTCGTCGATGATGATGAGTTTGTAGCGGCGAATCTTCTTTAACTCGCCCTCCAAACGGTTGGCGTGATGCGCTGCAGACAATCGAGCGATCCAGTTAGAAGCGGTATCGAAGAGGACACTGTAGCCGGCGTGAGCCGCCTTGACACCCAACCCGATCGCGAGATGGGTCTTACCGATCCCTGGGGGTCCCAGCAAGATCACGTTCTCGGCCTTGGGCACGAACATGCCCGTCGCCAAGTGCGCGAGCACATCTCGCCGCAACGACGGAAGGTGATCGAGGTTGAAGTCCTCCAACGTTTTGACCTGCGGGAAGTGCGCGGTGCGGATCCGCATAATCGTGCCGGCCGATTCCCGGTCAGCGACCTGACGCTGCAGCAGGGCAGCCAAATACTCTTCGTGAGACCAGTTGTCATCGCGGGCTTGCGCAGCCAAAGGTTCCCAGCAGCGTCCAATCGTCGGGGTCTTCAACACCCTTGTCAGATAGGCCAACTGGGCCGGCAACCCATCGGCAGGCATCGAAACCAACGGTGAGACATCAGCAATCGCCGGTGCAGCGCTATTGTTGGGCTGCTGCTTATTGGTCTTGGTGGCCGCGCTCATGAGCTGTTCCTCACTGTTGTTGGGGCAGAATCAAAGTCGACGCTGAACAATGCGTCATAATCCGGAAGGGCCCGTAGTGCTACCGGATGCCCGTCATGGTGGCGGCGGGTCGCCGTGGACCGCCGGCGACGCTGATCAGCCAGCGCATTGCGCAACCCAGCCGCGGTGTCGACGTGAGCCCGATCGGTGATCGTCGCCCGCGCGGCCCAGCATCGACGGTGCCGGGCCACCACCTGACCATCGCAGCGCACCGTCACGTCCTCAAGTGATGCCGTGACGTCGACGAACCGGCCGATCACTCGCGGGTCGACCGAATAGTCCACCGAATCGACGCGCACGTAGTAGTCGCGAGACAACCGAACGCGATGAATCAAACCGATCGCGGGATCCACTGGCGGAAGCTCCAGCATCGCCTGATAGTCGGTTTCGAAAAGATCAACCGGCCGCGCCCCGATCGCCCGCACCGTGCGAGTGTTCGCCCGTATCAACCACTCTGCGAGTTGAGCGTTGAAATCGGCTGGCGAGACAAAGCGACGCCCCGGCAGAAACGAGGTCTCCAGATAGCCGTTGACTCGCTCCACCAAACCCTTGTATTCGGGATCTCGCGGCGGAGCCAGCTGAACACGGGTGGCCAGCGTTCCCGCGAAGGCCGTTGCCGCCGTCGAGACCCGCCCCGTTCCGCCGATGGCTGCCTCGCGATCCCACACCAAGGTCTTCGGAACCCGTCCCCATCGACAAATCAGCGACCACATGCCCGACAAGATGTCGCCACCCTGCCGAGAAGGCAACATCACTGCACCGATCGACCGAGAGAACCCCAACACCATCACCAACACCGGCAACACACGCTCTTGTCCCTCGCCGACCGGGATCTTGATCGCTGGAAACCACAGATCGCATTGCGCGATCTCGCCGGGTCGATACACAAATCGGTCGACCGGATCAATCCCGACATACTCCGGGCGGATCCGTTGCAGCTTCTTCTTCAACGGCGAACTCGAATACGGCCAGCCGATCCGCTCGGCAATCACAGGAGCAGGCATCTTTGGCCACTCGGCCAACAACGCCCGAATCTGCGGTTCATAAGCATCGGCCACTGAGCCACGAGGCTCGCGTTCATACCTCGGCGGCCGCTGCGACGATAACGCTGCCCGCACCGTATTCCGCGAAATCCCCAACCGGCGAGCGACTTCCCGGATCGGCACCCCCTCAGCCCGATGTAACCGCCGAATCTCCGCCCAATCCTCCACCGAGAGCATCCCTCCAAAAGACCACCAAGTGGGTCAACATTGCGGGACCCTCAGCGGTCTACTTTTCAGGAATCGACGACAGATATGGTCGGTTCTTCATTTACCGTAGGGGTAAAGGGATTTGCGTGCGGCCGCATCGGTACGCGTTGGCGCGTCGGCTCGGTGTGCTCCTTCAGCCAGACGAGCTGGGTTTGCATGAGTGTGATAGCCCGCTGTGCGTGAAAGTCTGTGCAGCTGAGGCGCCCCGCCAGCATGTGGTGGTCGGGACACAGAGTGAAAATATGCGGCGGATGGCTCGGATGCGGCGTGGAGGAGGCCGTAGGCCGGTTCCCAGTGATGGGTTATGGGCTCGCCGGGAACGCTCGGTGGCGTTGCGCACGGTGTTGCGGGAACGGGGCTGGGATCGGGCCGCAGT
>NZ_JAZGLW010000023.1 GCF_036409155.1 Mycobacterium sp. 050128 | reverse complement strand
ACCACCACTGGAAACCGCCAAGCACTACACTGACCGCTGCTCACAGGTGAGGAATTTCGGCGAGCACACCTGGGGATTTTCGATGAGCGCGATCACGGTGATCAGCATGTGCGATTCGCCGGCCACTACTAGTGGCCATGGTTCCGTCCCCGCCTGTCGCATACCACACGGTTGTCCACGATCGGATGGCGCTTCGGAATCGACGGCGGCGGCATCGACGTCGGCCGGCCGCGGTTGGAAATCCCGGGTTCGTAAGTTGTCAAGCCGCATGTCCGTTGGGGTTGGTTTGTCGGTGGGCCCAGGCGGTGTGTTCGTGGTAGATGCTGTGGTGGTGTACGCAGCCGCGCAGGATGCCGACGAGTCGGTTGCCCGGGGCGCGCATGGCCTTTGTGGTGTAGGTCGTCGGCGGCGCGGCGTTGGTCGTAGAAGGTGCGGGCGGCGCGGCTGATCGTAGGAGCCCAGCAGGCCCATTGGTCGATCGCGCCATACAGGCGGCGGTTGCGGACGTGGCGGGCCAACACGGCGCGTTTCTTGCCCGACGCGACGGTCAATGGTGATGTTCCGGCGTAGTGAATCGCCTGTAAGTCTTTACCCGGCTGGCCCGGTAAAGACTTACAGGCGATTCATTCCGGGCGCGGCGACCAACATCCAAAGGCCCCTCAATTCGGCCCGAGCAAGCCAATTCCGGTTACAGCAGAAGTCGCTTGCAAATTTTGACGCAGACGGAGCGGTATGGGCATCCCAAACCGTGGCAGTTGTATTAGCCGGGTCCGTATGGGTGATACAGAAGCCGTGAGAACGTCTCCTTCGGCTGCCAAGACAGACTCTCGAGTTCCATCGGGTCAAGCTGAATCCGATACCCGAGGCGGGGGCTGGCAATCTCGAGGCGTTCTCCGTTGCGGGTATATACCTTGCTAACGGTGACGGTGGCGAACTCGTTCGCGATCGTCGTTTTCATTCCCGGCTGATCGGTCACTGGACTACCTTCGGAGCGCTAACTGGTGCATTAGACCGGGTCCCTTTAGAGGAAAAAGGCCAGATTGTGGGTACCGATGACGGCGTGATCGAGCACGACCCGCCGGCGTGCCAGCCGCAAACCCGCTTCCGTACGCCGGATGCGGTCATGGCGCTCTGCGGAGATGAGGTCATGCTTTTGACTGTCACCTCTGTTGCGGAACACCAGAAGGTCGGATCGGACATCGAATTCGTTGGATCCGTCCACCGGACGAACCCGCACGTTAGACACGAAGTGACGAATCCGTGACGGCGGATCTTCGGCCCATGCGTATTCGGTGTCCAAACGTAAGACCCGAAGCTGCAACCCTCTGTAGTCATCGTCCCAGTGCGTCATCATCGTCGAATTGCCATCACCCTTGCTGCGCTCTCTGCTCAGGCGCACGGGGATCGTGTAGCGAATATCTTCGGCGCAAAGTTCCAGCCAGTCGTGAAACCGGCCGTCATCTAGCAGCTCAGCCTCATCGAACAGAAAATTCTCTACCTCAGCCCGGAGAAGCAGCTGCTGTTCTATGGTCGCAACCATCACACACCATCCATCTTGGTTTCAACGAATTGTATTGCTAGACAATCGGTTACATGGCTAATCATTATACGGCCTGCTCGTCGATCGGGCTCCGTACCAGCCGTGGCTGTGCGCCGTGCTCACCCACGTCGTCGCTGCCAGAATCGCTGATCAACTCCAACCAGCGACCCCAGAATTCACGCTGATTCCGCTCCGCGTACCCGCTGGAAAGCGCGCGGCCGGGGCCCTTCCAAGTGTCGTCGCTGTCAAGCACCCCCATGCCCATTTCGAAGTTCAGCATCTGGCTGCCGTTAAGACGACCTTGAGTTCCCGCTGTGATAGCCCGCCACGTTTCGGCGTCATCCTGCTCGAACACGCCGGAAGTGCCGAAGGTGCGGACGTAGGTCTCGTACGACTCATGTTTGAACGCTTCGGGGGCTTCTTTCTCGACGAGAAACCATGACCACACTTCCATCGAGTCATGCGACAACGGACGCCACAGGCGCAGCGTCAGCATTGGAACCGGCGGGGAGTTGCGGTCCTTACCGATGCAGACGTTAAGAAACGACAAGTTAGGAAACACCGTGCCATGAATGAATCCAGTGCCCCGCAAGACATCCACATGCTCTTGGTCACCGTATGCCGCGAGGAGTCCGTCGACGATCTCTTGTGGGTAGCCCATGAAGGGCGGCATCGGCGCTCCGGGTGGCACACCCAGGACGCCGAGTCCGTGACCGTTGCAAAGGCTGATATGCGCTGGCCATGATGCGAACTTCGGATCCGGCGGAACCAGACCGAGTTCCACCCCCGAACGGTGCGTCATCAGCGTGTGGTAAGCATCACCGACAAAGTTGTCCGAGCCGAGTTTCCAGTTGGCGTCGATAATCCATCGCTGCGGTTCACCACGCACCTCGAGACCGCCCGGACTGCGTTTGGTGATCAGGTCCAGATACCAGGTCATATCGCCCAGGTAGTCGGCGAGAGAGGGTGCCTTATCGTCCAGACAACCGAAGATCAGGCCACCATAGTTATCAACGTGTGGAACAGGGGTCAGGCTCCACATACTCTTGTCCATTTCGACGCCGTAAACGTCCTGCTGCGCCGGTACCCCAGCGAGGGTTCCGGTGTTCTTATATGTCCACCCGTGATACGGGCACCGGAAGTGTGAAGTGTTGCCCATCTCGGTGCGGCACAACATCGTTCCGCGATGACGGCACGAATTGGCCATCGCTCGTACCGTGCCGTCTTCACCGCGCACGACGATGATCGAACTGCCCGCCAGGTAACGGACCACATAGTCGCCGGCCTGCGGCACCTCCGTCTCATGAGCCAGAAACTGCCAGCACGGGCCGAAAACCCGCTCGGCTTCGAGCTCATAGAGCTCCGCATTGGCAACCAGCCCGGCGGGTAGTCGCCCCTTCACAAGGCTTTCCTTGCCCGCAGTGATCAGTTGTTGTATGTCGCCTTCGCTGCCGACAATGGACATGTCATCTCCTATCTCCAAACTTGTGTTCGGTTGTGCCGCACAGAAAATTGACGTTACGAGTATTCGAGGTTTAAGCCGCTTTCGGTTTCGAGCAGACGGGTGATGCGCCTTTGGGGCATCAACACGCGCGGATGGCCAGCCCAGCGGAGACGGGTCTGTGCAACCATCCGATGCCGCGCACCTCCCTATGACATTGCGCGACTGTCGAATTGTCGTCGTCCACGGTGACCTAACCCTATCCGTATTCCACATCCAATCCTGCAGGCGTGCGAACGTAGAACGAGACCAATGCTGTTCGGCCCATATCGAGCTTCGGCTGAGGTGCTCGCCGCGTCTATCCCCGCAGCGCTGCGCAAACTCCGATTCGCGCTGATGTTTTCGAGCATGATCCGCCCGACTCGTTTGCGGCCGACGCGGACGCCGCGGTTGCGCAGTTTCAGCTAGACCCGCGAAGAGCCGCAGATGGCGGCGAATGAATCGCCTGGTTCTGATGGTGGTGTCCAGCGCGGCGCTCACACATCTTCGCCAGCACTTCGACAAATCACTCGCCGGGCCGGCCAGCTACCACCCGGCAGCCGATGAATGCAACGTTTGACATAGGTAGGCGCCGTATAACACCCCTCGACATCCCCAACCATGGCCCGAATACGCCGTCCCGCAACGACATTCCCGATCCCAGATCGCACGCAAAGCGCCTATTCCAGGAACCGGTCGATGGTCTTTATGATCTGGTAAGCGGTCCGGAGCGCTGGCGCCTCGATGCCCAGCGTTTCGGCGGCGGCAAGGTAAGGACCCAGCATGAAGTCGACCTCGGTCTTGCGGCGCCGCACAACATCCTCGTACATCGAGGGGTAGCCCGAGCTTCCCTGTTCGCGCATCATTTTGCCCTGCTTGATGACGAACTCGATCGCCTCAACGGTCGGGAGGGCGTCGAGCTCTTTCAACCGCGACAGTGGTGCATAGAAGTTCTGCGGCTCGTATCCTTTGGCCCGGTAGACCGCGAGAAGGTCCTTGGCTAGCGCGACGAAGTACGCAGCCCCCTCGGGTACCTCCATGCCCTCAAACACCGAGGTCCCCCGGATCGTGCCCAACGTCGTGACCGACCACGCAGCGGCGAGCGATATCTGGGCCAGCTTCTCCCACTCCACCTGCTCGATGTTGGCCACCGCCTCCGCAGGCAGGCCCGCAGCGTTGAAGGCAGCAGCGATGGCGTCCACACGTGGACTCTGCGACCCATCGAGCTCGCCGAAGTACGCTGTCACGCGTGCCGAAAGGTGGTTGCGTACAAGGCCTGGCGTGACCAAGACCCCGCCCTCGATGGTGGAGGCGCCGATCACCCGGTCGCGACCGAGCCAATGTGCGAGCATCGCGTCTTTTTCCGCGGTGTTCTGCACCGACAGGGCGGTAGTCACGACGTCCCGCATGGGATCGGCATCGGTCAGGGCCTGCGCGGTGTCCTTCCCTTTGACCGCCAGAATGAGGTAATCAAAGGGCCCTATGGCGTCGGTGACGTGGTCGACCGCCGTCAAGTTATCACCGACAAGCACGTCGCCCCGGCGGCCCACGATCCGCAGTCCGTCACGTTGGATCGCCTCGACGTGCGCCGGCCGACCCACCAGGGTCACATCAACGCCCGTCGTTGCCAGGTAACCTCCGAGGACCGAACCGAGCCCGCCGGCGCCGAGGATCATGATGCGCATCAAATGACCCCGCCGACGACGAGACCCGCGCAGCCCATTTCTGCCAAGGCGTCGATGTTATGCCGCAAGCCTTCCTCGTCGAGTTCGAAGTCCTCGCTGAGGGGAGTGACGGGACACATGTAGAAGCCCCGAAGATTCTCGGCGGCCCATGCCCTGGCAACGGACCCGATCTCCGTAGTAGCGATCATGCTTTCTTCGTCTCCTTCATATGACTAGTCGCGGCGGTGGCCAGTGAAAGAGTGGAGTATGGGACTGCGAAGAGGGCGACGCACGGTGTACGACTTCCGCGCTCAGCTGAGAACCCGCTTCGGCGACGGAACGATGCCGTCTATTCCGAACGGGCATAGTCATTTGCTCTGGTCCCGTTCCGCCGCTGCGATTCTGCACACGCCAAACTGCTCGCTTACCTGCCCTGCCGGTATCATCATCGCTTCGCAGATCTGGCACGTCTATCCGCGCGGCGCGACGCAAACTCCGATTCGCGCTAGAGTGTGCCTTTGGTGGGGTCGCAGCCGACGACAGCCCGCGTACAGTGTCGCCCACATGTTCCGTCGTGATAATTGGCGGCGCAACGGTCGCGAGGACAGCCGCGTTCGGCCGTGGGTCCGGGTACGCATTGCGCCTAGTTCACGCCGGGCAGTCAGCGTAGGTATCGCAGACGCGAAGCATTGACCTGCTCAAGGAGAGTCAGCGAGCGGATTTGGCGCTCACCTTCGCACACTACCGAGCCGGGCCAGCGCCCGATGCAGAAGTTCACGCCCCCCGGCCTCATTAGGAGCGTGGCTCTGAATCGACTAGTTGTACTGCCCAGGCAGGTTGGTCAACCGCGTGATGGGTGGGACCTTCCCGATCGAGGAGTGAAGACTCACAGTGATTGTAGGTGTGCAGCCAGGCCGGTAGGGCGGAGCGGCGGGTGCGTTCGTTGGAGTAGTGGCGGGCGAAGGCCCATTCGGCGGCCATGGTGCGGTGAAGCGTTCGATCTTGCCGTTGGTCTGGGGCCGGTAAGCGCGGGTCCGTTTGGGCGTGACGTGCAGCTCAGCACAGGCGTCGCGCCAGGCATGGGCGCGGTAGCAGGAGCCGTTGTCTGATAGCACGTGCTTGACAGCCACGCCCCGAGCAGCGAACCAAGCGATAGCGCGGCGCAGCACCGCGATGGCAGTAGCCGCGGTTTCGTCGTCGTGGATCTCGGCATAAGCCACTCGGGAGTGGTCGTCGATCACGGTGTGCACGAAGGAATGGCCCATCAACTCGTTGCGGTACCGGCTGCGTTTGGCGGTGGGCATGGATCGTCGGTTCTTCCAACCTTGAGCGCGCCCCACGAAGCGCCAGCCCCCACCGTCGGGGATGTTGCCCAGTTTCTTGACGTCGACGTGGATCAGCGAACCGGGGTGGTCATGTTCATAGCGGCGGATGACTTCACCAGTGCGGATGTCAATGTGCGACAGCCGATTCAGTCGACACCGCACCAACACCGCGTGCACCGTGGAGGCCGGCATCGATAACCGAGACGCAATGGCCAGTGGAGAAAGCCGGTGGTGCCATCGCAAATGCACGATCTTGCGCACCACCGGTTGTGGTGTGCGCTTCGGACAGTGGTGGGGTCGGCTGGACCGATCGGTCATCCCGGCCGCCCCCATCGCCGCATAGCGCGACGCCCAGCGTTTGGCAGTTGGCCAAGACACGTGGAAATGCTCGGCGGCGCGGACGATCGGCCAGCCCTCGTCAACGACTCGACGCGCCAGCAACAAGCGCCCACGAGGAGTCAATACGGCATTAGCGTGGACCATGAAGGTCTCCTGTTCGTGCGGTGAAGTGGTAGCAGCTCCACTCCACGACAGGAGACCTTCACCCACCAACGACCGCTACAGCGTGTCGTCACATCTGTTCAACCAACCTGCCTGGGCAGTACAACTGATATGTAGGCATTCTTTGTCAAGAGGCAGGTGAAAGCCGCCCCGGTTGGTCCGGGGCGGCTTTCGTTTGATCGGTGTCAGCTCG
>NZ_JAZGLW010000022.1 GCF_036409155.1 Mycobacterium sp. 050128 | reverse complement strand
TGGCTCTACCGGAGCGAGTGTTCACCCGCCACCGGCAACCCACGTCCAATTGCAGCCCGAGGCCTTCGGCCTCAAGTCGCCTCCATACCGTCTAGTTGACCAAGGTCGGATAGCGGTAGCCCCAGTACGACCCCGTCGCTGCGGCGTTCCAACGTGTGCCGGCCCAGTTCACGGGTCAGTCGGTGCACAGTGGATTTGGCGAGCCCGGTCCGGCGAGCAAGTTCAGTTGTTCCAAGCGGCCGGCGTTCACTGTCAAAGGCTGCCAGGATCGCCATCGCGCGGGCAGCACCGATGGTGGGAAATCCTGGTTGTCGTGCCGCTCAGTGGAACCCATGGCTTGCATTGTCGCCCCTGGCAAAGGCACGGTCCAAGTGCGGCGATAAACGTCTACCGCGTTCGCGAACGGTTTCAGGCCCGCGAAGGTGCGATTGCCGCGGTGTTTTGCGGCGATGAAGGCAGGCGGCGATAACGTGGACCAAAGTAGTGAGATCACCACCACCCGGGCGCGAGCGGAGTCGGTCGAGCTACTGCTGGCCGCGTATCGTACCGGCGAGCCAATTGACCCGTTGACTGACCGCTTCCCGGGCCTGACCGTCGACGACGCGTATGCGATCCAGGTGGGCCAGGTCCAACGGTGGCAGGCCGATGGCGCGCTGATCAAGGGTCACAAGGTGGGGTTGAGTTCAGCAGCTATGCAGCGCCAGTTGGGGGTCGGCCAGCCCGACTTCGGGCACCTGACCGATGCAATGTTTTTCCTTGAG
The DNA here is from genome assembly GCF_036409155.1 of Mycobacterium sp. 050128. NCBI lineage: Bacteria > Bacillati > Actinomycetota > Actinomycetes > Mycobacteriales > Mycobacteriaceae > Mycobacterium > Mycobacterium sp. 050128. The sequence goes on along the minus strand of NZ_JAZGLW010000022.1, from coordinate 7,782 downwards.
TCGGAGCCGATCGACTCGTCGAGGTTCTTGGCGCCGAAGGTGGAGCCGGAGATCGCGTTCGTGCTCGGCAAGCCGCTGGCCGGGCCGGGGGTCACGGTCGCCGAGGCGATGGCGGCGGTGGCGTTTGTGACTCCGGCACTGGAGATCATCGATTCGCGGATCCGGGGCTGGAACATCAAGCTGGTGGACACCGTCGCTGACAACGCGTCCTCGGGCGGGGTGTTGTTGGGTAGTAAAGCTACCCCGCTTTCGCAGGTGGATGTCCGGTTGGTTGGTGGTGTGCTGCACCGCAATGCGGAGCTGATCGGTACTGGCGCTGGTGCTGCGGTCCTGGGTTCGCCGCTGAACGCGTTGGTATGGTTGGCCAACATTCTTGGGCCGCGCGGGGTCGTTCTGGAGGCCGGGCACGTGGTGCTGCCCGGCTCGGTGATGGCGGCGATTCCAGTAACCGCTGGGGATGTGGTGACGGCAGAGTTCGCCGGGATGGGCTCGGTGACCGCCACGTTCGCCAAGGAAGGTGGCATCCGATGACCACGGTGGGCGACGCCCCGCGCCGGGCGACAGCGCGATCGTCGGGCCCGGCAATATCGGAACGACCTGCTGGCGAAGCTGCGGCGGGAGCGAGTACGTCGACGTGCGGGGTACATGGTCGGGGGTAGATCCGGCGTCTGACGGGCTGGCCCGGGCGGCCGCGCTGGGTTTGCAGGCTTCTGCCGGAGACTGGCTGTTGGCCCAGGACCTGCCGGCCCCGGTGCTCGAGGCGACCAGCATGTCAAGGCGCACGTGGCGAACGCCGTCCGCTACGCCGAGGCTGGCATCACGGCGATCGACGTCTTGATCTTGTCGCGATCGGTAGGAGGCGGAAAATGCGCGGATCGGGGTGCTGCTGTTGCCCGGCCTCGGCACGGTGGCCCGCACAGCCATGCACTGCGCTGCGGCCGACGTGTCGATCCAGCATTTCGGAGCCGCCCGCGACTTCCGCATGGAGACTGTCGGTTTCCTGCTGCCCTCCCACATGAATCCCGCTCGCCGAGCAGGCTCATCATGGTCGACGTCCGGCTTGCCAATGCGTCTACGTGATGGATTCCGCGGGCGCGCCATTGCCCTGGGCCGAGCGCCCGGGGCTGGTCCGTCTCGGCGGCGGATCGCGAAGTGGGGGGTGTTCCGTACCTCAGCAAACAACTGGGCGCGAGGTTGCAAAACCTATCGGCGTGGCGAAGCCGTCGGATTCGTGCCCGCACTCCATTCGTTTGGCTGTGCGCCAAATCAGCGATCGATCTCTATCCGAACAGGAGCGGATCGCCATAGCCGATCTGCGCCGCAATGGCGTTGAGTATCCGGCAGATCGCCTCCAAGCTTGGCCGGGCGCCGTCGACCGTATCGAGGGAGTTGCGCCGCAACAGCCGCCGAGACGGCCGGTACGGGGCGTTCGAAGCGCACCGCGGGGCAGTCCAACGCAGAGCCCGTCGCCACGCGGCGGATCGACTAGAACCCTGCCCTATGCGACCTGATCGCCGACCTGCTCGCTCAACGGTGGAGCCCGCAACAGATCGCCCGGCCAGTTCCTTGCCCCGTCGCGGTGATTTATATGCCGTCCTAAATTTCTTGGTTGCAGATATTCGGGGACTTGTGATAAGCATTAGGCGTTAACTCAAACTACGTGAGGGTGCACCATTGCTGCAGAACCGGTCAATCTGGCTGAACCTGCTCGGGGCGGAGACGCGCTTTGTGGACGTGGCGGGGATCCGAACGAGAGCAATCCAAGCAGGGGAGGGTCCTGATCTGGTTCTGTTACATGGTGGGGGTGGTCACGCCGAGGCCTTCGCCCGTAACGTCTTGCCGCTCGCACGCAACTTTCGTGTGCACGCGCTCGATTTGCTCGGCCACGGTTTCACAGGTGCGGGCGAAGGGGCCGCGGAGCGCACAGACTATGTGAATCACCTCCTCGGCTACATGGACGTTTTGGGTATCGGCCGAGCGCACCTTGTCGGTGAGTCGCTTGGCGGCTGGGTCGCGGCCTGGACTACGAAAGAACGCCCCGATCGAGTGGACCGATTGGTCTATGTGTGCGGCGCGCGGCTGACGCTTCAGGTCGGCGTTGATGCGGAGGCCCGCACCGCTGCGGGGCGGGCGGAGCTTGGCCGGCTCACCAAACAGTTCCTAGCCAACCCGAGTCCGGCCACGGTGCGGGAGCGAATGGCCTGGCTATTTAACAAGCCTGAACGCGACCTAACCGATGAACTGGTCGAGCTGCGATGGCAGTTGTACCAGAACGCGAGCGCGCAGTCTGCGCTCTCCGACGCGACCGCTCCGCCCTCGGCGGCCACCGCCGAGGACAACCTCACGGCCGAACGGCTTGCCGACATCACCCGGCCCACACTGGTACTTTGGACGAGCCACAACCCGTCGGCAACTGTAGAGTTCGGACGACGCGCGGCCGAGCTCATTCCTGGAGCCAAATTCGCATTAATGGATGATTGCGGTCATTGGCCGCAGTGGGAACGTCCAGCCCTGTTCAACCAGATCCTCACCGACTATCTTGGTGGCGGTCGCGAATTCGCAGAGCAGCGTTGATGGAGACGATCATGTCCCAAGAAGCGACGCCGACGCCCTTGGTCGATTCGTCGGCTTTCTACGACGAAGCGGTCTACCAACGAGAGCTCAACGTGATCTTCAGGCGCACATGGCTATTCGTGGGTCACGAGTCGATGATCCCGAACCCGGGCGACTTCATCACGACGTACATGGCCGATGACGCGGTCATCGTATGCCGCGATAAGGAATCCAACGTTCGTGTCCTTCTTAACAAGTGCCGCCATCGGGGCAACAAGGTCTGCCAATTTGACAAGGGCAACGCCAATATCTTCCGCTGTAGCTACCACGGCTGGAGCTACAACACCGACGGCCAGCTGCGCCACGTTCCATTAGGCGAGAGCGCCTATGGGGCGCTGTTCGACAAAGACAACATGAGTCTGGTGTCCCCACGGGTGGCTACCCACAAGGGTCTCATCTTTGCATGCTGGGACCCGGCCAGCCCGTCGCTGAGCGACTACTTAGGCGAGAGCTTGCTTTGGTATCTCGACAATTTTCTGCTGGACAGCGACCCGCAGGGTCTGCAGGTCGTACCGGGCCTGCATCGCTACTTGATCCCAGCCAACTGGAAGTTGTTGGCGGAGAACTTCGGTGGCGACCAATACCATTTCGGCGCGACCCACGGATCGGTCACCGCTCTGGCGAACGGCAAGCGGCTGTCCCGCATCAATTTCTCAATCGACGAGGGAACGCACTACAGTGTGGTCGCCGCGGGTGAGGCTCCCCACGGGTTGTTGCAGCTAGCGGTCGGTGACAACTTCTACCAAGATGATCTCGCCCAGGCCGACACACTCGGCCCGGAGGCAGTTGAATGGCTGCGGGAACGCTATCGCCGACAGAGTGCACGACTGGCGGGAAACGCGGTGCAGCCGTACAGCTTCCATGCAGCCAATATTTTTCCGAATTTCAGCATGATTGGACTGGGAACAGCGTTCTACGGTCGTGGATTCGTCCTTTGGCAGCCTCGGGGCCCGCGGTTGACCGAAGTGTGGGAGTGGTGTTTGGTGGAGAAGTCAGCGCCCCCTTCGGTCAAGGAGCGCATGGTCTTCGTCTTGAGTCAGCGGCAATCGGCGGCGGGCCTGGTCGCACCGGATGACCACGAGAACTTCGAGCGCCTCACAGACGCACTCGACACAGGCGTCGCCCGCGAAGTGATGTTCGATTACTCGCTCGGCCAAGACGTCGAGCCCGCCGAGTCCCTGATAGCAGAGCTGCCCGGCAATGTCCGCCCGCAGATCAGTGAAAGTTACCAGCGGGAGTTCTATCGGCACTGGCTTCGGGCAATAACGGAGTTGGGCTGACCGTGGAGACTGGCATGTTGGATCTCGACCTGCGGCTGCGCGTCAACGAATTTTATGCCCGCGAGACGATGCTGCTCGATGACGGTCTGATGGCCGAGTGGCTACAGACGATGGTCGCCAAGGATGTGCGTTACGTTATGCCCTTCCCGGAATCCAGCACGCATCCGGACACTCGAGATGAGGGCCTACCGCCGTTCTTTCTCTTCAACGACGACTATGAGTCCCTGAACCTGCGGATCGCCAGGCTGGCAACAGGGCTTGCGCCTGGCGAGACGCCGCGCACGATCACCCAGCGGATCGTCAGCGACATCCTGGTGACTGACGGGGACGATCGCGAGGTGGGTGTCCGGTCCAGCGTCATGGTGTTCCTCGTGCGCCATGAGCGCCATGAGAACCTCTTTGCAGGCAAGCGACAAGACGTCCTGCGTCGCGACGAGCACGGTGGGCTGCAGCTCGCAGCGAGGGTAATCACGCTGGCCCACAGCGTGTTACCGCGAGCGATATCAATTTTCTTCTAATGCCCGCGCTCGCTAATCCCACAGAGAGGTTCGTCGGTGACGGATAGAGCTCCAGCACGCGAACTGGGCCTAGGATTTCTCGGAATCGGCCAGGCAGTAGCACGGATTTTTCAACAGTACCCCGACATGTCGTCGCTGCCGTATCGGGTGGTGGCCGCGGCCGACACCCGGGCGCAGGCGCTGGCCCGCTTCGCCGATGAGTTCGGCTGTCGAACATATACGGATGTAGAACACCTTTGCGCCGACCCCAACGTCGAGGTGGTTTACATCGCCACACCACCCGAGCTGCACCATGAGCATGCCCTCATGGCGGCTCACCACGGCAAGCACATGATCGTGGAGAAGCCGCTGGCATTGTCCGTCGAAGAGTGCGCGGAAATGGTCGATGCGGCGGATGAAGCAGGCGTCAAAATGATGGCCGGACACACACACAGCTTTGACGCTCCAATTCGTGCCATAGCTGATCTGGTGCGCAGCCAGGAGCTCGGCGAATTGCTGATGGTGAACACGTGGAACTTCAATGACTTCAACCGGCGGCCTTGGCCGACCTCCGAGCTGCGCGCGACAAGCGGGCCGGTCCTCAACCAGGGGCCCCACCAGGTGGACATCGTCCGGCAAATCGCCGGTTCTGCGGTCAGAAGTGTACGCGCGTCAACGGTCTGGGACGATGTTCGGGAATGCGTTGGAGGGTACACGTGCCACTTGGAGTTCGAGTCAGGGGTGTCGGCCACACTCGTCTACGACGGCCACGCATACTTTGACACCGCAGAACTGCACTCGTGGGTGGCAGAAGACGGCGGCGTCCGCAGACCGGATACCAACCTGCGCGTCCGTCGCAACTTCGAGCAGCTAAGCCTTAACGCCAACCAACTGGAAACGGCGCTCGAAGCCCAGAAGGAGCAGGGCCGTTATGGTACTGACACGGCCACCGATGACTCTCGGGAAATATGGGGCTATTCCACGTCGGGTGAGATCGTGAACCATCCCTACTTCGGCCTCACCGTGGTTAGCTGTGAACGCGGCGCCATCAGACAATCGCCCGACGGCCTGGTGGTGTACGGGCAAGACGGATCAAGGGAGATACCTGTCGCGCGGACGATGCGCGGGCGGGCCGCCGAGTTGGCTGAACTGCACCAGGCGATCACGCAAGATCGTCCGGTTCAGCACGACGGCCGGTGGGGACGGGCAACTCTCGAGGTGTGCTTCGCAATACTTCGATCAGCCCATGAAGGGTGCGAAGTTCTTCTCTCGCAGGAGATTTGGCTGTGAACGGAACTGACAAACCCTCAAAACTAGAGACTTATCCCAGGGGGAGCCGTGGGTGAAATCGTCGCGGGATATGCATCCTCGCATGCCTTCACCTTCATCGAACCCGACGGATGGGAAGAATTTCGGAACAAAAACCGAGAAAACTACGAACGACGTCACGGACGGGTCGCTACGTGCCCACCAGGTGAATACGACGAATCATTTGAAGCCGCTGCGGCGCGGTACGCCCGGATCCAAGGCGGACTTCAACGATTGCGAAACAATATTCGGCGTGATCGTCTGGATTGCCTCATCGTCATCGGTGACGACCAGAATGAGAACTTCGACGGATCGGCACTTCCGCAGATTGCGATTTACACAGGAGCAGATTTCATTCTTTCCGAACGATTTTCCTCCGTCTCCCGGCACTGGGCAAGTGCGTCTTCCCTAAGTCAGGACGTGTATGAACAGACGGTCAAGTCGGGGTTCGACGTCACCGGCGTGGTGGAATTCCGTGAGAAGACCTTGCGCTCGCATGCGCATGGTGAGATCTTGGCGCACATCCTCGGAGACCACGCAATCCCTGTCGTGTTGATGTTCCTTAATGCCATTCATATGCCGTCGTTGTCGCCGAAACGTTGTTTCGCTTTGGGCTGCGCAATCGCTGACGCGGTGCGACTATGTCGTCCCGCTGATGAGCGGGTAGGCGTCTATGCGTCGGGGGGGCTGTCGCACTTCACGGCCGGATACCCATGGGTTGCCTACGATGGACCGTACGTTCACGGCTCGATTGACGAAGACTTCGATCGCCGCAGTCTGGAGTTCCTCGCCGCCGGGAAGGGTTACGAGTTGAGCAACCTGGCCTCCGATGACCTTCTTGCGAGCGGCAATATCGAGTTAAGATCGTGGATCTGTGCATCCGGAGCTGTGGGCGGTCAGACGCCCTGGACTAGTGTCTATGAGCCGATTCCGCGAGCACTGATGGGTATGGCCGTCGCTTGGACCAAACCATGACAGTGACTCGCTATCGGGTCAGTAGGGGTGATATCTAGTGGGTAGCAAGTCGGTTGTCGGATTGAACCGCCTGGTGAAGTAGATGGCGGCCGATCGGCCTCTGGCCGAGGGAAAAGGAATAGACCCCGTCACCTATCTGCTCGTGCGAGCTGGATGTCTCCGAGGCGACTTATCGTTATGTCATATAGGCGTGGCGATGACCATGCTGAGCCCAATCACGTCGTATCTCGACCGAGCGTTGGCTGTCATCGGATCCGTTGCGGCTATACCGGCCGCTCCTTCGAGTGCCCGGTGATGAAGCGAAGCACGTCACTGGCGGTCGAGTTGTTCACTGCCGCGGTTGTCTTGGGCGGAGTCGCGCAAACGAGTGCGCCTCGGGCGCATGCCGCGCCGGCGCCCGAGGTGGAGTATGTCTATGACGTAGCGGTGCGGCGCCATTACAATTTTCCGAACGATGACGCGATCGGCTATGGCTATGTGATCTGCAACAAGGCCAGCCAGGGGAACAGCTACGCGCAAATCATCGGCGACGTGAAGAGGGACGTCACCCCCAACGACGAGTTCGCGGCCAATTACCTCGTCTCATATGCGGTCAATATTTTGTGCCCAGCGCAGATCTGGCAGCTGCGGAACTCAGCGGCGGGCTACCAACCACCCGGTGGCGAAACCGGGCCTAGTACTTATCACTGAGTACGGGTCTGCTGCACCGATAGGTGACAGTTCCTTCACGCGGCCTGACTGGCCGGTGTGGTCATGATTGCTTCGAATTCGATGGGGGTCAACCTGCCGAGAGCGACTTGTCGTCGGCGACGGTGGTAGGTGCGTTCGATCCAGGTGACGATGGCGATGCGCAGCTGCTCGCGGGTGTCCCAGCGGCGGCGGTCGAGGACGTTCTTCTGCAGCAGGGCAAAGAAGCTCTCCATGGCCGCGTTGTCACCGGCTGCCCCGACGCGGCCCATGGAGCCGACCATGTCGTGGTGGCCCAGGGCGCGGACGAACTTTCGGCTGCGAAATTGACCTGATTCAACCGGTCGATGCAACACCGGCTTGTTGGAGTGAGAGTAGTTGCTCGTTGAATGCTTCGGCGGGTGTCTTCCACCCGAGTGTCT
>NZ_JAZGLW010000021.1 GCF_036409155.1 Mycobacterium sp. 050128 | reverse complement strand
GTCCGGTCACCGGAACTACCAACGCCCGTGCCCTCTTGAGAATCCATCTTCGATGGCCTCCATGATACCGATGACCTGGATCAACTGGTCGCCAAAGAGCTCGACCGAATCGTCGCTGGAATTGGTCGGCTGCGCATCGATGGAACAGATCGTGAGTTCACCCAACCGCCGTTGCCCGAAAAGTCGGGGATTATCGCCGTCGGCGGGGCGAAAGCACCGGTGTCGCAAGCCTGCCACTATCGAGATAGCTCTGTAGGTTGCGAATCGCGAGCAGCGCCATTGCGCGACGTGTCCGAGCTGTCGCGCTGCCTACGTGTGGCAGCAGCACCACGTTATCCAAGTCGAATGCTGGGACGCTGGTTCTGGTGGCCTCAGGTCGTGCACCCTCGTGGCAGCGACAACACAGCGCGGCGCTGGCGCCAACCGCAGCACACCCAAGATGCCGATGACGCCGAGACCCCGGTGGCCTGACCCCGATCGGTTGATCCATGGCTTATGAGAGTCTTGCGGCCCACGTTTTGGGCAGGAAGGCTCGACAAGATCATGGCAACGAGGAAGCGGCACAGTCCCGAGCAGATTGTGCGCAAGCTGATGGCGGCCGATCAGCTGCTGGCTGAAGGCAAGGACACCGCGGCGGTGTGCCGCGAGCTGGGTGTCTCCGAAGCGACGTATCACCGCTGGCGTAACCAGTTCGGTGGGCTGAAGGCCGAAGACGCCAAACGGCTCAAGGACCTCGAACGTGAGAACGCCACGCTCAAGCGGTTGTTGGCGGACGCCGAGTTGGAGAAGGTCGCGCTCAAGGAGATCGCGAAGGGAAACTTCTAAGCCCGGAACGCCGGCGGGCAGCCGTTCGTCACCTCCAGCGGGTGCTGGGGGTCAGCGAACGGTTCGCCTGCCGCGTGACCGGGCAGCACCGCGCCACCCAACGACACGAGTCTCTGGCAGCCACGCCAGAGGATCCTGATGCGGCGTTGCGGGCCTGGTTGCGCGCCTATGCCAAGGATCACCCACGGCGGGGGTTTCGGCCCGCCTATCACGATGCCCGCGGCGAAGGATGGATTGTGAATCACAAGAAGGTTCAACGGCTTTGGCGCGAAGAAGGCCTGCGGGTGCCCCAGCGGCGCCGACGTAAACGCCACGGCACCTCCACCGCCGCTGACGTTCCTACCGCCGATGCGCCCAACCGGGTGTGGGCGGTGGACTTCCAGTTCGACGTCACCACTGACGGGCGGCCGGTCAAGATCGTCTCTATTGTCGACGAGCACACCCGCGAATGCCTCGGTGGGATGGTCGAGCGCAGTATCACCGGCGAGGACTTGATCGCTGAACTCAACCGCCTGGCCGCCCAGCGCGGCGCCTATCCTGTGGTACTGCGCTGTGACAACGGACCCGAATTAGCCTGCAGTGCAATGGCCGACTGGGCCGCCGGACAGGTCGGCCTCCACTTCATCCCGCCCGGAGAGCCGTGGCGCAACGGCTACATCGAGTCGTTCAACTCCCGCATCCGCGACGAATGCCTCATTTTCCGGACTTGATTTTCGCGTTTATCCGTAACTCGGGCATTTCTTTATCGCATCGCCGCCCGCTTGCGGGTCAGCGGCGCGGTCACGTACCGCTGCTAAAGAACCGCCCCAGTTGGTCGGCGATGACCGCGGGCTTGCCGCCCGGGTCTTGGGCGGCAGCGTGGTTCAGTCCGGGTAGTTCGACACGAGTCGCCCGCGGCAGCACGTTCGCGAGAGCGTCCAGGGTGCCTGTGAAAAGCGGCGGGGCTTCGGCGCCGCACAGCAGCAAGACCTCGGCGGTCACGTTCTTGTAGTCCTCGATGGTTCCCTCGGTGGCCTTGACCTGCTGCAGTTCAGGTACCAGCGCGGGAATCAAGTTACGCAGCGCTACATCGTCGCCCTTGACCCGTCGGGCGTCGGCCCACAGCATCATGCGGCAGAAGATCGGCTGCGCCATCATGCGGCCCAACAGGCGATATGGTGCTGAAACCGACGGTGCCCCCAACGCGTCCTTTGCCAGACCCGCCATCGCCGCGGCGACATCACCGCTGGCCACCAGCCGTTCCGCGCGGCCGATCACTTCTTTGAATTCGTCCATTCCGGGTTGGCCGACGAACAGGACCGGTTCAAAGACCGCGACCTTGCGGATCGCCGGTATCGACATCGACGCATGCAGCGCAAACAACCCGCCATCGGCGGCCCCGAAGACATACTGTGCACCGGTGTCGGTGACGATGGCGTCGAGGTCCTCGTCCTCGCGGTCGATGCTGTAGTGCGGCCCGTAGGGCCCGCTCATTCCGCGGCCGCGTCGATCCGGAAGGTAGATGGTGAACTCGTCGGCCAGGGCGGCGCCCAGCTTCATATAGTGCTGTGACCCGAGTGCGCCGCCGTGCAAGATCACCACGCCGGGACCGTGACCGAGTTGGCGGAAACCGATTGTCGTACCGTCCTTGGACCTGACCGCTCTCTTCGAGTACTGCGGCTTCTTCATGCTCAAGGCCGACCCATCCGATCCTGTTGCGGGGTGAGGCTGCCGAACGTTGACTCCACGCTAGCAATACCACCAGCCGTGTGGCGGGTTCCTCACCGACGCTCGCTCGGCTGTGGAGGGTCGGCGATGACAGGGATTCCGAGGCTGACTGGGTCTGTGGGTCGGTGCTTGCGCATCCGGTCGAGATTGGCCAGTTTGTTGGCGGCGGCGTCCAGGCTGACTTGGAGTCCTTGGACTTCGCCGAGCCATCCGTTGAGCCGGGCTTCTTCGATTCGTGCGTTGAGGTTGGCGATAATGGCAACGAGTCGTGGTCGCGCGGCTGGGTCCAGTCGAAGGCTCGGGCATCTGATGCACGCGTGCTCATGCTTGCAGCTGGTTCCGTAGGGGCGTCCGCATTCCCCGAGTTCGAGCTTGCGTTCCTGGAAGTGTTGTTGGAAGTCGCGCCATTCCTGGTTTGTTGGTTCGCGGTATTCGGCCTCGGGACGCTGCGCGCGCCGCTCGTCTAGGAAGGCGCGGTAGGTGCGCACGAGGTGGTCATCAAAGACGGCCATGTAGGCGTGGCTCGTATTCAGGTTGGCGTGTCCGAGTAGCCGGGCGACGATATGGACCGGGAGCCCGTCGTTGACTGCTTCGGTGGCGAACATTCTGCGGAAATCATGGGCGGTGAAGCGCAGCGGTTCACCGGCGGCATCGCGTAGGTCGCAGCGCTCGAGGGTGCGGCTGAGGATTCGGCTGACGACGTTGGCGCTGATCACTGACCATCGCCACGCGCCACGTCGTCGTTGGAAAAGGTGCGGCAGCGCGGGCCCGGTGGTGCGCTCGTGCGGATCGTAACGCGGTGTGAGGGCGATGGTTCCGCCGTTTTGGTCGCGCAGACGGGTGATGATGGCCGCTAGGACGTTGGCCAGTTCGGGTCCAACCAGTAGGAGGCGTTCCACGTTCGTCTTGGACGGAACGATCTGGAGCATCGGCACGATCTCTCCGGTGTCGGGCAGTTTGTAGGAGACCAGCGCTAGGTGGGTGAGTTCGGTCAATTCCTCGACGCGCACGCCGGTATGGCGCAGCGTTTCGACGATGGCCCATGACCAGAACGCCTCATCTTCACTGTCTGACAGGTTGATTCGCTCTCCGGTGGCCAAGTCCTCAACGAGCACAGGTGGTGTGGTGTCTTGGTACTTCTGCCGGTTGTATGTCGGTGGGATGATGCGCAGGTATCCGCGCGAGTCGCGGGTGAAGGTCTGTCTGATCGGGGTTGCCGAAGCGCTCGTCAGTAGTGCGGTCTGCGCCGCAAGGTGGTCCTCGACCGCCTTCACCAGCACAGGCAGGCGCGGGAGCCGGTCCCTGACCCGCTGATGCATCCTCGCGACGAGTTTGTTCCTGCTTTTGCGGAAGCCTTCGGTCTCGCCCCGTCGCACCGGGCTCGGTGCCGCCCACTGGGCCCAGGTCGGGTCTTCCAGGGCCCATTCCTGGATGTCGAGATAGAACGAGCGGACACACACAAGGATTTGAAAGTAGCTGAGCTCACTGCGATTTCGCCTGGAACCGTCTGCGCGAACCACGGTTCTGAGGCGCTGTTTCCATTCCTCAACGACGTCGGGCGGCAGGTGCAGCGTCTCTAGGTCTGGGTGATGGTGTTCGATGTCGGCCCAGAAGTTTCTGACTAGCAAGCCGGCAAGGTGCTCGAACGAGTCATAGTCCAGGCCGGGACGGCGCTCGTCGAGGTAGCGCACCAGCACCGCCCGAACGTTGCTGTCGCGCACCCCATACCGGTCGACAATCTGGCTGGTGGGACGTTGGCCGAGCCTGACTGCTTCTAGCATCGCATGCGGCCCGAGATCGGCGATACCGTGAAGCAGACGCCACGCCAGGGCGGGTCCAGTTTGTCCATGCTTTCTGCACAGGTACCACGACCTCAATTCCAACAGGTCCTCGGCGGTCAACTGGTCGACATCTTTGCCGGTGTGCAGCACGATTCTCGTGATGGCCAAGATCGCTTCCCCGAGTTGTCTGCCGCGGATACCGAGCGCGTCTGCTTTCGCATCAACCTTGGCGAACAGATCGGGCCGGAACACTTCTCGAGCGTGCTCGAAGAGCGAGTGGGCTCGATACGCTTGCAGGAACCCATAGCCGGGTAGCACCGCGCGAACAAGCAGCAGCGCCAACGCACCGGCCACCAGACGATTTCGTTTCACCACCGTAGCGTGCGGCCCCGTGTCCGCGTCGACCAGGCAAGCGACCCAATCGTTGTCCTCGTAGGCGCCGGCGATGATCCATCGTTGCTGCCATCCCTCACCGGGAAAGGTGGCAAGCCATTCGAGGATCGTTCTCGCACCGTCGATTTGGTAGCGCTTCGCGGTGCGGGTCAGCGGACTCCAGGTGGGCAGGGTTGGAATCAGCGCGAGAACCTCTTCGATGGACAGGTGATCGATCGGTCCGGTGCGATCGACATCAGCCAACTGCTCGAAGCGCCGCGAAAATGAGGGCTGGCCGCGGCGGCGGTCGCCAGCCGTTGCCAACTGCAGCGCGGTCACCGGATGTCTCCCAGCAACACCCGCAGCGCGGCGGCGTCGTAGCCTGCGGCGATCCGCGGAGTCGCGCGCGCATGCTCGCCCTGCTCGTCGAGATGGCGCTGCACCCGGCGAACGACTTGGGCTTCGTCCTCGACGAGATAAATGTCGCCGGTGGTGGACAGGTGCGCGTGGCCCAGGATCGTTTGCACGTCGCGGATTGACAGCGTGTCGCTGCGCGACATCCGCAGCGCAGCGGTATGGCGCAGGTCGTGCATAGTCCAGTTCGAGCCCAACACGGCATTGACGCGACGAAACACCGCGCGTAACGCCTCGTATGTCATCGGCTGGCGGCGAAGACCAGCACCGCGGTCGTGGCGGCGCAGGGTCCACCAAAGGGGCTCGTTCGATTGCAGGGCATCGCTGAGATCGCTGAGATACAGACGCAGCCACACCAGCGAATCCGAGCTGGTGGGCAACCACTGCGGCTCACCAGTCCCTTTGCGGTAGACGCGGACGAGTTGGTCGCCCCAATCAATGTCCACGCAGCGCAGTCCGAGCAGCTCTGCCGCGCGGGCACCATTGCTGATCGCAATGCTCAGCAGCGCCCGATCCCGATTGGAGCTCAGGCCCCCAAAGACCTCGCGCCATCGCTCGTCGGGCATCGCGCGTGGCTTCGCCTTGGGCAGTTTCGGGTTATAGCGGATCTTGCCCTCCGGGCGAAACGGTTCGAGCGGGTTGTGATGCGCATGCGGTCGACCATGGTGGCGCTCCAGGCGCACCGGGTTGATCAGCGGCCCGCCACCGCGGTCGATCCAGAACTCGTAGAAGCTGCGCACCACCGCGTTGTTGTGCCGGATGGTACGGGCCTCATACCCATCGCCAAGGTGGCGTTTGCGGGTCACCGCATTGACGGTGCCGGCGCTGGCAGCAGACACCGTCCGAGGTGCACGGCGTTGCTTGGTCGCCTGCTGCAGCCACAGAACCAAATCTCGCGCCTCGGCCGGGGTCGCCTTATCCCACTCGACACCCACCGCGCAAAGCCACCGCCACCAGCGCAACAGAACATACGCATAGCTGCGGACAGAACCACCCCGATTGCCGCGCGCGACAAAATCCACCAGGAACCGCCGAATCGGCTCCACCACAGCACCATCAGGATCGACGACCAGCCACCCGGCCACATCATCGACTGGAACTACCCGCCCCCAACCAGACATCTTGATCCACCGGACATCCCGATCCACAGCATCGAACACTCGAACTCCTCACCGTCGATGGACGGTCAAGAAGTAGCAATCGGATCATCGTGGGATCGCCAGACACGTCGGCGTGTCGCTGCTTAGTCCGGTCAATAGTCAACATCAACAGCTTCTGGTCACTGACCCAGGCCCGGGTGATCATCAGCGACTGGAAACACGACTACAACCACCACCGCCGGCACTCGGCCCTGGGCTACCAACCACCGGCCCGCTACGCTGCCACCTGTACCCACTGAACGACTCTCGTTCGCCGTGGACCAGTTCACGGGGTCCGGTCACTACCGCATAGGATCATGAACGCAAGCGAGCGGAATCTACATCAGGCCACTTTTACACCGCTCCTGGGACACCACCCCGATCACACCCGAGAAGGGAACGAATGACAATCATTCTGGGCGATAAAGAGGCTCTTCGCAGTCGAGGGTGTAGAACCTGCGAATGAGCCAGCTGGTCTCGAGTAGTGGTCGAGGGCTCTGGTTGGCTGGGGGTGTGCCGAAGAAGAAGCGGAAGAGGGAGAGCGGCGTGTCCCGGGCTAGTGCGGACCTGGCGTTGCTTCAGAAGCTAATGGCCGACGCCGGCCGGGACGTGTTCGCGGGAGTGTTCGATGAGCCGACGCCAGTGATCCGGGCTGTGCCGGAGCGAGCGCAGGGTTTCCGGGTGCGGGTCGACCTGATGTACGCCAAGCCGCCGATCTGGCGTCGTCTCGACCTGCCGGGCGACCTCATGCTCGATGTGCTGCATGTCGTGTTGCAGGTCGCGATGGGCTGGCAGGACGGTCACCTGCACAAGTTCGGTGTCGGGGCTGACCGGCGTAGCCGTGCCTACTTCGTCACCGAGTTCGATCTCAGTGAAGGCGACGAAGGTGTCGCAGAGGACAGCGTGCGGCTCGACCAGGTGTTATCCGATAAGGGCGACCGCCTGTTCTATGACTACGACTTCGGCGACGGATGGGAGCACGTGCTGGTGGTTGAAGACGTTTTTGATGATCCACCCCCGGCTCCGGTCTGTCTGAAGGGCAAGATGGCCTGCCCGCCGGAGGACTGTGGTGGCCTGGGCGGCTATGAGGAGCTCGCTGCATGGGTTCGTGGCGGATACGACCCGCAGGCAACGCCCATGGGGCTCAGTGCTGAGGAGATGCGGGACTGGCTGCCCCTGGGTTGGCATCCCGACCGTTTCTCGGTGGCCGAGACTAACGACGCTCTGGCCGCGCTGACTACGAGTTAAGGGCTCCTGACGGCCGAGGTTGAAGGAGCTGGGGTTTGAAGCCTCCGGTCTCGAGCAGGGATCGGGCGATGTAGTTGGTCAGATTGCGGAAACCGAGGGCGGATCCGCGGAGGTGTTCGAGGCGGCCGTTGATCGCTTCGGTGGGCCCGTTGGAAGTGCCGGGCCGGTCGAAGTAGGCCAGCACGTCGGCGCCCCGCTTCTTGAGGGTCCGGCCGAGGGTGAGCAATTCCTGCAGGGCTTTGGGGACACCGGCGCTTAGCGTGGTGATCAGCGCGGCCATCATGGTGCGGCCCTTGCTGCGGTCTGGTTCACGGTAGGCAGCCACGCAGCGTTGATACATCGTCCAGGTGGCCTCGACCTCGGCATGGGCGTCGATGGAGAACAGGGCGGTCAGCCGGGTCTTCTGTTTGTCGGTGAGCAGATCGGCACCTGTCTGCAGGGTGCGCCGGCAGGCGTAGAGCGGATCGGTCTTGCGGCCGCGGTGCCCGCAGGTGTCCAGCTGGACCCGACGCCGGCATTCGTCGAGGGCGTTGCCGGCCAGGCGCACCACGTGGAAGGGGTCCATCACTGTCGCCGCCGCGGGTAGTTCTTCGGTGGTGGCGGTCTTGAACCCGGAGAATCCGTCCATGGCAACGACTTCCACACCATCGCGCCACTGCTTGGGCCGGTCGGTCAACCAGTCCTGGAATGCCTTCTTGGATCGGCCCTCGACCATGTCCAACAGCCTGGCCGGGCCGGTCTTGTCGCGGACCGGAGTCAGATCGATGATGACGGTGACGTACTTGTCGCCGCGGCGGGTGTGCCGCCAGACGTGTTCGTCGACGCCGATCACCCGCACACCGTCGAAGCGGTCCGGGTCGGCGATAAGGACCCGGCGTCCTTCGGCCAGCACCGCGTTGTTGGCGGTGTTCCACGATACCGCCAGCGCTTCGGCGATCCGGGCCACGGACAGATGTTGGCAGACAATGGCTTCCAGCGCCCACCGCAATCCGCGCCGGGACAGTTTGGCCCGCGGTTCGGCGGCCTTGCCGCTGTCTTGGCGCCACACATGGGCGCATCCTTGGCAGCGGTAGCGGCGGATCGTGACCAGTAGGGTCGTGGGCCGCCATCCGAACGGCTCGTGAGCAAGTTGGCGGGTGACGCTGTCACGCACGGTGCCCTGTTCGCCGCAGCGCCGACACCACGAGTCGTCGTCGCTGATCCGGCACGCCAGCACTGCTCGGTCCGCGGCGAGGTGTTGGCCGGTCACCTCTAGCCCGAGTTCATCGACGCGGCAAAACGTAGTCAGATCAGGGCGAGCGAAGGTAGCGTCAGGCACGTCGAGGTCTTCCAGATCAGGTGTGTAGGAACCCTCATCTTCGGAAGACCTCGACCCCTATCCCGGTAACGACGCGCCGACCACCTCTACACCCTCAACTGTGAAGAGCCGGTAATTCACCAAGGTCGGACATCAAGTGGTGCCAGTTTGCGGCGGCATTGGCTCCTGGGCCTGCTGCATGCAACAGGATAACTGCGGGACTTGTCGGTTGACCGCACAGCAACGTATCGGAGGTGAGTCCGCGAGCTTCGATACGGC
>NZ_JAZGLW010000020.1 GCF_036409155.1 Mycobacterium sp. 050128 | reverse complement strand
TGTCCGTTCTCATTGAATCTGGGGCACATTTACTAGTCTGACCTGCATTGCCCCAGATTGGATGAGAATTTCGATCGCGACGTTTCTCATTGAATCTGGGGCTACCCTGCTTCCGCGCCCGGCTGCGAGCGCAGCAGGGTAGCCGGAATGGTCTCCTGTCGATTCCGTTGGCTCGGGTACGTCTTCGGTATAACTACTGTGATCGTGTCTCTCGTGACACACGATCATGATTCTGTGGTGCGCTCGCTCGTGTTGGTAGTTCGGGTGCCGGCTGCGGCCTTTGAGCACCTTGGCCACCGCCCGTTTTAGATTGTCATAGCGGATACGGGCCGGGACATCACCAAAGTGGTTGAACGCCAACACATGCCGATGCAGGAGCGCCTCCTGGCCCTGAGTGGTGAAGTTGCTCCGAGCTAGAGGGCGAACGCTCCGCCTTTGATGAGGATGAGGGCCCCGATTGTGATCAGTGCAACGGGCAGAACGATGTGGCCCCAGCGTGAGAGTGCTTTGGCGATGATCGGGTGGGAGGCGAAATATCGGCCGGCCGCGCACCAGATGGCCACACCGATGAGGAACACGATGATGTAAACACCGATGGTGGCGATCGTTGAGACGGCGAAGATCGGAACGTACACGCCGATGTTGTCGCCGCCGTTGGCGAAGGTGATGACTGCGACCTGCCAGGTGCCAGGCGTCAACAGTGTTGCGGGATCATCGGTCGGCGCCGGTTGGGTGCGGCGATCCCGCCAGGCCAGCCATGCCGCCCGCAGCCCCAACACGATGGGCAGCAGCCCGAAGTACGGCAGTGCGGCTGGAGGAAGCAGCGTGGCACCCAGGAGTGCGCCGCCGACCGAAACTGCCAAGATGGCGGTGAAGCCGAGGTACTGACCGGCGGTCACTCGGATGGCTGCGCCACGATGACCGGGCGCCTGGCCGAACATCACCGCGAGGACCACGATGTCGTCGATATTGGTGATGGCGAAGGTGGCGATCGCCTGAACGAGTGTGGCTGGGCTCAGCACGGCCAATGCGACCAGCTTCGAGTGAAATCCCACCGCATCGGGTGAGCCTACTGCTCAGCAGGCCCCGCGCTCCCGCGCACCAACGACCTCCAGTGGGGCGGAAATTCATGACGACTGCCGGGGTCAACGGACTTGACGAAATACATGCCTCCGGTGCCACGGAGGTGGCTCCTAGAGGTATCGACATACGTCATCGGCGCTGCATGATTCCGGGTCGACGCTTTCGGCGCCCTGCCGCAGCCGGGCGATGGTCTCGCGCAGTGCCACCAGTGCGCTGATCTGCTCGTCGAGGTCGGTCAGTCGGATGTCGAGCAGGTCGCGCACGTGCGTGCACGGCGCGTGGCCGCTGTCACGGATGTCGAGGATCTGCCGAATCTGGGCGAGGCTGAACCCGGCGGCCTGTCCCCGTCGGATGAAGCCGACCCGGGCGATCGTGTCGGCGGCATAGTCGCGATACCCCGCCGGGGAACGTTCGGCGGGCGGGAGCAGGCCTTCGTCTTCGTAGTAGCGCAGCGTCGCGGTGGTGGCCCCGGTCGCCTCGGCGAGCTTCCCGATTCTCACGATGTCTCCTCAGAACACTTGACCTTCAAGCCTACTTGAAGGTCAAGGATGGGTGCATGAGTCAGGGATTGGACCTCGCGGTCATCGGTTCCGGCGGCGCGGCGATGGCCGCGGCGATCCGCGCTACCGCGCTCGGCAAGTCCGTCGTCATGATCGAGCGCGGCATCTTCGGTGGCACGTGTGTCAACACCGGCTGCGTGCCGTCAAAGGCCCTGATCGCAGCGGCCGAGGCCCGGCATACCGCAGCCGACACTGCCCGGTTCCCGGGGATCGCCACCACGGCCGGCCCGGTGGACATGGCGGCCCTGATCGCCGGCACGCACGATCTGGTGGAGTCGCTGCGCTCAGAGAAGTACCTCAACGTGGCCGAATCGTATGGCTGGCAGCGCATTCAGGGCCAAGCGCGGTTCGCCGGAACCCCGGACGCGCCCGTCATCGAGGTCGGCGATGCCACCATCGAGGCCGAGCACTACCTGATCGCCACCGGCGCGAACCCAGTCATCCCGCCCGCATTCGAGGGCGTCGCCTACCTGACCTCGACCACCGCGATGGAAGTCACCGAGGTCCCGGAGTCGCTGCTGGTGATCGGCGGCGGCTACGTCGCGTTGGAGCAGGCGCAACTGTTCGCCCGGCTCGGGTCAACGGTGACGGTGCTGGTCCGCTCCACGCTGGCATCGAAGGAAGAGCCGGAAGTCGGCATGGCGCTGCTGGAGGTGTTCGCCGACGACGGCATCCGGGTGGTGCGCCGCGCCACGGTGAGCGAGGTCGAGCAGGCCGACGATCAGGTCACGGTCACCGCGACCATCACCGGCGGAACGCAGCAGTTCCGTGCCGCGAAAGTCCTCGTCGCCACCGGCCGCCGTCCGAACACCGACGGCCTGAATCTCGAAGCGGTGCAGGTCAAAACCGGCGAGAACAACGAGGTCGTGGTGAGCGACGGGCTGCAGTCGTCGAACCCACGGATCTGGGCGGCCGGCGACGTGACCGGGCACCGCGAGTTCGTCTACGTCGCCGCCCATCACGGCGCGATGGTCGCCGACAACATCTTCACCGACGCCGGCCGCAGGGTCGACTACCGCCATCTGCCCCGCGTGACGTTCACCAGCCCCGCGGTCGGTGCGGCCGGGACGACCGAGGCCGAGCTCCTCGCCGCCGGGACACGGTGCGACTGCCGGGTGCTGCCGCTAAAACATGTGCCGCGTGCGGTGGTCAACCGAGACACCCGCGGTTTCATCAAACTCGTCGCCGACGCCGGCACCGGCCGCATCCACGGCATCACCGCCGTCGCCAAGGATGCTGGCGAGATCGCCGCCGCCGCGGTCTACATCCTCGACGCCGCGATGACCGTCGACCAGGTCGCCGGGTCCTGGGCCCCGTATCTGACCATGGCCGAAGGCATCAAAATCGCCGCCCAGTCCTTCAGCGCCGATATGTCCCGACTGTCCTGCTGCGCATCCTGACGCATGGCTCACTCGAAAGGTTCCTGATGCCCAATTTCCTTGACCGCCTGACCATTCCGGAAGAGTCCGGGCTCGACCCGACGATGCTGGTGCCGTTGCTGCGGCTGCTCGCCGCCGGCGAGCCGGTCACCGTGGAGGCGCTCGCCGCGGCCGTCGGCCTCCCGGTTGACGAGGTGACCCGGCGTCTGGCCGCGGTACCCGACACCGAATACGACGAGCAGGGCCGCATCGTCGGCCAGGGCCTGACCCTGCGCCCGACCCGCCACCGATTCACCGTGGCCGGCCAAGAGCTCTACACCTGGTGCGCCCTGGACACCCTCATCTTTCCCACCATCCTGGACCGGCCCGCCAGCATCGAATCCGAATCACCCGTCAGCGGGCACCCGATCAGGGTCTCGGTCGGCGAAAACGGTGTCACCAGCGTGCAGCCCGAGACCGCGGTGGTCTCGCTGGTCAACCCCGACGACCTCACCTCGATCCGGTCCTCATTCTGCAACCAGGTGCACTACTTCACCTGCGCGCAGGACGCCGCGCCGTGGCTCGCCGAGCACCCCGAAGGTCAGATCGTCAGCGTCGCTGAGGCCCACCAACTCGGCGCAGCCCTGACCACACAAATCCTTACCCAGCTCCATACCCCGCCAACTGCCCACCCCGGCTGCTGCAGCTGACCAGCCGCACCCAACCTGATGAGGAGAAATCAATGAATCAACGTCCACGAAGAAATCCCGTGCTGCTGGGTGCGGCAGCGGTGCTGGTGACGGCCCTGTGTTGCGCCGCGCCAGTCCTGATCGCCGGCGGCGCGCTCGCCGCCGTGTGTGGACTGCTCGAGAATCCATGGGTCATCGGGGCAGCCGTCGCGCTGCTGCTGGCGGCTGTGGTCGCCTTCGCCCGCCGCGGTCAACGCGGCGATCACTGCTGTCCCGCCGACAGCCATTCACCCGCGACGCACACGCTCGACGACCTGACGAAAGGAAGCATCGACAATGTCTGAAACGCGTTCGTTTACACCCCACAGGTGGGCGGGCGTTACGGCTGTGATGCTGGCAGCGGGCGCGCTGACCGCGTGCGGCCAATCGGCCACAACCAGCAATCCGACCTCACCGCCACACGCCAACGCCACAACCCAGGCGACGGCGGCGACACTGACCACGGTGGACGGCAAAACCGTCGAACTGCCCGCTGCCGCCCCGACCGCGATCCTGTTCTTCTCCTACGGGTGCGGCGAATGCGTCGGCGGCGGTAAATCCCTGGCCGCTGCTCGGGCGGCCGTGGAGAAAGCCGGAGGCAGCGCCAAGTTCCTAGCCGTCGACATCGTCCCCACCGAGAAACCCGCCGATGTTCGCCACTTCCTGGACCAGATCGGCGGCACCAGCCTGCCCGCGGTCGTCGATACTAACGGGGCCCTGACCAGCCGCTACCAGGTGACCGCGCCGACCACCGCCCTCGTCATCGACCCGTCCGGGCAGATCAGCTACCGCGGCCACGCCCCGTCCCAGGATCAGATCCTGGCCGCCCTCGGCAGCAGCGCCGCACGGTGAACCTGCTCGCGCTCGCGTTTACCGCTGGCATGCTCGCCCCGGTCAACCCCTGCGGGTTCGCGCTGCTACCGGCGTGGATCACCGGCACCATCGCCACCGGCGGCACCGATGCGGTGCTCGTGCGGCTGGCCCGGGCACTGCGCACCGGGGCCGTCCTGACCATCGGGTTCACCGGCACCCTCACCCTCGCCGGTATCGCGATCAGTGCCGGTGCCCGGACCCTGGTGACGGCTGCTCCCTGGCTCGGGATCACGATCGGGCTCACCCTGGCCATCTTGGGCGGCTTCATGCTCACCGGCCGCACCATCGGTCTGCGTATGCCTGCCCGGACGCGTCATCGGCCGGACTCCCCAACAGCCGGTGGTGTGCTCGCGGCCGGAATCGGCTACGCCCTGGCGTCACTGTCCTGCACCTTCGGGGTACTGCTCGCGGTGATCGCCCAGGCCCAGGCCACCAGCGGATGGGGCGGTCTGCTGGCAGTGTTCACCGCATACACAGCCGGTGCCGCCACCATCTTGATGCTGGTCAGCGTCGGCACCGCCATCGCCGGCACGGCCCTGACCCGGCATCTGGGTATCCTCGCCCGCCACGGGACCCGCGTCACCGCCGTTGTCCTCATCGCCACCGGCGCCTACCTCGCGTGGTACTGGCTGCCCGCGGCCACCGGGCACACCGCCAGCGGCGGCAACCTGCTCACCGGCTGGTCGGCCACCGCGACCGGATGGCTGCAGGACCACGCCCTCCCGGCCAGCGTCATTGCCGCCTTCGCTGTGGTGGTCAGCGCGGTGGCCGCGTGCTGGACCACCCACCGCCGGCCAATCACCGGCAAGCAGCGCCGCCGGTGATGATTCACCGGCCGATACACCCAGCCAGATACCACTGTCCCTAACGATTAGAAAGCCGATAGATACAACCGTCGGACACAGTCAGATGCACACCACAAGTGCCTTACTGATAAGGCACATTCAAGACTGCCGACCCCTAAGCGCGACACGCCAGTTCTGCGCCGTCTGAGCGTGTCGTCAATACGGCAGTGGCGAATAGGCGTCGGTACTGCGCCCATTGCTCGACGGGGGTGGCGTCGGCATGGTGGGCGCCGGTGCGTTCGTTGATGCGGTCGAGCAGTAGCGTCGGCCAGGCGGGTTCCGTTGGCGTCCTGGGCTGTTCAACCCGAGGGCGAGCTGTGAGCAATGTTGCGGCTACGGCGATCACATCGGGGTAGGCCACCACGTGCGCTTCTAGGCCATTCTGCAGAATCCCCGCCGCCACGTGACGCTCTGCGTGAGCCCAGAAGACCAGGATGTGGCGGGCGTCGCCCAAGGCGTCATGAAGGTCGACCTCTGAATACTGACGGGCCAAGCGCCGATGCGTGCGCCCGGCACTGAGCACCGTGGGCCGGTCACGAAGATCCACCTGGTCGTCAAGAACGCGCGTTGGTGAACCGATCCAGCGTCGGTGACGGTGGCATACGGAGACATGTGCAGGCAGGTAGCAGTAGACGGGTTCGTGTATTCCCTTGCGTGCCATACATCTTTGACACAAAGGGCGGCGGAGATATTGCTTGAGCGCGGTGGGGTCGCCAGCAAGCCCGCAGAGACGGGACCGGATTACCTGCTCAGGTTGGCCGCTGACGACGGCCAACCAGTCCGGTCGCGGCCGGGCTGCGCATGATTCGGCGACATGGCCGCGCAGTGTGGAGACGCCGATATGGTTGGCGCGGGCCAGCCTGTCGATGTAGGACGATACGGCTTCCCAACGGAACGGTGCGATCGTTCGCGGGAGCCGCTGGCGTGGTCCGCGCGGCCACGGCCTGACAGTTGCCACGTCAGCTGGCCGTGCGGGCCGCGGCCGTGTGGGCGGCGTAGTCGATCAAAATATCGTCCATGGCCTCGCGGGTGATGTGCTCGGTGCCGTCGAGCATCGCTTGGATTGCTGAAGCCCGGATCAAGTGGGCCAGGCTGCCGATCATCCCGCCGGTGCGGCGGTGCAGGTAACGGGCCTGGGCGACAAGGCTTCCCGGTTCGTGTCGATGCAGACGCAAGGTACCTTCCATGGCGGCGACGAGTTGTCGCCACTCCTTGGCGTCGGGGAATGCGCTGGTGTGGATCACCCCGCAACGGCCGGCCAACTGCCGTCCCCGCGTGCCGGTGAACAGCCCCGAGCGTTCCACTTCGATCCCGGCGTAAACGAATGTCGCAGGCAGATGCTCGGTGAAGTATTTGAGGTGGTCGGACAGTTCTTCGCCGGCGCGGGTGTCGAGGTTGAGGTTGTGGATTTCATCGACCACCACGATGTCGGTACGGGCATCGATGAGCACCTGGCACACGGCATCGGAAATATCGGTCACGTTCATCCGCTGATTGAGCGTGGGAAGCCCCAGAAACCGTGCGAACTCCATCGCCAACTTGCGGGGCGACCCTTTCGGCGGGGCCGTCACATACACCACCGGAATCCGGCTCTCATCGCCGGGAAACCGTGCACGGGTGCGCAATTCGTGAAACCGACCCAGTTGCTTGATCGCCGTAGTTTTCCCCGTCGCTGCCCCGCCGGAGATGATCAGCCCGCGCCGGGCCCCGATCTCGCGCTGGTTGAGCAATGTCAACAGCCGGCCCTGATGGGTGATCGCTTCGATCGCCGACGTGGTGACCACCACCAGCTCCGAATGATGCGCAACCCGGGCCTCGTTGTAGGCCGTCCGCTCGTCCTCACCGAGGCTGGCCCACTCGTCGTCGGCGAGCAACGTGAACTCCGGCGGATCGGCATCAACAAAACGCCGCCAGCCCTCCAGCGTCGTGGTCGGCTGGCGGCGATCCTCTAACTGACCCACCGCCGCAATCTCGGTCACAGTCGCCACGTTTGGGCCTCCTTGCGTGCATCAAACACCGGCAGGGGTATGACCTCCGCCATCTCGCCGTCATCGTCGAAAGTCTCGTTGTCGGCGGCCCGTTCCGACGGTGACGGGCCATGATGTTCGGATGATTCCGTCGGGTCCGGCCAGTCCCGGCCGGCGCTCGCGGCGCTGGTCCGTCCAGTCACTCGGCGCTCGGCTTTCGTCTGCTGCTGCGGCCCAGCGGCGGCGCGGTCCAGCAAGTCCTCCGCGATGGCCGCAATCTCCGCTTCCTGGGTCTTCTGGGCCCCTCTGCGGTCGGCTACGGAGCGGGCGTGGCGCCACAGTGTCTCGCCGAACGGCACCGGCGAGGACCGAAGGTGCGTCCACGTCGCGGCCAGCCATCCGTCTTCGTGGTGATTGCGCACCCAAATCCTCGACACGTCATACGGGTCGTAGTGCACTTCCCACTGTCCGTTACGGGCATCGACCCCGGAATGCTGGCGCCGGTATGGGTTGAGCGCCTTGGCGTCATAGGTGCGATGGTTGATCCGGACCCCGTAACTGTTGATTGTGCGCCACTGCACGGGAAGCAATTCGATATAGTCGTCGGCGTCCAGTGGGACCGGTACATAGCCAGCCACCTCAACGAGGGCAGTGTATTTCTCGTTGGGAGACAACGCTTTCCCCGGCGTCACCGGATCCCGCAGGCCATCGTGGGGGCGGTTCTGCCACACCGCGATGATCCACTCGTCCAGCAGCGCCTGCAGCTCAATCATCGACCACACCGCGTCGTCCTCGGCGTTTTTCCCACGCCGCTCCACCGATGAACCGACGTAACCGGCCACGTACTGTGCGAACAGGGTGCCCACCGACTGCAATGTCCGCTCGATCTTCGGCTTATCGGTCGGGCAGTCGGGATGAGCCGGCTGCAGATTGATCCCCAATGTGCAGCACGCTTGCCGAAATGTTTGGGACAGATACGCTTTCCCGTGATCGCAGACGATCGTCTCGGGAGCGATCACCGGCCTGGCCGCAGCATCGGCCAGGCGCTGATCGACACTGGTCAGGCTGTGGTGCGGAAGTACCGACCGGGACATCCGCAGCGCATCGGCCCATCCCGGGCGCATCGGTTCGGGCGTCAATGCCCGCGCCAAGAGCAGTGACGCGTCCACTGCTTTGGTCGTCGGTCGCAGCACCGCGGCCGGGATGGACCGCGTAGCGTTGTCGACCATCGCAGTCAGCTCGACTCGGTCTACCATGCCGTCATCGAGCACTACCCGTACATCCAGAAGGGTTGAATCGATTTCCACCATCTCGCCGGGGCGCACCACGGTGATCGACCCGAATGGGCCATCGGGCTGCTTGGACAGCGATCGCCGCGTCCGTGCTGACCCGAACGTGTGCCGTCCTTCCGCGAGGCGCTTGACCAGCCGGTAGAAGGTGGGCTGCGACGGCATCGCGGGCGCGTCGTCGGCACCATAGGTGGCCACCAGCGTCTTGGCGACCCGCCGTTGCAGACGCTGCACCGTTCCCGTTGACAGGTCGGTCTCGCCCTCGATCGCATCCCGCACCGCGGCGACGACACGGTCGTCCACACGGCCGAATACCGCGCGCCGCCGATTATGGCGCCCGTCAACCACTCCCAGGAGCCCGTCCCGTTCGTAGGCAAATCGGCGACGCTGCAACGCATTCCGACTCACGTCGTGGCCGGCGGCACGCAGCTCGTCCAACTTGGCCAGCTCACGCTGCCGCAGAGATCGTTTCGCCGTGTCGAACTCTGGGCGGGGACGAATGCCCGCGGCCGTCCCAGGCGGGCGGCCGCTGAGGATCTCCACGATGTGGCGCTCCCACCACCGTGCTTGCTCGACGGCTGCCTCGGGAATGCCAGCCAGCATTTCCTCAGAACACAGTGGCGGTCGCGACCCCGACACCAATTCCAATGCCGGATCAACCATCAGCTGCGAGAGCGGCACCACAATCTGCTCGCCGACAGCGTCAACCAGTCGAGCTGATCCGCCCGACAGGGTTACGACGGTGAAAACACCTGCTGATAAACGGATTTCGTCTCCCTCTCGGACGACACCCGTTCGCACGTCAGGTCACCACCCGGTCCCGAGGCCAATCGCCGTGTCGTCGCCAAGTGCCGCTCCTTGCAGATCGGCAACTAAACGGCCGTGCCAGAGCAGATGAAACAGTACGGGCAGCACCACCAAAGGAGTCCCGACCGCGTGCACACCAGCCATCAACGGACGGACCCGAGCGAAGACCTCCGCCAGTTGATCAGCCAAACCGATCTTCAATACTCGCGGATGCCGATAACCCGACAACCAACGTAGATTCGCCCGCAGCACTGGATCGAGGGAACCGACACGCAGGTAATCCCAACCGACCATCGCGCACGTGGCGGCAGACCGATCGAACACGTCCCGATCAGCGTCAGAGATCCGGTCGTCCTCACGAACGTCGACTACGACGACAGATCCATCGCGGCGCCGCACGAAGTAGTCAGGAGCATGCCGCGTGCCGTCACGCCAATGAATCCAAAATGGTTGCGACAGAACACCAACAACATCCGGATCGGCATCCAACGCCATCAACTGGTCACGTTCTACCCAGGACTCGTGACCTACATGTGCGCCGGTTGTGGCGAACCACCACAGCCCGGGAAAGTTACGCTGACCTCGAAACGAGGGGAAATTCCGCACTGGTGAACAGTCCAACTCAAACCGGGTTGCAGCACATCGGTCCAGCGATTGCCGCGTGCATCCCTCGCGGGTGTTGAACTCCAAGTCCACTGCACTCGCTACACCTGGCCCAGCCGAAACAGCCGACGTCAGCACACATAAACGCTAAGCCTCGTGCCCCAGATTCAATGAGAAAGACACGCACTTACCCCAGATTCAATGAGAATGCCCCAGAATCAATGAGAACGGACA
>NZ_JAZGLW010000019.1 GCF_036409155.1 Mycobacterium sp. 050128 | reverse complement strand
ACGAGGGGTTTGGCGATTTCTCATCCTGCCGCCGAAGGACCCGTCCTCCTCACATCCCGACCATGTCGGCGTCTACAACGTCATGACCCGCAACAACTAGCTGGGACTGACAAACCTCTCCCTGCTAAGCGGCTAGCCGAGATACCCCCTAGGGGTAAACCGGTACGCTGTCCTCATGAACCTTGCTACTTTCGTCGGTCGCCGCGTTGAGTTTGTGGGGACGTTCGGCGCTATCGCTACGGTCCTTGTTATCGGTGGCTGTAGCAACGGCATGTCGACTCACGCGACGAGCACCACGCCGGGTGTATCGGCGGCATCGACCGCGCCAACAATGTCGAGCATGCCGGGGATGACCGAGCCAATGCTCGCTGGAGATGGGCTGTCGGCATCGCAATTCGGGTTCACGCTTGTGCCCGCCGCCACCATGCTCACGGCCAACACCGCCGGCACCTTCACCTTCAGGATCACTTCGCCCGACGGCGAACCAGTCACTCAGTTTGTCCCCGAGCAAACTAAGCTGCTGCACTTCTATGTGATCCGCTCGGACCTGACAGGGTTCGCGCACTTGCACCCCATCATGGCCACTGACGGCACCTGGACTGTCGCGTTACCCGCGATGACGCCGGGTGACTGGCGGGCTTTCACTCAATTCACCGCCCGCCACCCGAGCGATGTAGCCGTTCCGTTGGTGCTTTCGACACCGCTGACGGTGCCCGGACAAGCCACCACCGCACCCCTGCCTTCGTCGAGCAACATCGCCAGCGTCGACGGCTACACGGTCTCCGTGTCCGGGCAGCCCTCCGCAGGCCAAAACAGTTCGGTCACATTAGATTTCAACAGCGGTGGTGAGCCTGTCACCGAGTTGCAGCCTTATTTGGACACTTATGCTCACGTCACCGCCATCCGGGCCGGAAACCTGGCTTTCGCACACATGCACCCGAGCAGTCCGGTAACTAGGGACCGGGGCGGCCCGAGCCTGAGCATCGAGTCGGCTTTTCCGGCCTCCGGGAACTGGCGGTTGTTCATCGAGTTTCAAACCGCTGGCATCGTGCACACCGCCGAAATCACGCTCCACGTCAATTGAGACATGGACCTTGTAGGTGCGCCACCGGTCCGGAGAGTTCGATTCGGTACCTGATCGCGGCCATAACATCAGCAGCATTTCGGCTAAGCCGGTCAATCCTTGTCAGCAAAATCGACTCCACGTGCGCGTCGGGAGTGATCGAGAATATTGTCCTCACGCAGCAATTAGACCGAGATCCACGCGATACCCTACCGGGGTACTGTTTTGGGCTATGAACGAGACTGAAACCTGCCACTGTAAATCCACCGGTTGCACGTGCAACGACTCCGCGTGTATCCACGCAGCCAGTTGCAAGTGTGGTCACCCCAAGTGCGCGTGCAACCACTGATCACCTTCAGCCAAGGCCTCGAGCGCCTGTCGGTGCCTTGGCTGTTCGCTGGAACCCGACTAAAAGAAAAGTTGAGGCGTCGGCAACCGTATACCTGCTCCGCAGTCAGCTTGAGCCGCAGGTAAAACAGCCCGCGAAGCAGAACGCGATGGGATCGGCCGAGACATCGAGTGTCCTGGGGTGACTCTACTGGCCGCGCTAAATCAGCATTCGGCCGCCGAAACCACCCACCGCCACGCTGGAACGAAACCCCGCCTCCGGGCGGTGCTCGGCGCACCCGTTACGCCCGCCGAATTATCAACCGACGAACTGAAAGGCAGAACTGGTGAAGAATTCGCTGCGCCCAACTCGGCGCGGGTGCCGTTTGCCCCCTGATTACGCCGACCGTTCGGCGTAAGACGATGGTGTCAACCGAGACATGTGGGTGGGCAAAGAGCCGAACGGTTCAGCCGCACGGGAGCAGACATTTGCCATTTGCTATCAGCCGTATGCGCGAGGGGTTCGACAGCGAAACACGGCTGTCATGGGTCCTGGCCGCGCTGGCCGGATTGATTGGTGCCGCGGCGTTCACTCACTCCGCCGGATACTTCGTGACTTTTATGACCGGCAACACCGAACGTGCCGCGTTGGCATACTTTCGCGATCAGCCCTGGCCCGCAATAACAGCGGCGCTGTTGGTGGCAGCCTTTGTCGGCGGCGTGGTGGTTGCGTCATTGTGCAGACGCCATCTTTGGGTTGCACATCCTCATGGCCCGACGGTCCTCACCGCCTTGTCGCTGGGGGGCGCCACCTCCGTCTGCCTCGCCACACATGGGTGGTCGGCAACAGCGGACCTCTCCCTCGAGCCAATTCTTTTTGTCGCGTTCGGCGTAGGTGCCCTCAATACTTCATTTGTCAAGGACGGCGAGGTGTCAACCCCGCTGAGCTACGTGACCGGAACGCTCGTGAAGATGGGCCAGGGCATTGAACGCCACATCAGTGGCGGCTCAGCAGCCGCGTGGTTGGGATACCTTCTGCTGTATATAAGCTTCATCGTGGGTGCCACCATCGGTGGTTCTATTAGCTTGGTAGCAAATGGATCTCAGATGTTGACAATCGCCACGATCTTGTGCTCGCTCACCGCCGGATACACCTATTTCCATGCCGACCGACGTGTCCTTTTGAAGGAGTCAGATAGCAGACGTCCATCTCGCCTTTCACTGCTGAGAATGACCCGGTTGGTTAGCCCGCTCGGGAATCAGCCGCCGACGAACTGAAAAGGCACAGTTGGTGAACAACGCGCCGCGAGCAACCCCCCCGTGGGCTCACGACATGCTTACGCGCCGAAGCTACGGGGGTTGACGCAGCTGATAAATTATCGGCGATTGTTAGAATACTGAAATCAGCTGGCACACAGCGTAATCGGCAGCATACAAACCCTGCATATTCCTTACGGTTTTTGCAGGGTATTCGTGGCTGTCGGTCGCAGGCTTTGAGTACCCAGGGGCGTCGGGTATGGCTTGCCATATTCTGCCTTGTGATGGCTCGGATCGATTGGCCGCCCGGCGTTCCGCGACGACTCGAGAGGTGCGATGCAAATCGCTGTGTAAGGACACGTCGGCGTAGTCGTCTGGTGGGTTCAAAGACCGACAACGAACACCGAGGTGGTTGTGCCACAGCAACTATGGGCCGGCGTTGATGCCGGCAAGGCAGAGCACCATTGCGTCGTTATCGACGTTGACGGCAAGAGGGTGCTCTCGCGGCGGGTAGCTAACGATGAGGCGACACTAGGAGAGTTGATCAATGCGGTCACCGCGCTGGCTGATGGTGGCGACCTCACCCGGGCGATTGATCTGGCCGGTGGTGGTGCTGCGTTGCTGATCGCCCTATTAACGGAGGCCTGCCAGCGGCTGCTCTATATCCCCGGGCGAAGTGTCTATTGCGCGTCGGGCAGCTATCGCGGCGACGCGAAAAGCGCCGCGAAAGACGCGGCGATCATCGCCGATCAAGCCCGGATGCGCCGTGATCTGCAGCCGTTGCGTGGCGGCGATGAGATCACTGTGGAGCTGCGCATCTTGGCTGCCCGGCGCGCTGATCTGGTGGCCGATCGCACCCGAGCCCTTAACCGGCTGCGCGCTCGGCTGTTGGAGTGCTTTCCGGCCCTCGAGCGGGCGTTTGACTACGGTCAACACAAGGCCGCGCCGATCCTGTTCACCGGTTACCAAACCCCCCGAGGCACTACGTCGCGCCGGCGCCGCGCGGCTGGTCGCCTGGCTGCGGAAACGCAAGGCCCGCACTGCCGAGGCGGTGGCCGTCGCCGCACTCGAAGCTGCCCATGCCCAGCACACGGTGTTGCCCGGACAAGATCTGGCCGTCGCGATGGTGGCCCGGCTAGCCCAGGAGGTGATCAACCTCGACACCCGAAACCGCCTACACTGAGACAATGATCGGGGAGCGATTTCGCCGCCACCGGTACGCCGAAATCATCCTGAGCTTGCCCGGGTTCGGGGTCATTCTTGGCGCCGAATTCCTCGCCGCGACAGGGGGAAACATGAGCGCTTTCGACTCCGCCGATCGTTTGGCTGGTATCTGCGGGCTCGCACCGGTACCGCGTGATTCCGGGCGCATCAGCGCAACCTCAAACGCCCCCGCCTCAATCACCGACGACTCTTGCGCACCTGCTATCTTGCCGCTCAAAGTGCCGCCCGCACCAACCCCGCTTCCCGGGCCTACGAAGACCGCAAACGTGCTGAGGGCAAACACCCACCGACAAGCAGTCCTGGCCCTGGCCCGGCGACGCCTCAACGTCCTGTGGGCCATGCTGCGCGACCACACCACCTACCAAATCCCAACCGCCGCAGCGGCTTGATAAACCCATCGAGAATCGATCCCGCCGTGTTCCTGCCGCATTACGGGCGGGGGGAGAGGGTGTTTGGGACATGGGCAGTCTGGGTCGTTTGGGACGGTCGGGGTTTTTTGGGACGTTTAGGGCCTATCGGGTCTATCGGGCCTATCGGGCCGCAGTTGAGGCCGACAATGCAACCGCGCAGACTAGCCCCGGGTCTACCCTCGGCGACGCCTACGGGAGGGGCCGGAGGTGTGGGTGCTGGCGTCACGACGAACGCAGTTGTCGTCATTCTCGGCGTGCTTGGCAACTTGTCGTCGCCCCCACCATTAAATCCGACCGCCAAAACAACTGCAGCCGCGCCACCGACCAGCGCGAGCGATTTCCCAATTTCAGATTTCATTAGATTCTCTCTTCTCTATCGTGTTGTCCGCTTACTCCCGCGGTCGTGCGCCGAGACCCAGACCGGGTAGGGAATTGAGGCCCCAGCACGCGGGGCAAAAGGCTTGTGGCGGCGAGGGATCTTCCGCACGACCGTGGTGATCGTTTGGGTTCTTGATCGAAAGCTCATCCGACGATGAGCCAAGCCACCACGAGCGTGGTCCGATCGCCGCTTCGACAGCGGGTTCTCGCTTTAAAGTGCGCCCTTGACAAGGTCATTGGTCACTGGCCGCGCGAACGAGGTGCAACGGCCTGACGCTGACCGATCAGCGACGCGCTAGACAGAACCGCGTCAAGACATCTCGACCCGCAAGGGCGACGGGGACGCCGCGGGGCGGGCCCCGCCTCGCCGCTGTCGCATCGTGGATAGCTGAACCGAGGATGGTGGTCACCGCTAGGGCGGTCCCCAGCGCGACCAGAGCCTTGGGCGACAGTGGCAGCACCGCCATCGCGAACGCTTGGGGGCATGCCGGTGACACCGTGCAGTCGGCAGCCGAATGGTCAGCGTTGACGGCGAATCCGGCGCTCGGGGATGCGTAAGAGGTGTGTGCTGGATTCGATTGAGAAGGCTCGGATGGCGCCAGCCAACAACCGGCGACGCCGACGAGCGCCCACACCGTGACTACGATCATCGTGGCCGAGCGTCCCGTGCGCGCCTTCGATTGCGGTCGTGGGGCTCTGCGAGAGATTGCGAAGAGCGAGTGGAGCGCTGTGCTCGCCACAATCACCACCAATCTTGTTCGCGCTTTCGGCGGTCTGCCGACCCAAAATCCAGTGTTATCCTTCCAGTGGACTAGAAGGTCAAGGGAGGGGCGCATGCAGATCGGCGAGCTGGCGAAACTGGCCGACACCAGCGCCAAAACCATTCGCTTCTATGAGGACTCGGGGCTGCTACCGCCGCCCGCGCGCACTGCGTCGGGTTATCGCGACTTTCGGCCTGAAGTTGTGGAGCGGTTACGGTTCATCCGTCGGGGCCAAACGGCCGGGCTGACCTTGCGGAAGGTCCGGCAAATCCTGGCGATTCACGACCGTGGCGAGGTGCCGTGCGGGCACGTCCGACAAGTCCTAACCGCTCGCCTGGACCAAGTCCGTGCGCAGATCGCCGAACTCAATGCGCTCGAAAGTCACTTGCAGGCCCTTCTTGACTACGCTTCGCAGGCCGTACCGACCGAACACGACCATTCCACGGTGTGCTGGATCTTAGAAAGCGACCTGGATGCCGGCGCAACCATCGGGCATCGTCATCCCAGCGACGAGACAATCAGTACGGGCGGCGTATAAGAACCCGCGAAAGCCGTTAATTCCTAGGCTATTCGGCTACGGTCACGTCAACACCTTGGGCGCCCGGTGATCTTGCGCTGGCGGGCACCGGCTTCACCGCGGCCCGGGCGTCGAGGTCCCACCGCCTCCATTTTATGAGATGAGGTGGGTGACAAATGTGGGATGTACCAGTAGCGCGACGCCGAGGACGACGAGTGCTGCCGCGGTCGCATGCCTGAGCTGGTCGCCGAAGGGCGTCACTTTTTCCAGCCAGATGACGACCGACAGCGCCAGCATCCACCCCAATTGCATTGTGCCAAAAGCGATTAATACCAGCATTAGCATCCAACAAGAACCAAGACAGTAAATGCCGTAACGGCCTCCGGCGAGCAATGCGCGGGCTGGACTGTTGAGGTTGTTGCCGGACGCGCCGGACAACAACGTGGTTCGGCGGCAATAGCGCAGGCATGTCGCCTTGAACGGCGTGAGCTGATGCAGCCCCGCGATCAGGGCCACCGCGCCGGCGACGCGGCCGACCCACGGACAGCTATGGAGCACCGGGTTCAGATGGGTCGACGCGAAAAAGGCCGGCACGCCAACAGCGGTCCACACGGCCAGGTATCCGGTCACGAAGACGATCGCCGCAGCGGCCCTGCCGCCCGCGGCGCGGGCGTAGCGGCCAACCACTGGCAATGCCGCGGGGAGCATCATGGCAGCCATCATGGCCGCCCACGCAATGAGGAACGCGGCCAGCGACATCGTGGATTGGCTGTCCATCGGCATGGCGTCACCACGCATACCCGCCGCACTGACCACTGACCACCACCAACCCAAACCCGCCAATCCCAACAGCACTGCCGGCAACCAGATATCAGTCCGCGACCATGCACGCCCTTGGCCGTTGTCCACTTAAGACACTCCCTTCAGTGATTCCCCGAATGCGATAACTACTCGAACAGTACCCACCCCGGGTGGGGTGGGGTATGCTCGGACGAATCGGATGTCGATGGGAGCGATGAGGCGGCTATGAGCGAGGAATTGACAGCGAAAAAGCACGCGGCGCTGAACCGGCTCAAGACGGTTCGCGGCCACCTCGACGGGATCATTCGGATGCTGGAAACCGACGCTTACTGCGTGGACGTGATGAAGCAGATCTCAGCGGTGCAGTCCTCGCTCGAGCGTGCCAACCGGGTGATGCTGCACAACCACCTGGAGACGTGTTTTTCCTCGGCGGTGCTCGGTGGCCGCGGACAAGCCGCCATCGAAGAGTTGATAGATGCCGTCAAATTCACCCCAGCATTGACCGGCCCGCAGGCCCAGCTAGGCGGCGATGCGGTCGGCGAACCCAGCGACAAAGAGCCGGCGACGGCAGGCAGCCGCGAGTAACGACCACCAGCTTTTGGTGCTGGCCATTAGCTACGACAGCCACCGTGTGGCTGAGGAATAGAGATGAAAGGGAGCGTTGAAGATGTTGGTGCTGCATGGATTTGTGGCCAAGGCGGTACCCACCGTGGTGACCGGCGCGGTGGGGGTTGCGGCCTATGAGGTGCTGCGCAAGGGAATCGCGAAGGTTCCGCTGCGCTCGGCGACCGTCACCCTCACCGCCTGGGGCATCCGCGTGGCCCGTGAGGCCGAACGCAAGGCTGGCGAGAGCGCTGAGCGGGCTCGCCTAACCACGGCCGACGTGATCGCCGAGGCCAAAGAACGCATCGGGGACAACGTCACACCGGTGGTGAGCGACCCGGGCAACACCGATGACAACTGACACCGTCGCCGATGGCGAAGTCAAGCTGAAGGTCGTCTCGGACGCGTCGGGACGAATGCGTGTGCAGGCCAGTGGGTTTCGCTTCGACACGGTTCGGGCCGTCGCGATCGAGGACATGGTCGCCAGCGTGAGCGGCGTGGATGCGGTGTACGCCTACCCACGTACCGCATCGGTCGTGGTGTTGTATTCGCCCGAAAGTTGCGACACCGCTGCGGTTTTGGCGGCGATCACCGAAGCGCGGCACGCCCCGGCGGAATCAGTGCCCGCGCGTGCCCCCCACTCGGCTGATCCCCGCAACACCGGCATCGTGCGAAAAATTGCGGGCGGCATTCGTCGGCTGTTCGTCCGCTCACCCGACGGTGATCAGCCGACCAACACCGGTGGCGGCTGCGGGTCGGGGCCGGCCAGCTGTGGGCAGCTGTCACCGCGCGAGGACAACCAGCGCCAGCGCCGGACGTGGCTGCGACGGCTATGGCTGGCCATGCCGCTAGGGCTGCTAGCGATGGCATCGCCGATGCTGTTCGGTGCCTACCCGTGGGCGGGGTGGTTGGCCTTCGCCGCGACGCTACCGGTGCAATTCGTCGCCGGCTGGCCATTCCTCAAAGGGGCAGTGCTGCAAGCGCGAGCGTCGAGCGCCAATATGGACACGCTGATCGCGCTGGGCACATTGACCGCTTTCATCTACTCCACCTATGAGTTGTTCGCTGGTGGCCCACTGTTTTTCGACACCGCCGCGTTGATCATCGCGTTCGTCGTACTGGGCCGCTATGTCGAGGCCAGAGCCACCGGCAAGGCGTCGGAGGCGATCAGCAAGCTGCTGGAGATGGGCGCCAAGGAAGCCTCCCTGCTCGTAGACGGCCAGGAAGTGCTCGTCCCGGTCGACCAAGTGCAAGTCGGAGACCTGGTGCGGGTCCGGCCCGGCGAGAAGATCCCCGTCGACGGTCAGGTTGTCGACGGGCGTGCCGCCGTCGACGAGTCGATGCTGACCGGCGAATCCATCCCGGTGGAAAAAACCGTCGGTGACCATGTCGCCGGAGCCACCGTGAACGTCGACGGCATGCTAACCGTGCGCGCCACCGCCGTAGGGGCCGACACCGCGCTGGCCCACATCGTGCGCCTGGTCGAACAAGCCCAGGGCGGCAAGGCCCCCGTGCAGCGGTTGGCCGACCGGGTCTCGGCGGTGTTCGTGCCGGCCGTTGTCGCGGTTGCCGTCGCGACGTTTGCCGGCTGGACGGTGCTGGCCGGCAACCCGGTCGCGGGCATGACCGCGGCCGTCGCGGTGCTCATCATCGCCTGCCCATGCGCACTGGGGCTGGCCACCCCCACCGCGATTACGGTCGGCACCGGCCGGGGCGCCGACATGGGGATCCTGGTCAAGGGCGGTGAGGTCCTGGAGGCCTCCAAGAAGATCGACACTGTGGTGTTCGACAAGACCGGCACCCTCACCCGCGCCCAAATGCAGCTCACCGATGTCATTGTCGGTAAGCGCCGACAGCCCGATTACGTGCTGGGGATCGCCGCCGCCGTCGAATCGGGCTCCGAACACCCGATCGGCGCAGCCATCGTTGCGGGTGCCCGCGAGCGCGATCTCAAGATTCCGGCCGCCACGGCGTTCACCAACGTCGCGGGCCACGGAGTGCGCGCCGAAATCGACGGTCACCCCGTGTTCGTCGGGAGACGCAAGCTCATCGACGAGCACAATCTAGATCTACCCCAGCACCTTGCCGCAGCGTCTGCAGAACTCGAAACCCAGGGCCGCACTGCGGTGTTCGTCGGCCGCGACGGCCAGGTTGTGGGCGTACTCGCGGTGGCGGACACGGTCAAGGACGACGCCTCCGCCGTGGTCGCTCAACTGCACGCGATGGGACTACACGTCGCCATGATCACTGGCGACAACGCCCGCACCGCAGCTGCGATCGCCACGCAAGTCGGCATCGAGCGAGTGTTGGCCGAGGTGTTACCCGAGGACAAGGTCACCGCAATTCGGGCACTCCAAGACGAGGGCCGGGTGGTCGCCATGGTGGGCGATGGCGTCAACGACGCACCCGCACTGGTCCAAGCCGATCTGGGAATCGCAATCGGCACCGGTACCGACGTGGCCATCGAGGCCTCAGACATCACCCTGATGTCCGGCCGGCTCGACGGCGTTGTGCAGTCGATCGAGCTGTCGCGGCAGACGCTGCGCACCATCCATCAAAACCTCGGCTGGGCCTTCGGCTACAACACCGCCGCCATCCCCCTTGCCGCACTCGGCTTACTCAACCCCGTCATTGCTGGCGCCGCGATGGGATTCTCCTCAGTCAGCGTCGTCACCAACTCACTACGGCTACGCCGCTTCGGCCGCAACACCCACCAGCAATCGGTCATCAACCGCCAACCTGCACCGGCATTGACCCAGTGACTTGCAGAGAAGAACGAGAGAAGCGATGACAGACACAGCGGATTTAGCTGCAGCAGAAACTATTTCACCACTGTTGAGGTTTAGGAGGCAATGCGATGACGACTTGGTACGGCGGCTGGGGCTGGTGCAGCCCAATGGTCAATACGCCGGCAAAGCTGCTGTTGTTGGGCGCCGTCTTCACGGCCATCATCCTTGCGGTGCGGTCTGCCGGTAGGCGGTCAAACGATCCGCCCGCCGCTGCGCCTTATGGCCGGCCCGAAGGCGTGGTAGCGGCCCCCATTCCCCGAAGCAAACCAGACAACGACGACTTTTACCGACGGTTGATGTAGGCCCGTAAAGCCCTGAACGCCAGGTTCGTTCACCGCAGACACACGACCAAGGTTCCCGGGAGGTCATCACATGGCTAAGCTCACCCGACGGGCAGTACTCGCTACACTCGGCGCCAGCGCGGTGGCGGGTATCGGGTACGCGCTTCGCGGCGTCCTTGGTCCGCCCGTGCTGCGCATTCGCCTAACCGACGGCGGCATGATGGGTGCCAGTCCGGCCGACATGAGCCTCTACATGGACATGTTCAACCGACACACTGAGATCACCCGCACCGTCGAGGAGATTCCCGGCGGCGTACGCACCACCACCCAATCAAACGCCGCCGAGCTCACCGCCAAACTGCACGCACACGTATCAAGCATGTACTCCCACCTCAACCAGGGCTCCGAAGTCATGTGCATGAGCCAAAGCCTGCCAACACTATTCCGCAACGCGGGCAGCTACCGCCGCCAGCTGACGCTGACTCCCACCGGCGTCATCGCCGAGGAAACCTCCGACGATCCCATCCTTGCCGACGCAATCCGCGCCCACGCTCGTGAAGTCACCGGCTTCGTACGCGACGGAATGCCCCCGATGATGCAAGGCATGATGGGCGGAATGATGGGACCTGGCGGCCGACCATAGTCGCCGGCAACGCTGCAGAATCTCACTGTTCTTGTTGGAGCGAAAGGCGGGCTCCTAGCCCCTAAATGGGGGCTGTCCTGAACAACCTGAATCGAACTCCAGATGCGGTCGCGCTGGTTGTCGACGACGCATGATGGGACTAGACGCCGAAGTT
Source organism: Mycobacterium sp. 050128 (assembly GCF_036409155.1). Classification (NCBI taxonomy): domain Bacteria; kingdom Bacillati; phylum Actinomycetota; class Actinomycetes; order Mycobacteriales; family Mycobacteriaceae; genus Mycobacterium; species Mycobacterium sp. 050128. The sequence goes on along the minus strand of NZ_JAZGLW010000019.1, from coordinate 358 downwards.
GCGGACAAGGGAGGCGGCGTGGCGAATCTGTCGGAGCTTCAACATCCGCGGTTTGCGCGGGTGTATCAGCGGATAGCGCCGATTCCGAGATCCGTGGAACGGCCGAATACCGAGACCGCGCGCTGGCTGGGCTGAGCGGGCGTGTGATCGAAGTCGGCGCCGGCAACGGAATGAACTTCGCGCATTACCCCGGGACCGTGGCCGAGGTCGTGGCGGTCGAGCCAGATGATCACCTGCGACGATTGGCCAAACGGGCCGCCGCTAACGAAGTGACGTTGTCGGCGCTGTTGGAGCTGATGGGAAAGATCTTTTCGCCGAAGAATCCGCCAACGTTGTCCTACAGGGCGGCCAATTGTCC
>NZ_JAZGLW010000018.1 GCF_036409155.1 Mycobacterium sp. 050128 | reverse complement strand
GGGTTTGGCGATTTCTCATCCTGCCGCCGAAGGACCCGTCCTCCTCACATCCCGACCATGTCGGCGTCTACAACGTCATGACCCGCAACAGCTAGCCGACAAGGGCTCGCCCGCGGTGGTGTGTGGCAGCGCGGGCAACCTCGGGCAAGCCCTGGCTTGGTCTGGTCGCGCCAGGGGTCTCGAGGTCACGGTCGTGGCATCCCGGTTTGCACCTGCGGTCAAGCTCGATCGCATCCGCGCACTGGGCGCGAGATTGGAGTTAGTGGACGGCGATAACGAGATGGCCCGTGCCCGGGCGGCAGCCATCGCGCGGCATGACGGCATCGGGCTGCTCGATGACAGCTTGGACATCGAAACCTGTGAAGGCGCGGCGACCATTGGCCTGGAACTGGTGGAGGCCGTGTCGCCGTTCGACGCTGTGCTGATCGCTCTCGGGGGAGGAGCGCTGGCTACCGGTATCGGGCATGTGATGAAGGCCCTCGCGCCCGACGTCGAGGTGATCTGTGTTCAGCCGGCCGGCGCACCGGCGATGACACGCTCATGGCGTCAGCGGCACGTTGTCACTACCGACTCGACTGACACCATCGCAGACGCTGTCGCCGGCCGGTGTCCAATTCCGGAGGTCCTCAACGACCTCCTCCTGGTCGGCGACGACGCCGTCTTGGTCCAGGAAGCATCGATCATCGCCGCTATGCGGGTACTTCTGGAGGACGCTGGCCTCGTCGTCGAACCGGCGGCCGCGCTGGGCATCGCCGCCATCCTCGAAGACCGCGACCGCTTCGCGGGCCGACATGTGGTGACCATCGTCTGCGGCAGCAACGTCGACATGGACGCCTACTGCCGCTGGGTCGATGCGGCTGCCATCCACAGGCCTTGACATCTGTCCCCCGGTGGGGGAGCGGCACGTGCCGGTCCGGCTGCCCCCGATGTCGATCCTCGTCTTCGCCGCTGCCGGCCAGTGATGAGTCGATTCTCGTGCCGTCACTGCCTGCTGCAGGATTGGCGACTCGGCCACTCTTACGAGAGAACGTAGCAGGCGGCCGAATTATCGGCATAACTCGCGATGTGAAAGATAGTGGCGCACAACATGATAGCGAACATAGCGCAGTTTAGTTGACATAAGATAGCTTATCTAACACGAGAGTTCTTGGCGTCCTCGGTGTTTGGCATCTCAGACTCGCGTTCGATTAAGGATAGGAGGCCGTAGAGCGGGTTGAGTTCGGCGGCGGAGCGGGTGTCGGCGCCGGCGCCATCGACGTAGCGCTGTGAGGTGATCATCGATTCGTGGCCAAGCAGCTTCATTAGCGCGTAGACGCTCACATTTGCATTGGCGAGTTCGGTGGCGAAGGTGTGGCGCAGCCCGTGCACCAGAGCACCCGATGATCGTTCGCTGTTGATGCCGGCTTTCTTGAAGGCCCGCAGGATTCGGTATTGCAGCGTCCCGCGTGTGATCCGTTCACCGTTGGCCCCGAGAAAGAGCGGAGCCTTCACAGAGAATCTGGCGAATACGTCCGCGCTCGGTGAGCGCTTGCGTTCCTGTGGAAAGCGGGAGGCGCGGCTGTTGAGATACTGCTCCAAAACGTCGAGAAGCTCTCTGCTGAAAGGTATTCGGCGGTCCTTGTTGCCTTTGCCGTGGACATGCAGGACGCCGCCGCCGTCGTCGGTACGGCGGATGTCGCCAATATCTGCGCAAATGAGTTCCTCAGCCCGTAGGCCGGCCAAGAGGGAGGTGAAGACGATGGCGCGGTCGCGTTCGGGCCAGTCGTTGCGTCGCGCGGATCCCTGCTCGGCATCGATCGCGGCGACCAGGTCGGTGACAGTTTCGGTGCGATAGCTCTTCGGAAGGGACTTGGGCACTTTCGGCCGTCCGATGAGCGGCATGGGGTTGGCGTCGAGGAGTTCCGCTGTGAACAGGAAGGTGCACAAGGTGTTCCACGTGGACCAGCAGCGTCGTATCGAGGCGGGAGAGTGGGTTTCGGCGTAAACAGCGAACGCCGCACGTAGAGTCGCCTTGTTTATCTCGGTCGCTTTGAGCTGCAGCACATCTTCGGCCGAGCCGGCCACGAGCGTGGCGATCGCTTCGAAGTCTTGACGATAGGCCTTCGCGGTGTGCGGTGACGGCTTCCGGATCGCGCTATCAGCCAGGAAGTCGTTGAACCATCCCGGGTAAGCGATAGGGGATCCGTTCGGTTGCGGCGTCGTTCCAGGCACCCTCTCAGCATGGCAGCGTTTCGTGGATATCAGTGGTTATCCATGAAAAAGTACGCCGTTTTCATCAGATGAATCATCAGATGAGACTGAGCAGGAGGCCGATTTGCCCCTCGACAAGAGTGGTCGCGTACACGTCGTCGGGTCGGTTCCCCTGCTGCATCCGGAGGCGCAGACCGTCGACGAGATGCTCGAGGGCTGGCGCAACCAGCAAATGTGCCGCAACCTGGACCATGACGCGATCGCGGGACGAGTCCGCCTGGTCCATCGTTTCGTCGAGCACACCAACGAGTACCCGTGGATGTGGACGCCGGCTCTGGTCGAGGAGTTCTTCAGCGACCTACGGTCGGTCAAGGGACGCAGACAGTCGACTGTGCGTGGCTATCAAAATGCGTTGCGATTGTTCTGTTCTTATGTCAGCGATCCCGATTACGGTCGGGATCGGGTGTGCGAACAGCGGTTCGGCACGCATCCCGCTCAGGTGTTTTTCGACTAGAACACCGCGGTCCACGTGCAGGACAACGAGCAATCCCCGACGAAGCGAGCGTTCACCAAACGAGAGCTGCAAGATTTCTTCGACCATGCCGATGACCAGGTCGCGCTGATCGCGGCCTCAGCGCGTAAAGGCTGGCTGCCGGCCTACCGGGATGCTGCGATGTTCAAGGTCGCCTACTCCTACGGGCTGCGGTTCAACGAACTGCGCCATCTTCAAACCGTGGATTTCTCCCGCAACGCCCACGCCCGGGAGTTCGGCCGCTACGGCGTTGTCCAGGTCCGTTACGGCAAAGCAAAGAAGGGATCCCCACACAAGCGGCGCGGTGTCCTGACGGTCTTCACATGGACTCCCGAGGTGATCGGGCACTGGCTTGCCCACGGCCAGCGGTGTATGACCGATGGGATTGACCTATTCCCCAGCGAGCGAGGCACGTTGGTCGCTGAGAATACGCTGCTGCGTCGGTTCCGTCGGTATTGTCGGGATCTGGAGTTGGCAGATGGATTGGATCTGCACTCGTTGCGCCGCTCGTATGCCACCCACTTGATCGAAGACGGCTGGGATGCCAAGTTCGTCCAGGACCAAATGGGTCACGACCATGCCAGCACGACGTCCCTGTATACCTGTGTATCCAGCGACTACCGGGTTAGCACGTTGCGCCGGGTGTTGGATACCACCATCCAGGAGGCGCTTTCGTTAGGCGAGGAGACCTCATGAAACGGCGAGTCGACTACACCTGGAGATTGGCCGAGCTGATGGCCGCTCGCGGGATGCACAACAGTACCGACCTCATTCCCCTTCTTGCCGAACGGGGCATCCAACTGTCACGACCACAGGTGTATCGCGTGGTTCATCAACGCCCCGAACGGGTTTCACTGCAGATGATCGCCGCACTGTGCGATATCTTGGGCTGCGGCGTGGGAGGACCTCGTTACCGTGACCGCGGCCGACGTTCGCCGGCGCACAGCGTCCGCCAGCTCGCCGACAGTGCCGAGGCCCAACGTGGTCGAGCTCAATAAAGCGGTGCGTCCTCGCCGAGCAAGGGTGATCAGCGATGACGATTAGCCCTAACCGGCGCTCAACCAAACCGGGGCGCCCGCTAGTTACCGATGGGCAGTTCCGCTGCAGCCGGTGTCGGCGGATGGCTAACCAGTGCCGAGCGTCCTGGCCCGGAGAGCAACTGTGCTACAGCTGTTTCTACACTGCGATGCGCACACGCGGGGTCTGCCCGAGATGCGGTCACAACGGTGTGCTGCCCGGCCGAGCCGACAATGTCGACCACCGACCGATCTGTTTGGCGTGTGCAGGAATTCCCGGAGACTTCATCTGTCGACGCTGCGGGGGTGAAGGCGATTTTTACCGCCGCCGAACCTGTTCCCGGTGCGCCCTTCGCGAGGATCTGACCGCGTTGATAATCGACGGCGCCCACGATCCAGAGGCTATGGTGCCGATCGTCGACGCATTGTGCCGCGTCGACCGTCCCGCCAGCATCCTGAGCTGGAAGCGTTCGCCTAGAGTCGAGGAACTGCTGATGGGGCTGGCCTCCGGGCAGATCGCGTTGACCCATCAGGGCCTCGACGAAGCCGGCGCGGACAAAGCGACCAACCATCTACGGAGCCTGCTCGAACACGCCGGCATCTTGGTTGCGCGTGATGAACCGCTGGCCCGCTTCGAGCGTTGGCTCTCTGAGAAACTCGAGGCAGTGACCGAGCCATCGGTGCGCGGCGCGGTGGAACGATTCGCCGCATGGCATCACCTGCGTCAGCTACGCAAGGCGTCGGTTCCCGGACAAAGCTCTACTGCGGCCGCGCGATACGCCAAACAAGAGATCACCGAGGCGATCAAGTTCCTTACCTGGCTGCACAACACACATTGCCGCACCCTGGCCACCTGCCGGCAACAGGACGTCGATGAATGGCTCGCATCGGGTCCCACCACGAGACTCAAGGTCCGAAACCTGCTCGCCTGGGCCAAGAAAACCCGGCTGAACAACTCCGTGCAGATCACCCACCGACAGCCTCCCCCCAGCCGCGCGCTCACCGAAGAGCAGCGTCTGGCATGGCTTCGAGAACTTCTTCACGGAGATTCCGAATCACTGGCTTACCGTGTCGCCGGAATCCTTCTGCTGCTGTTCGCCCAGCCCCTGACCAAGATCGCGGCTCTCCCGACATCGGCAATCGCGTCCACGGAAAACGAAGTCCGGATCTCGCTGGGCCAAGAACCGATCCCCGTACCCCGGCCCTTCGCAGACATGCTGGCCAACCATATGCGACGCCGGCCGAATCTCGGAGCGGCAGGCGGGGTGGCGGACAGCCCGTGGCTGTTTCCGAGTGTGCGACCCGGTCGGCATCTCGGCCCGCAGATGATCATGGAACGGCTCGCACGACTTGGCATCGATCTGCTTGGCGCACGCAATACCGCCTTGCAGAGCCTCGTGGTGGCAGCGCCACCGCCGTTGGTTGCCGAACTACTCGGCTACAGCTACAACACCGCACAGCTCCATGCCGAGATCGCAGCCCAACCGTGGGCCCGCTACGTGACCAAAACAGCCGCTAAACACGCTACCGCCGAAATGGCCGAGGACGCGTCCACCGGCTGTACTCATTTGGCTGCGGGGGGAGTGTGACGGCCGCTCCTCAAGGCGCTGATCGAAACCCTGGCCACGACAGCACCGCGTCGTGATAGTGCAGTGGTGGATATAGCCGGGGTCATGCTCCTGAGCTTCGTTGCTGGCTTGGGGGTGGCGGTCCTCACCGCTCCGGTGGGCGTATCCGGCGCCGTGTTCTTGCTGCCCATTCAACTCACCGTTCTGCACGTTCCCAGCCCCGCGGTCACACCGACAAATCTCTTGTTCAACATCGTGGCGATCCCCGGAGCGCTCGCCCGCTACCGCGCCCAGGCACCGTTAAACAGTCCACTGACCACGGTGCTGCTCATCGGCACGCTGCCCGGAGTCGTGATCGGTGCGGTGATCCGGGTACTCCTGATCCCCGGATCACAAGCCTTCCGTATCTTGGTGGCCGCATTCCTTCTGCCACTGGGGATCTGGCTTTGCCTCCCGAGCAAGCAAGGGACCGCCTCGCCACCGGCAACACCACCACAGCGCTACTCCACGGTAGCGCTCGCCACCGCCGTCGGCGTGATCGGCGGGATCTACGGCATCGGTGGCGGATCACTGCTCAGCCCCATCCTGGTAGGCCGCGGGCTGCCGATCGCCATCGTGGCACCCGCCACCCTGGTCTCAACCTTCGTCACCTCGGCGGCCGGCGCGATCACCTACGTCGTTCTGGCCCTCGCCACCGCAGGACAGCACATCACACCCAACTGGACCATCGGACTCGTCGCCGGCGCCGGCGGACTCATCGGCGGCTACCTGGGCGCACGCCTGCAACCACGCCTACCCGAACGAATCCTCAAAGTGGGCCTCGGCATATCAGCCATCGCAACCGCAACTCTCTACGTGATCCAAGCGGTCCAATAACCCACAGACGAGGAAGCCGCGGAGCGCGAGCACCAGAGCCCTCAAGACGCCCTGCCAGGGTAGTTTTCTGGGTGCTTCCACACCCGCGACGACAAGCCATGGCAAATAACGGCTTCCGTGCCGCGCTGTCGTCTCAGAGCAGCTCTGGTTCAACGCCAATCGCTCGCAAAAGGCAAGCAAGCCGCGCCGAGAAGACCCGACTCAGCCCGAGCAGGACAGTCGAATACGACGCAATCGAATATGGAGAGTTACCGGTATTTGGGGCGTGTCGGCTGGGCGGGGGAGTGTCCGAGCGATCTGGGCCAAGGCCGCGACTCCTCGGCCCTGCGCATCACCACCAGGTCGTCCAGGGCTACCCCGCCCGAGCCGAGCGAGGATCAGAAGCATCTCATTGCTACTCCGACGATCACCCTTCGACCTAGAACTGAAGGGACACTAACAGCGACAACACTTTTCAGCGTTCAGCGACGGCCGCCGCATCGGCTGGATCCGTGGCTATTGCCGAGGTCCACGAGCGGCGGTCGAGTCAAAACGCTAGGCAGCCGCCCTGCCCGATCAGAAATCGTATGCAGGGTCAGCGTCGAGAATTCTCGCGAACATCGCTGCCAGCCCTGAGAGGTCGGATTCGGCTCGCGCGGCGTGGCATGCGCTGTGCAACTCGGTCAGGTCGGTCTTCTGCCAGTCGAGGCCGGCGCCGCGTTCTGAGAGGAGCAGGTCAAAGAACTCGCGGGTGGAGCGGCCGTTGCCCTCGCGAAAGGGATGGGCAAAGTTCGCGTAGTCGTACAGGTAGGCGACGGTGCGGGCGAGCTCAGCCTTGGGAACATCCCTGAGCCGGTCGAGCCGGTGGACCTCAGCGGCGACATGAGTCATCGGCTGGTTGATGCTGCCCGGGGGACAGAATGACTCTCCGCCCTTCTCGATGCCGACTGTCCGCAGATCACCCGCCCAGACGTACAGGTCTTGAAAGAGCTGACGGTGGATCGCGCGCAGGTGCGGCAAATCATATGTACGGTCACCCAGAATTTCGGGGGCCTCGCGAAGTTCGATAACCCGTGCCTCGACGAGATCGTTCTCCGCGTCCCGCAGCGCCTCCGTTGTCTGGGCACCGACACGATTCCTCAGAACGTTCGTGCCAGGAATGAAATAGCCCCGCCAATTCTGTTCGAGATCGCCGGTATCCCAGGGATGCGGCACTCCAGGCTCGGTTACGTCAGGTTGTACCGGCGCCGAACGCGATCGCGCAGCTCAGCGGCGGTGATGGTTCCACGGGCGTAGGCAACCTGGTCGGCGCGCGTGGCGTTGGTGCTGCGGGAACCTTCAAGTTCGGTGCTACGGCGGATCGCCCGCACGGCCTTCACCCGGCGCTTGGCCTTCTGCAGCTCGGTCACTCGGAACACCACCTTCCATGGAGTCCCTCCAGGATAGTCGACGCGGCTGACATCGGATGGAAGCGCGGGCACGCGGCGTGCAGGTGGCCAGCCGGTCATCAACGCTGGCACAGGATGCGCGCTGATGTCGTACGGCGTAGCTGCGGGACCGGGTTATCCGGCGTCGCCGATATCGAATACCTGAGCCTTCATGTTGCCGGCGCGACCGTGCGCTCACCGACGCTCTGCTGTTCACGTCACGAGTCGGCCGACGGGATCGACGACGGCGGTGTCCTCTGGCTTCGGGATCGTGCGCGCCTGTCCGTGCTCGTTCGTCTCAATGCTGTTGTCGTCATTTCCGCACTGGCGACTAACTGGTCCGTCTGTGCTGCAAAGACCAGCGGTTGATGGGCGGGCACAGACAGAGGGCTCGTGGCTCGGCACCGACATAGTCGGCAGTCATCGGCAATGTGGTGGCCGAGGTCCTCCTGGCCGGTTTCTCGTGGCCAGCGCGGGTTTAGCCCACCTCGGCAAGAAGCGCACCCATTTCTTCGAGAATGGCCTGGGGGCTCACGCCGGACCTCCTGGCCCCTACCTCCACGGCGAGGTTCGCGACTGTGGCCAGCCCCGAGAACAGCTGGGACATGGTGTCTTCCTCCGAGACGCCTGCGTCGGTGAAGTCGTTGAGCACCGATGTGAGCACTGCGTCGCGGCCGGCGGCGTCATTGGTCGCTCGACTGAATTGGACGATAGAGACGTAGGCGAGGGCGTTTTGCGCGGCCTGGAGCTGGAGTTCGGGTGTCCATTCGAATGTCATGTCAGAAGCGTAGGAAACCGGGGTGCAACCAACTGTCCTGTCCAGACGGCGGCGTGATGCAAGAGTTCAGCTGAGACACCATCGAAAACTGTTAGCTTCTGGCGGCTTCGGGGTGCGCAACAGATAGCCATGTCGGCTCTCTCAGGGTAACCGCCTGTGAGGGCACCGACCATGACACCTTTGTGATTCATCCACAAGCTGTTGCTGCCGACAGACGGAGTTACCCCCAAACCATCCACACGGCACGCACAGCAGCCGGTTTCTACTGTCCGGTGAGAGGTCTAGCCTCACCCACGTGGCCCAACCTGGCTATCGCGCCTACATCGACGAATCGGGACAGCCGGCGCGCACGCCGCGCTCCAGCCCGCATTTCGTGATGGCTGCTCACGCGCTCTCGGTGCTAGGCGACGATGCTCCCGCGGAGACGCGGATCGACATTTGCCGGGCAGTGGCTGCGCGTTCGCCCGGCTCTGTCGGCAGTAGCCAGTATCCTCTGTCCGGTCGAGCGGACGGGGACTTTGGATGCAGGTGATTGCTGAGCGGTACGTGGAGATCGCGAACACGCGGCGGGCCGGAGGCCAGGGTGACGTCTTCCAGGCCGCCGACATCCAGCAGGCCGGTCGCACTGTCGCGGTCAAAGTCATTCCTGCGGCATCCGATGATCTGTCCCGCATCTACTTCGAACGCGAAACAGCGGCACTGCGCACGCTTAGCCACCCGAACATCTTGGCGCTCCGCGACAGCGGGATAGACCAAGCCCGCGGCCTCTACTACGTCATCCTCGACTGGGTCCCTGAGACGATCAAGACCTGGTTAACAGGTTTCGCCGAGCCACCCGGATGGGACGACGTCGCTGAGTCCGTTGCGCTGCCCCTGGCCTCAGCGCTCGCGCATTCGCACTCGCTGTCAGTACTCCATCGCGACATCAAACCCGCAAATGTGTTGTGGGATGGGAAAACTCCACTTCTAGCCGATTTCGCGCTCAGTAAAATCAAAAACAAGATCGCCGGGGTACGCGATGCCACCGTCCTCGGCGCGACGTCCGGGCCGTGGGCGCCGCCCGATCAAGCCTCCCGCGGATCGACGCGATTCGACGTGTACGGCCTAGCGGCCACGCTGTTGCAATGCGTCACCCAACAGGAGTTTCAGGACTACCACCACATCGCCCAAGCGCTCGTCGATCCCGACCCACCACCGGAAGTGGTGGACCTTCTCACCCGAGCACTCGATCCCAATCCCGCTAATCGGCCCGCTGACGGCCAAGTCTTCTATTTTGAACTGCAGGCAATTCAGACAGCGCGTAGCGCGAAATGGCACCGGCGCAGGGAAATCGCGTTCGAACTGACGACGACAGCGCGGCAAGCACTCGAAGCAGAAGGAGGCGGGCGCAGCGCCGAAGCCGTCATCGACGGATGCCTTGGCTCGGCGACTTACGTTGTCCCGCGGTTGAAAACGTTGCCGGACGGGCGTTCTGAGCTGACAGCCGAAGAGTTCCGGTTGGTCGGCGACCAAGTCCAGCTCGTCCTTACTTTCGACAATGACTACAAGCTGGTCGCCAAACGCGCGGAAATCGGTGATTTCGAGCAATTCGCGACCTGGCGCAAACGCGACGAGGCTGTCCTGCTGGATGGTCGAGACTGGGTCTGGACCGCGCGTCGGCCGGCCAATCCCACTCAAACGGCGTTGGCTACCAAAGAGATCAGTCAGATTCTGCAGAAAGCCGTCCAGGACTCCGGAGACCGTACCACTGACCGCTATAGGCATGCGCGGCTCAACAATTGGTCAAAACTTATCGACGCGAAGGAGCAACTGGAGAAGCGCCTCGAGGAGCCCATCACTTATACCCACCTCGGGGGCTCTGGCCACGAGATCGTTCTACAGGCCGCCAGCCCGCCCACCACGGCGGTCCTGGACCAGGACCGTGTCGCCCGAGCGACAGACGAGGCGCCGGGTAAGGGGACACCGGTGACGATCGTCGACATCGACGGCACGGACGTCACCGTCCGCGTCACCACTCGCCGTGGCGGCGGCACCGTGCCGCGCGAGGGCGAGTTGGTGCGAGATCGCACTCCATCACGTGTGGCGATCCGGCGTCAGAAAGACGCGCTGGCCGCTTTGCGTGACGGGAGCGCAGCGAGGCCGCACCTGCGAGAGTTGGTCCTCGACCCGTCCCAAGTGCAACGCCCCGAACCGGTGGCCTTTACGCCACGCGCCGCTGATCTGGATGACGACAAAAAGGTTGCGATATCCCATGCGCTCGGATCAACCGATTTGTTCCTCGTCGAAGGGCCTCCAGGCACCGGCAAAACTTCCTTCATCTGCGAACTCGTCAACCAATACCTGGCCTCCCGGCCGCAGGACAAGGTACTCGTGGTCAGCCAGATGCACGTCGCGATCGATAACGCGATCACCCGGCTCTTCAGATCGGGAGTCACCGAAGTCGTGAGGCTGTCAAGCAACGACGACCGCGTCGACCCCGAGGCAAGTCACCTCCTGTTGAGCAACAAGCTCCAAGCCTGGGCGCAAGCAATCGCCGAGCGCGCCACCCAAGGAATGGCCGAACTCGCGCAACGCGAGGGCGTCCAAGTTGAGCATCTGGCTCTGGCGCTGCGCGCCGAAGAAGCACTGTCCGCGCTGCGCAAGCGCGACACGACCGCCGCGCTGGTAGGCCCGCTGACCGCCGAGGACCGGCTAGACAACGAAGAGCTGTCCGAAGAACGGGTGAGCCTGCTCGCTGATTATCGGCGCGCGACCGAACGCGCAGACGAGGTGTTGTCGTCGCTACAGACGATGGCCGCTGAGGTGGGGGTAGAGGTGGCCGCCAAGCCGGACGAGCAGCAGCTGGCCGGCCTGGTGACGCAGCTGCTCGGTGAGCCTGACACCGAACGTCGGCGGCTGCATCAATTGGTCGCAACCCAAGGTGACTGGTTGTCGAGTCTCAACGACCCCAAGGCCGCCGAACCGATGTTCCTGCCAACCCAAAGTGTCGTCGCGGGAACGTGTATGGGCTTTCTCTCCAACAGCAACATCCAGGAGATGCAGTTCGATCTATGCATCATCGACGAGGCCTCGCGTGCGACGGCGGCCGAACTGCTCGTCCCGATGACCCGGTCGAAGCGTTGGGTAATGGTCGGCGATCCCAAACAATTGCCACCGATGATGGAAGAAGTACTCGGGCGCGAACACAATGACCTCGTCGAAACCTATGACCTCGACCGGGTGTTCTTGTCGACCTCGCTATTCGACACTCTGCTCGCTGAAGTGCC
>NZ_JAZGLW010000017.1 GCF_036409155.1 Mycobacterium sp. 050128 | reverse complement strand
GGCAGGGCATGCTCTGTCATGTCAGCAGGTCTCCCCATCGCCACCAGGGCTGGTAGGTCGACCACAATGGTGTTGGTGGCCGGACAGTAAGACGCCGGCGGGCCGGCTTGCGCACCAGGACAATTGGCCGCCCTGTAGGACAACGTTGGCGGATTCTTCGGCGAAAAGATCTTTCCCATCAGCTCCAACAGCGCCGACAACGTCACTTCGTTGATCGAAACCTCACCGGTCTCCGGGGCTTCGCCGGGCTTGGCCCGCAACATCGTCGGCAGATTGCCGCGGCGTTGCTCGATTTCCTTCACAGTAATGCCCGCGCACGCCGAGGGGCCGCCGAGGAAACCTATCTGAAAGGCACTGATCCGATCCAACGCCGACCCATGTTCGTCATCCATTTCGGCATCGGAGTCCATCACGGGGTCACGCGTGGTGATGATCCCGGCCAGCACGTGGTCGAGCCCGTCAGCGGCACTTAGCGTGAAGCGTGGCGACTTACCTTGAGCTACCCAAAACAGATAGACACCTGCGAAACAATCGGCTTGCTGCTCGCGCACGAGGGTGGGGTCTTTCCTCGTCACCAGTTTCGCCATCTGCTGCAGGGCGTGCCCGTACTCGTGCGCTAACACAGCAGTGACAGACATGTCGCCAAAGTACTGCCGCACAACCGCCATGAACCCCCTCCGATCCCAGGCGATCAAGTTGCACCCTGAGGTGAAAAAGGCGTTGAGGACTTGGTAGGTCTTGTTGCGGCACACCATCGGACTCGTCGGATCGGTGGAGTCGTAGGAGACTAGCGTGCCAACCCGGACGAAAGTGCCGCTCAGTGATTCGCCGTAAGTTGCCTGCCAGTAGTCCTCGAGCTCGTTGACCGATAGCAACGACAACTTATCGATATTCCCGTTGTCGGTGTTGACCACCGTGCCGGTGGGACCGGGTGCGTTGGAACGAATCCCGCTCGGACCGTTAATCGCGAGCAGTCCCCCCACCCTGAATGGGTTGTCAAACATCGACAACCCACGCCCGTCGACGACCGTCGAGCATCCTGCTACCAGCAATACCGTGCTAGCGCAGGCGAATGCCACCTTCACCCCAACCGGACAATCATGGCGCGCGTAGCCCATGGCTGGGTGAGCGTCCATCACCTGACCGCGCAGCGGACTGAACATTATCGGTACGTTGTGTACACGAATCCCTGGGTCACGGCTGCGGTTTCGCGGGAGTGGGCCTTGGCGGGTTAATAGGGCCGCAATTCAACCCCGGAATACACCCGCCGTTACTTGGATCGGGGACAATGACATTGGTAGCCGGCGCAGAAGGATCCGCTGGGGGCGCCGGCGTCAGGCTGGAGGCAGGGTCTGCGATCGGTGTGGTGGTGTTGTTCGACAATTCACCTGCGCCGAATCCAACCGCCAAGGCCAGAATGGTTGCTCCGCCGGCCAGTGTGATCGCGGTTTTGCTGTGGGACTTCATCATGTTCTCCCTTCTATGCAAGGGCTGTCGCCCTCATCACCGTCAAACTTAACCTGTTATACCCTGCGGGGGTAGGGACCTAAGTCCTCTCCGGATGTAGCCCGACAGAACCCACGCGATGGGCAGGCGCCGCGCCAGAGTCTGGGCGGTTGGCCCCTGTACGGTGAGTTTTGGCCGCTGCTCGGCGCGATGGTGGCCGACGTCGCGATGACGGTGATTTCCGAGTTTCGCCCACGCGTATCGGCTAAGACGAGACGCCTCCGATGGCGATCACGCAGGCACATTAATTACGTTGAACACCAGAGGAACAATCCAATGACTGACACACCGCTGTGACAATTGAGGCGTACCAGGTCCACGGCCGGCGTGTCGAAATGGGGACCGGACTTGCCGCTGGCAATCGGCGCTCACCGCCATGACTGTCCCCCGCGGACACGACTTTATACCCTACCGGGGTAATAAATAAGCGCGGCTGGCGTTAAAGCCAGTGCGGGTCACACCAGCTGACCGGCGAGGCCTCCGGGCACCCATGGGATTGCAGGGGTACAGTCGCCCTGCGCACACTGTCGGTTGGACGGTGGCGCGGCCGTTGGTCAATCGATGCCCACTGCAACGAGTGTGAGCGCAGAACACTGCTGCACTTCGATGTTCAGCTACGTGAGATGCGTTCCAGCTCAATCTCTTCCGCCGACCCGCGGCCGAGTTCGCGGACCGCTGCGCAAGCGGATGTCACCTTCAGCGCAGACAACAACACGATTTCGAGCACGAAACAGCTTTTAGCGCAGCAAATTTCATAGATGTGCACTCGCCTACAAGGATGTCGCTCGCGGTTTCCTCGTGGCCGACATCCAACCGCGCCACAGCTGAGGACGCCCCTGTCCGCCGACACTCGCGACGGGCCGGTGGCTGGCGCCAATATGGCGTTGCAACCAGCCGCGGACTACTCGCCCGCACCGCCAGGAGCCGACTGCTTTGTAGAATTAGCCGTATGCGCGAAATGTTCGATAGCGAAACGCGATTGTCATGGGTCCTGGCCGCGTTGGCCGGGTTGATTGGGGCCGCGGCATTTACCCATTCCGCCGGATACTTTGTGACGTTCATGACCGGCAACACCGAACGTGCGGCGTTGGGGTACTTCCGCCATCAGCCCTGGCTGGCTCTGACAGCGTCACTGCTGTTGGCGGCGTTCGTCGTTGGCGTGGTTGTTGCATCGTTATGCCGGCGCCACTTTTGGGTGGAGCACGCCCATGGCCCGACGGTACTCACCGCCTTGTCACTGGCCGCTGCCACTGTGGTCTGCGTTGCCACACACGGATGGTCGGCGACAGGCGAGCTCTCACTTACGCCGACCTTTTTTGTTGCGTTCGGAGTTGGTGCTCTCAACACTTCTTTGTGAAGGACGGCGAGGTCTCAACCCCGTTGAGCTACGTGACCGGCACGCTGGTCAAGATGGGCCAGGGTATCGAGCGTCACATCAACGGCGGCTCCGCGTCTGCGTGGCTGGGATACTTTCTGCTGTACCTAAGTTTAGTCGTTGGCGCTTCGGTCGGCGGAGGTATTAGCCTGGTTGCCAATGGGTCCCAGATGCTGGCGGTCGCCACCATCATTTGTTCGCTAACCGCCGGTTACACGCATCTCCATGGCAACCGTCGGGTCCTTGTGAAGCAGTCACGCAGCCAACGCTGGTCTAGCCGATCATTGGCAGGAGCACTTCGAAAGAGATCCCGTTGACGGGTCCCCTTGGTGGACGCCTCCGCGAATTCGACCTGCCTCGACGACGTGGCAAGACTAATGCTCGCATTGGAGCTGAGAGTCACCGGCAGCTCGGTGGCACCGAGGCAATGCTCTCACCCGGCGAAAATCATGAGGTGATAAGTCAGCTCATCCCAGACGATGAACGATGACGTCGGGCTGGCGTTGCGGTGCGCCCGCGCTGCGGGCGTCACATTCGCCGCGGCACTAGACACTAGGCACTAGGCAATCTGCACAACTCGTGCGGGCGTTGCCGTCGCTGCGCAGACATCGCCGCGGCGCTGCTGGGGTCGGTAAGCACAGCTGCGGTGAACGGAGCCACCGCGCCAATGGTCGCGGCGGGTGAACACAACCCGACACAATCAGCAATGTTGAACGTCGACGCGGTAGGTATCGCAGTCCGGCAGGATCAGTGACACGTTCACGCTTAGTGCGCTGCCGTCAGGAAATAGCGGCTCGTCGCTCCACGCCCATTTGATCAGGTCCTGGTCGCAAGGCCACCGTGACGAGCACCACTCGTGCACCCGCGCCTCTAGTCACCACACCACCGAGCGTAGAGCCCCTGGAATGAATTACCCCGTAAGAGTAAGTGGTAGGACGTGGGGGCAGAAAGTCGCCCATGCGGATTGGAGCGATCGGTACGCTCTCGAATCAAAACCCGGACGCACTGGTAGGCGGTGTCGCCACGGTGGCAGTAGCGGGTGGAGTCGGTGGCGGCGTTTTTATCAAGCGACACAACGACATCGACACCAATAGCGACCCGACCGCAGGGACACAACACGCGATCCACTCCTTAATCCGTCCGACGCTGACCCGCCACCATTGCCCAACTGTGCGGAGTGCCCGCGGCGCAAACGAATGTCCCAGTCCCAGTTTTGAACCGTGCCATCCGCCACGTGCCAGCGGTGAGATGTCAAGGAACTAGCGAGCGCTTGTGAGGCAGTGGCGCGACGCCGCATCCGGGTGGCTTCTGCTCCGAGCCCGTTTATTCTTGCTCAGCGTTAGGGCCGCGGCATGGTAGGTGCCGTCGTGCTCGGGGTTTGCTGAGGACCCGTCGGTCCGCCCGGACCCATTCCACCGGGTCCCATCATGCCGCCGCCAGGTCCCATCATGCCTCCAGATCCCATCATCGGACAGCTAACGTCACGGCCGACGTTGGAACCCCGATGCCAGCTGTACGGGCCGCCTGAGGATAAGCCCAAGAAGAACCCCGAGAATAAGATCACCGCCACTATGAACACGACACCGGCAACGATGCCCACCCACGCAGCGGCCTGACCCAGCCGACTAGGCCGATCAGATCGCGCATCATAATTCGGCTGGCCAGTCACGTTTATCGATTCCCTAGCTTCTGGAGTTTGCGTCATGCGTTAGACGCTGCCACACATATACCCTGCCGGGGTAGGGACCAACGGCCCTAAAACACCCAGCGGGCTGCCGCTCCGTCCGAAAAGCCTAACCCGAAGTAGTACGGGCCCCGTTCACCATTGAGAGCAAGGTCCCGAAACTCCACGTCGACCACGATGTATGACGACAGCACGTGCGGCAACGGCTCGGTGTGGATCGTCGGCTTGATTGTTTGATGTGCATCATCATCGTGTTGTTTTTCGACGGCGGCCACGACCCAGACCGTTCTTGCCATCGCCGACCCGGGGCTAATCGGTCCGCCCCACGACCAGTCGATGCAGCCTCAAGACGGACTCTCGGAGGGCTTTGCGTCCGGCGAGACCGACGAAGACAAACGCCGGCAACGCATTACGCTGCTGCGGGAATACCGCCAGTCAAGATGGCTAGGTTGAAACGGGCCGCAGTGCTCGCGAAGTTCGTTCCACTCGCTTCAGGCACTGTCATCGGTCTGCGCTTCGATATCGGACGCGCTGTGTATCCACACATACCAACGCCGGCCGGACGCCCTTACGCGGGAATGGTCACGTCGCGCAACGCAATCAACCGTGTTGTGGATGACCTTCCTGCGGGCCACCGCGCCACCCATCGTAAGTGCGAGAGTTCGCCGTCCAATCACCGGCGGGCGTGCGCGCAAGGAAGCTTCTGCCAGCCGCGGAAGTCTCGCGTCACACCTAATCGCAACTCTGCCAAGCAGTTAGCTACCGGGCGAGACGATTGCCATCCGGGAACAGGGCCTCACTTGGTCGCGGCGCTCGTGCCGTTGACCGCACTGCTGGAGATCGTGTGCGGATTGTGGCCGGCCGCTAGACGAGCCAATCGTTGTGGCTCACGCTAATACTGGCAAGCGCCACAATGATATTGGCGCCAATCACCGCAAACGCCGGGCTCTGGCTCTACCACTTGACGGCCAACCCCAGCCCCCTCTTGCACCAACTCGCCGCCCGTGGCAGCACAATGGTCACTTCTCAGCCGCCCTGCTGGCAATCGTGATCGGCCTCGTCATGTTGCGCATCACGGAACAGGGTTCCCAAAAGCCCCGGATTCTCCTGCATACCATCGTGGGCATAACAGTTCTCATCGTTGGGATCTCGTCAATGGTCCAGATCTACCGCGTGGCTGATCCTGGCGGGCCTTCGGTCTCGGATGAAGAGATAACGCGAATGGAGCAAGTTCGCGTAACACAACAAGCGACTGAAACGTCTGGTGTGCAACGTCATCCCTGCGCACAGACTGACCTCCGCTGGTCCCGTGTCTACCAAATGGCGTACGCCGCCGCCATCGAGTGGAGCCATCGGGGAGTCCAGGGCTCATACCTGGCCCGCGCTGGAACTGACGATCGAATTGATTCGCGACGGCTAGCGTGAAGCTAACAATGATGACGCCCTGGTGAGGTTTGCGCTAGCCCGAGGGGGTCCGCGTCGACCAGCACTTGCCCCCGGGTGTCGCTGGCCGCAGTTTCGCGCACCCCGAACGCGACAACCGCGCTGACATGCCACATCGATCAGCGACGCGATGCACGCACGGCCAACGAAAAAAGAGGCAGACGATGAAGACCCTAGGCGATCTGATCTGCCGCTCGGTTGCCTCCGCCGACGACGTACAGCCATTGATACCCGTTACAGGTAGTAGGTACCTCATCGATTGGGCAAACGTCGCCCGGCGCGGCATCGGTCGCCGCTTTTTCCTGGAAAGTCTGGTCTTTTCAGACGGACTGACAGCTGTTATGCCAGCGATCTCTGGCATATACCCCCCCGGAAATGCTAGCGTGAAGGTCGCTATGCGCCCCCGGGAACGTCATCCAAAACGCTGGTTGCGATACGTAACCAGCGCGGCGGTCGCTGTTTGGTTGCTCGGTATTACTGCTGGTTGCCACCTTCCCCATTCGGGACACCCCGCGCTTCACGGCGGGTCCGTGTTGACCGCTGCTGGCAAAACGATGGTTGCTGAATCGCCGCACAGGCCGAGCGCGGGTGTCGATTGCTGTTCGGTGGGACTCAAGGCCGGTACTCCTCTAATGCCGGCATGCCGAATACCCGATTTGGTTGCGCTTGACCTCATCGTCACGGTTGTGGCCATGGTTGCTTCGCTGGCCGGGCCGGTCCGGTCGACAACGCGAGGCCCTCCCCGCCCCGTTGATGTTGTCGTCCATCAATCGGGTCAAGCTATCCTGACCCGCCTCTGCATCTCTCGTCGCTGATCGATCTGCGCCCGCCGTGGTGCTCGGTTACCGCGGCCAGTGGGCGATGTTCAGATCCGTCGCCGCACAACGTCGCGGCATTTTGATGCAGAAAAGAGAACTTTATGAGGAACCTCCAACGCACTCGCTGCCTCGCAGCCCAGATCGTTAACAAGCGACAGGCGGTGTGGTCATGACAGCACAATCGAACCGAACCCCCAAGTGCCCCAGTGATCGGCACCGGGGTAACTGGATGCGCTGCCGCGTTAGTCCTGGCGCCTCACCGCTGGAATGTCACCGTGGTCTCCGACCGTGGGTGCTCGACGATGGCACCGCGATGCCTCGTGTGACCGTAGACCCTGCGCTGGCAATCGACACGAGCACCGAGGACCGTAACGTGGTCTTCATCGCGCCACGCGCCGACGACCACCTTCTGCTCGACGGATTGGTCGAACCCGGCGAATGCGAAACCGACCTCACCCTCAACAACTACCCGCCGACACGGGAGATCCTCAAGCGCTGCATCGACTTCACGCCGATCCTGCAGAAAGCTCGGCTAGAGACAGTTGACCCAATACGGTTGGAGCTGCGGCCTTTCCGTAGCACCGGTGTGCGCGAGCCAGGGGCGCCAATCGCGCACGACTATAGCCACGGCGGCGTCGGCGTCACATTGTCGCGGGGCTGCTCTTACCGAAGCGTCAGCTCGGCTTGCGGACTCCTTCGGGGTACGCGTGGCCTGAACCCCCTGCGCGCAACGATTAACAACTACCCATCAAAGGAGGATAAAGAAAATGCTGCTCAATGTGAGCTTGCGCTCGGGAGAAGCTATTCACCCCCAGCGCACAACGACCGGCGCGATGCCGCGCAGATATCCGATCGGCGCCAGCACCGTTGGTGAAGGGACGCGGTGACGTCATGAATATGAATATGGCCATGGGTACAGCGCCGACGTGGCTCACCATCGCCGGCTGGATTATCACGTGGACGGGGTTCGTTGTGGCCGCGATGATGATCGTCGACATTTATGTGCGTGGTTACCGCCAGCCGGAGCGTGCGATGGAAGCCGTTTGGCCGATCACCGCCGTCTATTCCGGCCCGCTGGCGCTGTGGGCCTACTACAAATGGGGTCGGCCCCTCACAACGAAATGGCAAGAACAGCAACAGTGGTCGCCCCAATGGGGTTTAGGGGTAACCGCGGTCACCCAGACCATCGCGGGCGGGGCCGCGTCATTCATCGGACACACCCTTGCGGTGCCCCTCGTGATGTGGACCGGGTGGACAATCGCTGGCAAACATGTCTGGGCAATGATCCTGCTGATTGCGGTGTTCGCGCTGCCACTGCTAATCGGTTTCGAGTACCGTTCGCTGGCTGATCAGATTCCTTCCACGGCTCGGCGACTCCAGATGGCGGTGCGGATTTCGGTGCTGGCGATCCTGGCTTTCGATCTGGGTATGGGTGCGATCATGGTTTTGGTGGCATTCGTGCTGCACTACGGACCCACGACAGCCGCGTTCTGGCTGCTTATGTGGGTGGGTATGTGGCTAGGCTTTGCTACCGCCTACCCAATGGTGTGGCGGCTGTTGGCCCGCAATGCGCCCGAACCAGTGCAGGCCACCCAGGCCGCCGACCCCTCGCGAACTGGGTAGGCCTACACCCCAGCGCGGCAGAAGATTTTCGGCCTGTCGACGTTAATCCGACCCGACGGAACCACTAAAGATGGCTACGCACAACGGATTTAACGAGCGACACCGCTACCGGCGGCCTTCCGGTGGCAAACGCCACCTCCTGTGCGGCGAAGCCTTCATCTGCTGGGCGGGTCGCATACGAGGGGCACCCTCAGAGATCCACCTGGTCCCCGAGGAGAAATACCCGGCCAGGCGCGAGATCTACGGCGACACAACGTTCTACAGGGGGACCCAGCACACCGTTACGGGGGGGCGATTGCCCGGATTCTTGCGCAAGCAGTGAAGCCGCCGGCGCGGCTGCGACCAGTTGAGGGGGCATGAGATGTTGGACTTCGGGGCGTTACCGCCGGAGATCAACTCCGGTCGAATGTATGTCGGTGCGGGATCGGGGCCGATGCTGGCCGCCGCGGCGGCATGGGACGAGTTGGCCGCCGAGCTCTATTCGACTGCGGCTCTGTATGGCTCGACAATTCAGAGTCTGTCCGTCGGTCCCTGGACCGGTCCCTCCTCGATCGCGATGGCCGCCGCGGCCACACCGTATGTGCAGTGGATGAGCGCGACGGGAGCGCAGGCCGAGCTGGCGGCCACTCAGGCCAAGCTGGCCGCGGGTGCCTACGAGGCGGCCTTCGTGGCGACGGTGCCGCCGCCCGTCATCGCGGCCAACCGCTCGCTGCTCGCGACATTGATCGCCACCAACATCCTGGGCCAGAACACCCCGGCGATCGCGGCCACCGAAGCCCAGTACATGGAGATGTGGGCGCAGGACGCCGCCGCGATGTACGGGTACGCCGGCTCGTCGGCGACGGCGTCGCGGCTGCAGCCGTTCACCGAGCCGCCGCAGACCACGAACGAATCCGCCTCGGGCAGGCAGGCGGCCGCGGTGGCTCAGTCGAGCACCTCGTCGGGCACCAATGCCGCGACACAGGTGTCCCAGCTGGCGGCCGCGGCGCCCGCGGCGACGTCACCAATCACCTTGCCGCCAGTGCCGCCGGCCCTGACCGCGTGGAACAACATCTTCTCGACCATCGCCTCGGGCCCGTATTCCCTGCAGGGCTTAACTTCCTTACCCGGTGGTCCGTTCTTGTCGTTCGGTCAGGCGTACGCCTGGGGCCAGAACGGGCAGAGCGCCGCGGCCTATCTGTCCGGGCCGAAATTCATCAAGGGGGCGTTGGAACCGCTGACCAGGGTGCCCAGCGCCGTTCACCCCATGCTGAGCTCCGCTGTCGGCGGGGCGCCGGTGACGGGCTCGATGGGCAAATCGGCTTTGGTCGGAAGCATGTCGGTGCCACAGGGGTGGACCGAAGCCGCCCCGAACATCAGGATGCTCGCGCAGTCGCTGCCCGCCAACCTGGCGGCCGTCCCGGCCGCATCGCTGATCGGCGAGGAAGGCGCGTTCAGCCAGATGGCTTTGTCCAGCCTGGCCGGTCGCGCCGTCGCCGCCACCTCGACCCACACGGTGAGCAGCAATGCCGCGACGGCAGCCGCCCTCGGCAGCCTCGTCGCCGAAGCGGACCCCGCCGCCGCCACCATCATCGTCATCCCGGAGCTGGAGGACTAAAGATGTTTTACGCAGCCTTTCCACCCGAGTTCAATTCGGGCCGGATGTACAGCGGTCCGGGAGCGGAGTCGTTGGTGACGGCGGCGACGGCCTGGGAGAACCTGGCCGCCGAATTGCAGTCCGCGGCGACCGCCTATTCGTCGGTGGTTTCGAATCTGACCGGCGGGGCCTGGGTGGGTCCGTCGTCGTTGGCCATGGCGGCCGCGGCCGCGCCCTACGTGGCGTGGATGCAGCAAACGGCGGCCCAGGCCGCCAAAACGGCGGCCCAATTGACCGAGGCGGCGGGCGCGTACGAAACGGCATTCGCCGCGCACGTGCCGCCGCCGCTGATCGCGGCCAACCGTGAACTGCTGACGCAGTTGATGGCGACCAACCTCTTCGGGCAGAACACCGGGGCGATCGCCGCCACCGAGGCGCAATACGCCGAAATGTGGGCCCAGGACGGCGAGGCGATGGACACCTACTTCGCGTCCTCGGCAACTGCGTCCGAGTTGGCGCCGTTCACCGAGGCGCCGCAGACGACCAACCCCGCAGGCACGGAGATGCAGGCTGCGGTCGCACCAACCACAGCCGCTGCGGCAGCCGCGGCACCAGCGGCCGCAGCTGCTGCCAGCGCGACCTCGGGCGGCCCGCTGCAATTTCTCTCGCAGCTCGCCACCGAGTACACAAACTTCATCAACGGGCTCTTCAACTCGGCCCTTGGGCCAAACGGATCAGCGTGGGTCAACGCTGTGTACACCGGCCTCAAGGGCCCACTCAGCTTTACCACCGGGTTCAACGACATCGGGCTGCTGATCAACTTCCCTGTGTCGCAATGGCTCAAGTTCGCGCCTCCGGTGGCGTACGGCGCACTCCCCAAAGACGCGCTGGGCGCTGGTCTGGGCGCGTTGGGCTTCACCCGGGGCACCCTGTTCGACGCGATCTCGCCCACGGCGGGTTTCGCTCGGGGCACGCTGGTCGGATCGCTGACGGTTCCGCCCAGTTGGGCCTCGTCGACGCCGGCGATCAGGACGGTGGCCGCCGCCTTGACGGCCGCCGGGCCGGAGGCCATCCCGGCGGCGGCGCTCAGCGAGGGAAGCCTGTTCAGCTCGTTGGGAATGGCGGGAATGCTCGGAAGCGCGATGGGCGCCGGAGGTCCCACCGTGGTAAACGCCGGTGTCCGCAACCGGATGAAACCGCTCAAAGACCTCAAAGATAAGAACTCGCCGGAACACCTGAAACGTTTGGTGGCACAGATTTCGGAGAAGCCCGAAACCGTGCAGCATCACAACGTCGATGAGAAAGGTCTCGACGCGCTGCTCGAGCAGCTGGCCAAGAAGCCGGGTATCCACGCGGTGCACCTAAAAAAGAAGAAGTCCAAGGTCATCCCGTCCGGAGATGCGCAATTAGGTTGAGGAACAACCTGATTCAGTGATCTGGCTCAGCACGAAAGAAGGTAATCATGAAACGGCTATTCGCGGTACTCGGTGTGTTCGCGATGATTGGCCTCGCGGCGCCGGCGTACGCCGAACCAGTGCCCGACCCCGACGGTGACGACGGGGCCTTCCTGGCTACGCTGCGCCAAGCCGGCTTCACCTTTTCCAGCGAAAGTGCTGCCATCGCGGCCGGCAGAGCTGTGTGCTCATCCTTGAACAACGGCGAATCGGGCCTGGAGCTGGTGCACGACGTGAAAAACCACAACCCCGGAATGAGTATGGAGATGGCATCGGACTTCGCGCTGATCTCGGCGAAGTTCTATTGCCCGCACCAACTCTCCAAAGCCTGACTCCAGGCGCTTCGGGTGACAGCCTGCTCGAGGTGCTCCAGCGCATCCCGGCCGAATGTAGCGGGCCGTCGGCAACCCGCCACCGGTCAGTGATG
>NZ_JAZGLW010000016.1 GCF_036409155.1 Mycobacterium sp. 050128 | reverse complement strand
CTAGCCGGCTTTCCTGCCTCGGCGACAAGGGATTGTAGTCCAGTTGTCCAGGGTCTCAAGGCTTGTCTATCTTCCGCCCACCGTGCCGCCACTTGCAGCGACCAACAGAATGGCTCAATCAATCGCCAATAGTCTTGGGCGGCACTCACCGCGGCGATGACGTCGTCGTCGGCGGTTCCACCGCGCGTCGGTGATGTCGGAAAACGCTCAAGGTTGCGCATCGCATCCAGCACTCGAGCCGGCTCTTGCGCAACTATCCCGTCGAGAGCAATGACCTTCGATTGATCACGAATCATTTCTTCGGTGTGCCGTCGCAGCATCTCCGGACGCTCAGAGTCGTCAGCCTCGGCCACCGCCGCCTTGACGGTTGCTGAATTCAACCCTGGCGCTCCCATCACCGCCTTGATAGCGCCTGTCAGCTCTATTACGTTTTCGACGTACTCGTCGCCGAAGAGGTCGGCCCGCTGAATACTGTCCAGTCTCATTGTGGATGTCAGCGGCATATCCGGAATCTGGCAATCGTCAAATCGTATGGGTATCAGCCATACACGGCCAGGCGGCCGTCGACGAAACTCTTCAACGGCCAGGTTGAGCTCCTCATACTGATATGAGGTCTCGCGCTCCGACAGGTTCGAGGAGAAGCACGCAAGAAACACCATCGAATCCGATCGAATGGCATCGCGGATGACAGTCCGCCAGTCGACACCGGGACCGAGTTTGGTTTTGTCGACCCACACCGGAATACCAGCAGCTTTCAGCGCCCTCACCATCTTGTCGACATGCTCTTTGTCTTCGTGTACGTACGAGACGAAGGCGTGCTTTTCTTGCTCGTTCGATCGACCCGTCACTCGTTCCCTCCAGCTATCTGATCCCAACGGATCTTGACGCTACAGCCGCAGGACCCAGAAGGCTGGCATCGAAAGCGAACGACCGTCCGGCGCCTTGGTACATGGCTTGCGGCATACCTTCGCCACCGAACTCGCCAACGCTAATGTCAGCGTCTACACACTGATGAAGCTTCTCGGCCACGAGTCCATGGTTACTTCGCAGCGCTACGTCGATGGCGCTGGCGCAGACACGCGTTCCGGCGGGGAGGTAAACCCTCTCTACGACCTACTCCCCCGCGCTGAGCGGAACCTTCGTCCATCTAACACACTGCGCCACACCGACTTTCATGCCAGATAATCTACGTTATGTCAGGTAGGTTCTGCACATCTTCCTACCCATTGTGTCGCAACCCGATTCGATATCCTGGAGCAGGCCGATAATCCACCCGGCCGGTACGTTTGCACTTTTACGTGCCCTACATCGCGGCATTCAAAAGCACTGAACATGTAACGATGCGACATGCGACGGTGACTGGCGCACCCTGTTCATCCAGCCGGCCCGGTCGGTCTCCGATCTAGAAGTTTCTGCACCGCCGCGTATGTCGGTCCCCGGCTCTAGGCTGTGGGTTATCCGCGGAGTGTCGAGTAGCGGCACCCGCGCGGCGGACTAGCCTTCGCAATACACGCTGAGATGGAGACGGAGGTGCAGGACTCGTGGCTTACTCAGCCGCTGCGACCGTCGTAGCGCTGCTGCGCGACATGCCGAAGACGATGACGATGGCCAACCTCGGCGAAGCCCTGCTCGACATCGGCTCCGCTGATCAGGCGTGGGACGAACACGTCGGCGCGACGCTGCTGGCCGTGCCGGGAACCGAGCCGGACCGCGACGCCGCCGCCCGGGACATCGAGCAATGGGACGCCCGCGGCTGGCGAACACTCACGGTCCTCGACCGCGAGTACCCCGACCGGGTTCGCGCTGCACGGCGGCCACCCGCGCTCCTGATGGCAGCGGGAACGCTGGCTGATGATGACTACTCCGTGGCGATTGTCGGCTCCCGGAAGGCGTCGACCGGCGGGCTCGACTTCGCCGTGGGTGTGGCTCAGGGTCTCGTCGAACACGACGTCACCGTGGTGTCCGGCCTCGCTGAGGGCATCGATACCGCAGCGATGACCGCCGCTGTCGAGCTGGGAGGTCGGGTCGTCGGTGTCATCGGTACCGGCATCGACCGCGCGTACCCGGCGCCGAACGCCCAGTTGCAGGCCACCATCGCCGAACGGGGCTTGGTGCTCACTCAGTTCCTCCCTGGTTTCCCCGGGTCGAAGTGGGCGTTCCCCGCACGCAACCGGACCATGAGCGCCTACGTACAGGTGACGGTGATCGCCGAAGCCACCGAGCAGTCCGGAACCAAGCACCAGGCATTGGAAGCCGTAGCCCACGGTCGGCGGCTCGTGTTACGCCGCAGCGTAGCTGAGGGCACGACGTGGGGACGGACGCTCTCCGACCGCCCCGATGTGTTCGTGGTGAGCACGGCCGGCGAAGCGATCTCGCAGCTGGAGCACATCGCCGCCGCGGAGCAATCGGTGCGCACCCACCTCGCCCCGTTGGCGGCGGGCACCGCCTGGTGACCGACCAGCAGTCGGACGACGATCTGCGCAACGAGATCATCATTGCGACCAGCAAGGTCGCGTACTTCCACAACATCGCCGGCCCGGGTCCCGGAATCTGCGATGTCTGCCGCGGACCCGCTCCCGAATCGGGGATCTGTTCCACGTGCCTGACTACCCGGGGAACCCTCCTCGGCGCGACCTGTGACCACACGTTCTTCCTCGCCTACGCCGACGGTTACAACCCCGCTGGCCGGACCCAGAGCGTGCAGACGATGCGCAACTATAAGGCGGATCCGGCTCCCGAACGCAGCGTCGACGACGTGCAGCTGCTCACGTTCACCACCACCTGGATCCACGACCCCTGCATGCGCGCCGCCGAGGGCGCCGAGTGGGACGTCGCGACATTCGTACCGTCCCGCACATCCCGTACCGGTCCGCACCCGGTCACCGGCATTGCCCGGAACGTGGCGCGGCTCGCCAACGACGACCCGGCCAGCGGCGGGAAGTACCAGATCAAGCGCGTGCTCATGGAGTGCGGCCCTGTGAACGTCTCCCGCGTCGCCAACGCTGCTCGCTTCGCCGTCCCCGACGCGGCGCGGCCCCTGATCGAGGGGAAGCGGGTGCTGCTCGTCGACGACACCTGGACGACAGGGACCTCGTTGCAGTCGGCTGCCGCCGCGCTCAGGGCCGCGGGCGCCGCGGCCGTCACCGGACTGTGTGTCGCGCGGTGGCTGAGCTGGAACTGGGCACCGGAAGCCTCCCTACTCGAGAAGGTCACCGTCGAGGCGTTCGATCCGTTCTCCTGCATCGCGGGCACGCACAAGTGCAGACTCATCCCACATCGGCCGTGAGCTGCTACCGGTCCGGGTCGTGTTCGGCCCGTAACGCATGACCTACGACTTTCGTTCAGCCGTTTCCACCAGCATCTGCACCCGGCCGCGTAGGTCGAACTGATCACACTCGGTGCGGCCGTGCCCAGTGATTGCATACGGCCGCGCTTCAACGCCGGCGAACCCGTTGCTGTCGAGAACCTCGAGTACGGCGGCGGCCGCGAACATCTTGCTCACTGTCGCTCCCGGAGCCAGCTGTATCGGCATCGTCACCAGGTCCCCCAGCACGTCACGGAACATCAAGACCTGCTTCCGGTCATCCAGGCGGGAGAGCTGGAACGCCATCTGGCTGATCTCGGTGGCGAGGCGCCCCGCGTTGGTGATCTCGATCGACACGAAAGGCTCAGCAGCGGCGAAACCCGACTTCGAGGTGACCCGGACCCGTGGCCCGCTGCGGCGCATCGACCACCGCCGTGGATCCGCGAACAAGTACTCCTGGATGCCGTCCTTCGATCGGTCGGTGGCCTACGAGAACGAACGCTGGTGGGAAGAGCCTGGGTACTGCTCTGTGCGCGAACCGTGGTTCGTGCAAGTCATGGAGGACAGTGTCGGGGTCGCCCATTTTCAGCTGGTGTGTGCGGATGCGCTCGAGGCAATAAAGCACTTCGCCGCCTGGCGTGAAGACGCCTTGCATTCGTGACTGAGCAATAGCGTTGTCCGAGTCACTGCATCGGCGCCTCGGCCGGTGGCACAGCTAAGGAATCCGGCCGAATGTGATGCTTCTCCCCCGCTGGGGCTGACGCGGCGAGGTATGTGGGCGTCATTGGCGCTTATTTGAGTGCTTCGATGCGGGTTGCGAGGAGTGCTGTCCATTCGGTGAGGTAGCGGTCGTCGGGTACGCGCGGATTGCGATGGTGGAAGAGGCTGGTTGCAAAGCGTGCCCCGAGGATGCCGTTGACGCCGAGCGCAGCCAGGACGGCGCAATCCTGGGCCGCCAGGTTTGGCGCCCAGGCGGTGATCCAGTCGGCGAGTTCGGCGTTGAGCCCGTCGATGAGTGCCGCATAGGCGGTGTCCAGTTGGGCCGAGTGGCCTGCTGGCGTGCGGGCGGCGATCTGGAGTAGTTGGATCTCCTGGTCGATGACGGTGAGCAGGTAGCGGCCGAGCGAGGTTAGTTCGGCGTGCAGGTCTCCGAGGCCGGCGAACAGTGTGCGGATGTCACGCATGGCGTCGCGGCGGTCGAGCTGCCGGGCGATTCCCGCATCGAGAAGTGCGTCTTTGGATTTGAAATGGCGATACAGGGCGCCTGCGCCCGTGGCCAAGCCTGCCGCAGCTTCGATCTGCGACACGCTGGTTGCCTCAAATCCTTTGGCGCTGAACAGCCGCATCGCTTCAGTGACTAGCCGTTCGCGGGTGGACACGGGTGCAGTCATTGACGTCTCCAAAGTGATCACTTACATTTTGTAAGAGCGTACCGTACGCGTCCGCATCGCAGGAGGACCACATGGCGCACAACGACCATCCGGTGCCGCAGGGGCGTATACGGCGCACCATGCCGCTGGCTGGGTTCGCCGCGCGTGCTGCGGGGGGCCGCTTGGTTGCCGGTTTGCGTCAGCGCACCGGCGAGGAGGGCGCGGTCGAGCAGTTTCACGAGCGCACCGCCGAGCGCTATACCGAACTGCTCGGCCATTCCAAGGGCGTACTGATGAAAGCCGGGCAAATCTTGTCAATGGTCGATGCCCGCGCACTGGGCAGCGGCGGTTTCTGGCCGTACCAGAAAGCACTAGCTCGGCTGCAGGCCGACGCACCGCCCATGCACCCGGCACTCGTGCAGAAGGTTCTACACGAGGAATTAGGTTCTGCCGTCAAGCTGTTCGTTGAGTTCGATGACGATCCGATAGCCGCCGCGTCGGTCGGTCAGGTACACCGGGCGGTGCTTTGCGACGGGCGCGATGTGGCCGTCAAGATTCAGTATCCCGGTGTGGCCCAGGCGATCCGCGACGATCTGGCCAATACCGAGCTGCTGGCGACGTTCATGCGGTTTGTCAACGCGACGTCGGCTGTCAAGGTTGATGTTCAGGCGGTGGCGCGTGAAGCGGCGGCGCGGATCTTGGAGGAGATCGACCACCGGCACGAAGCCGCCATGATCGCCGCATTCGGTGAGCTCTACCGGGGCCATCCGTTTATCCGCGTCCCCGACGTCGTTCCCGAAACCTCCGCGGATCGAATACTGACGATGACTTATCTCGACGGAATGGATTGGGCCGCAGCGCAACAGGCCGATCAAGACCTCAAAAACACCTGGGCCGAGGCCATTCTGCGCTTCAGCCACAGCAACTTCCGGCACGCCAACCTGCTGCACGTCGACCCGCACCCCGGCAACTACTGTTTCAACACCGACGGCACCGTCGGATTCGTCGACTTCGGCTGCGTGAAGGTCCTGTCCGAGGCGATGCGCTGGCTCATCGTCGCCATGCAGCGCGCCCTCATCGAGGGCCGCAAACACGACTACCGCACCCTGATGGCGCAGGCCGGTTTCCTCGCCCCCGACTCCGACCTGAGCGCTGACGAGCTTTACCAGTGGCAGTCGCAGATGTACTACGAGGTCATCGCGGCACCCCAGCCCGCCACCTACACGGCCGAGACCACCGCCCGCACCGTTCGCGGCATATTCGGCCTCCGCGATGCCGACCATCCAATCAACCGCATGAACGCGCCCGACGACTACGTGTTCGTCCCCCGCCTGCATCTCGCCGTCTTCAGCGTGTGCGCCGACCTGGGTGCCACCATGCCCGTCCGGGCCATCTACGAGGACATGGACGGGGTCACCGAACCCAACACCGAGCTGGGCAAGCTGCACCACGCCTGGGTACGCGAGCGCGGCCTCCCCGCGGCACTGGACCACCATGACCACCCCTGACGCTAACCAGAAGGTGTCCTTGGCTCTTGGCTCCTACCAGCCATCAACGAGCCCCTCATCACAAAGCGACGGTCGGAGTAGAAACACCATGCACCCCAACGACACTCCCGTGCCACGCGGGCGGATCCGCCGCACCATGCCGCTGGCAGCCTTTACCGTCCGCGCTGCCGGCGGCCGACTCGTGGCCGGACTTCGGGAAAAAACCGGCAATGACGACGCGGTTGAGCGGTTTCATGAGCGCACCGCCGGGCGCTACACCGAACTACTGGGTCACTGCAAGGGTGTCCTGATGAAAGCTGGCCAGATCTTGTCGATGGTGGATGCCCGCGCGCTGGGCACCGGCGGATACTTGCCGTATCAGAAAGCCTTGGCTCGGCTCCAAGCTGACGCCCCACCGATGCACCCGACGCTCGTTCATAAAGTCCTCGACGAGGAACTGGGTTCTGCTGTCCAGCATTTCGCCGAGTTCTCCGATGAGCCGTTAGCCGCGGCATCGGTCGGCCAGGTGCACCGCGCGGTGCTGTCCGACCGCCGCGACGTTGTCGTCAAAATCCAGTATCCCGGCGTGGCTCGGGCGATCCGAGACGATCTGGCCAACACCGAGCTGGTTGCCACGTTTATGAGGTTCGCGACCGCGGCCGCAGGGATGAACGTCGATGTCCGGGCCCTTGCGCGGGAAGCGTCAGCGCGGATTGCAGAGGAGGTCGACTACCGCCACGAAGCCGCGACCATCACCGCCTTCAGCGAGCTCTATCGCGGCCACCCATTTATCCGCATCCCTGAGGTCATTCCGCAAGCGTCCAGTGAGCGGGTGCTGACGATGACCTATCTCGACGGGATGGACTACGCGGCTGCGCAACGCGCCGACCAGGATCTGAAAAACACCTGGGCCGAAGCGATCACGCGTTTCATCAACGGCAACTACCGACATGCCAACCTCGTGCACGCTGACCCCCATCCGGGGAACTACCGATTCAAGGCCGACGGCACCGTCGGCTTCCTGGATTTCGGCTGCACCCAAAACTTTCCCGAGAAGCAGCGGTGGCTCTGGGTGGCAGCGCAGCGCGCTTCTATCGAGGGCCGCAAGGATGACTTCCGCGACCTCATGATTCAGCTGGGGATGCTCTCCGCGGACACACCGCTGAGCGCCGATGATCTGCAGCAATGGATTACAGACACGGCGCCCGAAGGTTCGAACACGCTTGAGCCGGTAACCTTTACACCCGATGCCACGGCCCGCACGATCCGCGGGATGTTCGACATTCGCGATTCCAGCCATCCGGTGGCCCACTTCACTTCGCCGCCATGGTTGGTCTTCGTCAATCGGGTCCAACTCGCCTGGTGCAGTGTGGCCGCGGGCTTGCAGGCGACGCTGTCGACTCGAGCCATCATGGATGACCTCGACGGTGTCGCCGAACCGGTTACTGAGCTGGGCAAGCTGCACCACGCCTGGGTCCGCGAGCGCGGCCTCCCCGGAGCATTGGACCACCATGACCACCCCTGACATTAACCAGAAGGTGTCCTTGGCTCTTCGGTGCTACCAACCATCAACGAGCCGCCCCTCACAAAACGACAGTCGGAGTTGAAACACAATGCAGCCCAACGACGCTCCCGTACCACGCGGGCGGATCCGCCGCACCATGCCGCTGGCGGCCTTTACCGCCCGCGCTGCCGGCGGCCGACTGGTGGCCGGACTTCGCGAAAAGGCCGGCAATGACGGCGCCGTCGAGCGGTTCCACGCGCGCACCGCCGAGCGTTACACCGAACTGCTCGGCCACTCCAAGGGCGTGTTGATGAAAGCCGGCCAGATCATGTCGATGGTCGACACCCGCGCCTTGGGCACGGGCGGGTTCTGGCCCTACCAGAAAGCCATGAACCGGCTGCAGGCTGACGCTCCCCCGATGCACCCCGCGCTGGTCCGCGAAGTCCTTGATGCCGAACTCGGTCGCGCGGTCGCCCAGTTCGCCCAGTTCGCCGAGGAACCGATGGCCGCCGCATCGATCGGCCAGGTGCACCGCGCCGTCCTGCATGACGGTCGCGAGGTTGCCGTCAAAATTCAATACCCCGGTGTCGGGCAAGCGATCCGCGACGATCTGGCCAACACCGAGCTGCTGGCGACGCTGCTGCGTTTCATGATGTCCGCGTCAGGCCTCGGGGTTGATGTTCGGACGGTGGCGCGTGAAGCAGCGGCGCGAATCTCCGAGGAGATCGACTATCGCCACGAAGCCGCCATGATCACCACATTCGCTGACCTCTACCGGGGCCACCCGTTCAT
Organism: Mycobacterium sp. 050128; assembly: GCF_036409155.1. Classification (NCBI taxonomy): domain Bacteria; kingdom Bacillati; phylum Actinomycetota; class Actinomycetes; order Mycobacteriales; family Mycobacteriaceae; genus Mycobacterium; species Mycobacterium sp. 050128. The sequence goes on along the minus strand of NZ_JAZGLW010000016.1, from coordinate 4,149 downwards.
CCGTATCCCCGACGTCATTCCTGAAGCGTCCACGGATCGGGTACTCACCATGATCTATCTCGACGGAATGGACTGGGCCGCAGCACAACAGGCCGACCAAGACCTCAAAAACACCTGGGCCGAAGCCATCGTGCGGTTCAGCCACGGCAACTTCCGGCACGCTAACCTGCTGCACCCCGACCCTCACCCCGGCAACTACCGCTTCAACAGCGACGGCACCGTCGGTTTCGTCGACTTCGGCTGCGTGAAGGTGCTGCCCGAACTCCAACGCTGGCTCTGGGTCGCCATGACCCGCGCCATGGTCGAGGGCCGCAAGTACGACTATCGCGACCTGGCTGTGCAGGCCGGCTTCCTCGACGCCGACTCCGACCTGACCGCCGACGAGCTCCTGCAGTGGCACTCGGAGATCAACTACGAGATCGCCTCAGCACCACAGCCCGCCACCTACACGCCCGAGACCATCGCGCGCACCGTTCGCGGCTTATTCGACCTGCGCGACCCCGGCCATCCGGTCAACCGCATGTACGCGCCCGAGGACTACGTGTTCATCCCCCGTATTCAGCTCGCCGTCTTCAGCGTGTGCGCCGACCTGCTCGCCACCATGCCGATCCGGGCCATCTTCGACGACATGGACGGGACCGCCGAACCGGTCACCGAACTTGGTAAAGCGCACCATGCTTGGGTCCGCGAGCGTGGTCTACCCGGAGCATTGGACCACCATGACCACCCCTGACACCCAAACCACCGCACGCCTACCGTGGGATCCCGCCGACCCCTACCCGTTCTACGAAGCTTGCCGCCGCCAAGGCGAAGTGGTCTGGAACGACACCGCCGCAGCCTGGCTGATCCTCGGCTACCACCCCGCCCGCCGGATCCTGGCCGGGCCGGGCTGGACAAGCAGCCCGTTGGCAAACCCCAACAGCCCGGCCGCCTTACAGGCGACGAATCCAGATATGTTGCGCCGCAACATCCTATTCACTGATGGCGCTGACCATACGCGGCTGCGCGATTCTGTTCGAGACGTCTTCACACGATCCTTCATAAACAATCTCCGCGAAGGCATCGACGCGATCGCGGGCGAAACCGTCGACTATCTCGCCACCGGAGTCGAGTTCGACTTCATGACGGAAATCGCTCTGCCGCTACCGATTGCGGTCGCCGCGGCCTGGTTGGGTCTCGACATCGACTCGGCCCGGTTGCTTCGTGCGGAGTCGCCCGCGATCAGCCGAATGCTCAGCGGCATCAGCGGCGGGGCCGCCATCGACGACGGAATGGCAGCGGTAGCCACACTGCTGACCGACTTTCTTCCCCTGGCCGCCGACCGCCGCCGCCATCCCGGCGAAGACCTGCTCAGCTTCATCGCCGCCGACACCGACCTCGAACTCGACGACGTCGTCACCACCGCCATCATCATCGCCATCGCCGGCCACGAAACAACCGCAAACCTCCTGGGCACAGCAATGGTTCGACTCCTGACACCCCAGCGTGACGGCATCCCGGCCATCGAGACCATCGACGCGGTCAACGATCAATTGATCACCGAGCTGCTACGCCTCGACGGCCCCGCACAAGCCGTAATGCGCACCGCCACACGCGACCACGCGTTCGGCGACATCACCGTCCACATGGGCGAACCCGCGCTCGTCATACTGGCCGCCGCCAACCGCGACCCCGCCGTCTACAACGAACCCGACCAACTCCACACCGATCGCGCTGGACCCGCGCCACTCACCTTCGGCCACGGCGCGCACTACTGCCTCGGAGCAGCGCTCGCCCGCCTCGAAACCGCCATAGCCTTACAGCAAGTCGTGGCACGCCGTCCTACCCTCCGCGGCAACCCGACATGGCGAGACAACCCCGCCATCCGCGGACCCCAAACGCTCCCCTGCGTCTTCGACAGCCCATGCCATGGGTGAATTCAAAACTCGCTCGCCGATCAGGATAATGACGTAGCTCGCCGCAGCGCCAAGGCGTTCGGCGCCTCTCCCTGTTGGGGAATCGACGCACCCGCGAGCGCGTTTCAACTGCGTCGCCCAACGGGAGCAACAAGCCTGGACCTAGCTCGTTCGGTCGTGGTCGATGAATTCGACCGAACGTGATATCACCGATATCCAGTGTAGCGCTCCTCCGCCATGTCAACCGAAGGCCGTCCCGCTCGTTATCATGCTGTGCGCCACCGTATTTAGTGGTTGTTCGCTCTATGTGAAGCTGACGTTTATCGCATCGAACCTGGCGGTCAACGGATCGCGCGCGGGCTCTCAATCGAACTGGCGGCCGCTTCCGCGCGTTGGTGCGCGCCATGGCCGCGGCCAACGTTGAGCGTCCCCCGTCGATAGGGGCTGAACTGCGCCGGATGGCCTGCGTCGGGCAGCCACGTGTAGAAGGCGTGGAGAGCTGGGCTGTCCGAAGGACACGCGTGATCGCTGTTCTTGAACTTCCTCTTCAAACTCGGATTCCTTGCTGATGATTCGCCTTCCGCGTCGGAGTTGATTAATCAGATCGACCTGCGGGGCAGAGGGTACGCCCCAGCTCCCTCCTCATGCCATGGTCACCTTCCACGCGCAATTATCCAGATCGTTTTCCAGATATATTGCAAGATAACAATATTCGCGATCGGTTGGTCCGAAACAGTTGAGCTACAACGCAACCCACTCCCCCAAATCAGACCGGCAGGCCGCGGTGTCTGTTGTTGTTATCGGTGCTCGGCGCGGGAGTTGATCACGATCAGCGCAGCCACGCCCAGAGCGCCGGTGAGCAGGGCAGGGGCGTCTTGTAGCTCGTCGGATTTGGACACCAGCCAGGTGGCATCGGCCGTGTCATGCGCAGGAGAGCAGCGACCATCGCCGGCCAGTAACCCGGGGTTTGCGGTGTGATGGCCGTCCCCGGGGAGACCGCAGGGACGGCCATCACTTATTCAGACGTGGCCCGCGTCGATTAGATTCCGCTCAGAAGTGCCCACCCAATTCCTCGACCAACTGGGCGTCAGTGGGTCGTTGTACCGGTCAGAAGGGTGGGACAATGCGCCTCGCATGACGCTGGTCTGGCAGTCGGACATCCTTGATGTCGTTCCAGCGCAGCATCTCAACCAGGGCGGCATCCGCAGCAGCGATTTCGTGATTGAAAGCGCTTGACACCCAATAGTTCTGATCGTCGAAGGTAAGCCTACGTGAGCATCCAAAGTACACGTTGCGGCCTTCCCGTAGCCGCACGCGGGTAGGCTGGCGTCTGAGCGGAGATAGATCGAGGACCAGAATTGCGCGATCGGTAACGACAATTGAATGCCACAGCGGAAGCCGAGCGGCTCTCGCTTCGCGAAGTCCAAAGCAGGACTGCGCCCGAAAAACCGCGTGCAGTTCCTCCCCCGGCACCAGGAACGGGGCTGCCTGCCTCACTAATCTGGCTCGAAGCTTCATTGGTCCCATAGCTTAGGTTCGGACAATACCGTGAGCAGCAACCATTTAGTACCTGGCCGGGCGCTGTAGCTAGGGCTCGATTCCATACCCTTTGGCCCGGCTGCCTTGGCGCTTAGCAGCCTGCTGTCTCAGCGCGACCTGGGATTGAGTCGCCTCGACGGCCCCGCACACGCGGTTGCGTACCGCCACCCACGACCACGTGTTCGGCGACGTGACTATCCACGCCCGCGAACCTGCCCTTGTCGTACTTGCCGTGGCCAACCGCGACGAGGCCGTCTTCAATCAGCCCGACCAACTCCGCCACAGAACGGACCGAGCCCGCGCCGCTCTCGTTCGGCCACGGCACTCACCACTGCCTCGGTGCAGCATTGTGCCGCCTCGAAATCGCATTAGCGCTCCAACACAAGTTCACTCTGCGGGAACCCAACCTGGCGAGACAACCCAGCGATCCGCGGACTCCAGACACTGCGCTGCACCTCTGCGGAGCTCAATAAGACGAAATAGACCCTGTGGCGCTGCGGTCAGCTTTCCTGGACGGTCCACAAAGTCGGCAGGTCAGCAAGTGCGGCTTTCCACGTAAGCGGAGAAGGGATTCGAATCCGACCACTTGACCTCTAGTGGGATATCCCCCGAATTTAACGTTGCTGCAATGTCTTTCAATTGAGCGCGACGGAGGCCGAAAACCGCCTCAGCCCTGCTCGCCAACATCGAACGCACCGGGCACGACCCTGCAAGC
>NZ_JAZGLW010000015.1 GCF_036409155.1 Mycobacterium sp. 050128 | reverse complement strand
CTGTGTGCGATCGACTGCCACGTCGATGCGATCGTCGTCAGCCACGCACTAGTAATCCCCGACCCATTCCTTCCCCAGGTCGCACCCCTCCACCCAAACCCCCAACCAGAGGCGCCCGGGAATGACGTCCAGGACGATGCGCCGCACCCCGCCAACCGCTAGCCGCCGCCTGCGCGGGCGAACGGCGACCACCGAGGAGGACCTTATGATCAACGCCAAGCTCATCATCAACGGACGCGAGGAGACCTCGGAGCGAGCGATCGAAGTTGTTAGTCCGGCGGATACCCGAGTGGTCCTCGGTGCGGTCCCCGACGCCACTTCCGCTCAGGTCGATGAGGCTGTGGAGGCGGCTGCCACGGCTTTCCCGGAGTGGTCGTCACGTCCGCTGGAAGAACGGCAGGGGGCGCTTCTCGCGGCAGCCGGAGTGATCCACGACATGATGGAGGAGTACGCGCCTATCCTGAGCCGGGAGAACGGCAAAATTCTCGAAGAGTCCAATATCGATCTGGAGTTCGCCTCCGCCCTCTGCGGCTACACCTCCAGCATCGCCGCCGAGGAGTTAGCCGACCAACAGATCCGGGACACCGGCGGCACGACCCTCATTCGGCGCCGGCCGATCGGGCCGGTGGCCGCTGTCACGCCGTGGAACTTCCCAGTCGTCTTGTCGTTCATGAAGCTTGCTCCGGCACTCGTCGCCGGCAACACTGTCGTTCTCAAGCCGTCGGAGAACTCGCCGTTGGTACTAAGCGAAATCATTCGGGCTCTCCAACAACACTTCCCGCCAGGTGTGCTCAACATGGTCACCGGTGGCGACGTGGTCGGGCAGGCACTGGTCGCACACCCGGCGATCCGCAAGATCGGTTTCACCGGTGGCATCGACACCGGCCGCAAGGTCATGGCGGCGGCGGCCCAAGACATCAAGCGGTTGACGCTCGAACTCGGCGGAAACGACCCGGCGATTCTGCTCGATGACTTAGATCTCTCACCGGCGACGATGCGCCAGATCGCCAAGGGCGCGTTTGCCACCACCGGCCAGGTGTGCTTCGGCGTCAAACGGATTTACGTGCCGGACCGCATCCACAACCGCTTCGTCGAAGCCTTCGAAGCCGCGGTGGACGAGCTCGTCGTCGGCCCCGGCGACGACCCGCGATCCACGATGGGTCCGCTCAACAACGCGCAGCAGAAACACGCGGTCGAAAAATTGGTGGACGATGCCCGGGCCAGCGGTGCTGTCGTCACCACCCTCGGTCAGCGTCTCGACACGGCGGCTTGGGAGCATGGCCATTTCATGATGCCTAGCGTGGTGACCGGCGCCGACCCTCGGCTTGCGCTTGTCGAAGAGGAGCAGTTCGGCCCGGCGGTGCCGGTGCTGCGGTATACGGAGCTTGACGAGGTGATCAGACTCGTGAACCGGTCCAAGTATGGGCTGGCCGCCTCGATCTGGACCGCTGACGAAGAGCGCGCCTTCATGCTCGGCCGAAGGCTCGACACTGGCTCAGTGTTCGTCAATAGCCATACCTTCACCTCGCTCGACCCCCGGGCGCCGCTCGGTGGGGCGAAGGGGAGTGGCCTCGGTCGCGAGTTTTCGCCGGCCAGCCTGCACGAATACACGGAATTACAGACCATCAGCCGCCGGACTGGCCCGCCCGGTCCGCCGCTGGCCTGATCCGCATAGTCCCCCGATCAGATCATCCCAGAACGAGGTGCACAAATGATGTGTGTGGAGGCGGATCCGCCGCGGTGCTGCGGTTGCCAACAATACGTCGACGTCACTGCGGACGTTCGCGACAGCGTCCTGTTCGTGTCATCGTGAGCACCGCAGCGGGTCCGGCGCACCGGTATGTGGATCGCGACTGGCGGGTGGTCGTCTCCGGGCGGCAGCGTAGCGCGGCGCGGCGCTACGTCACGGAGAGCCCGGCGACGGAGCAGCCGCTCGCCCAGGTGCCCGACTGCGCGCCCGAGGACGTCGATCACGCGGTGGCCGCGACGGAGGCCGCGCAGCGTGCGTGGGCGCGGAAACCGCCACGGGAGCGGGCGCGCCAGTTGCGTGCCTTTGCCGAGGCGCTGCGGGAGCACCGCGAGGAGTTGGCAACCATAGACGCGCTCGACGGCGGTTTCCCGATCACCGCGATGCGACTCGATGTGGATGCCGCTGTCGACTATATCGAGGTCATGTGCGACCTCGCGCTCGACCTGGGCGGCCGCACGATCCCGGCGTCGGGGCAGCACCTGCACTACACCCTGCAACAGCCCTACGGCGTCGTCGCAAGGATCGTCCCGTATAACCATCCGCTCTTTTTCGCTGCAGCGAAAATCGCAGCGCCGCTGGTGGCCGGGAACGGTGTCGTGCTCAAGGCCCCCGAGCAGGCGCCGCTCTCAGCGCTGCGTATCGGTGAGATCGCTGCCGAGGTCTTGCCGTCGGGGCTGCTAGTCGTCCTGACCGGTCGTGGATCAGAGAGCGGGCGGGCTTTGGTGCGGCACCCGCGTGTTCGTCGCATTGCCGTGATTGGGTCGGAGCAGACGGGTCGATCTATCCAGCACGACGCCGCCGATACGGGCGTTAAGGATGTCACGCTCGAGCTCGGCGGCAAGAACGCGATGCTCGTTCTGGCGGACGCCGACCCAGTGCGGGCCGCCGCGGGTGCGGTCTTAGGGATGAACTTCACCGCCACCATGGGGCAGTCCTGCGGGTCGACGAGCCGGCTCCTCGTTCACCGCAGCCTGGTAGACGAGGTACTTGAGAATGTGCGATTGCTGGTCGAGCGGATCCGTATCGGCGACCCGCTCGCCGACGAAACCGAGATGGGACCGCTCATCACGCGCGTGCACTATGAGCGGGTGCTGGACGCGATCGATAGCGCGAAAAGGGCTGGGGCCGAGGTTGTTACCGGTGGTGGCCGGCCGGGCGGCATTGGGGACCGCGGTTACTTTGTGGCTCCGACGGTACTTGCAGCCGTGTCTCCCGACAGCGCCGTTGCGCGAACCGAAATCTTCGGTCCAGTCCTGTCGGTCATGACCTTCGACGACGTCGGTGAGGCGGTCGACGTCGCCAACAGGGTCGAGTACGGTCTCACCGCTGCGGTGTGGACGGAGAACGTCGGCATGGCGCACTCCCTGGCGTCCCAACTGGACGCCGGCTATATCTGGGTAAACGGTTCTTCCCGCCATTTCTGGGGAGTTCCGTTCGGCGGGTTCAAGAACTCGGGTATCGGCCGTGAGGATAGTCTCGAAGAGCTCGTTTCTTTTAGCCAGACCAAGGCCGTCAACGTCTTGCTGCCCGACTGACCTGATTGGCGGGCCCCGGCGTCAGATGTTCGTCTGATGCGACTCTCGAATCAATCAACAATGGCTGGATAGCCCCGGGCTGTTGCCGTCGTCGTAACGACCCGCGAGCCACCTGCTGGCTGCTGCCCGGACGATCCGTGTTCGGCGGCTGGTGCCGCCTCACCCTATTCGACCCAGATGCGGATCGGGATCTAACTAACAACGTTCCCAACTTGGTTCGGGACTGTAGCTGTCGGATTCTCGACGAGTTATCCGGCGCGACCTGCTGGTGTCTCCGCTTACCCTGCTGCTGGTTGACGATGAAGTGAGATCTGTCTATTATTCTCGATAACGGAGAGGCTATCTGCTGGACAGAGATCGTGGGTGGTCACTTGTCGCCCGGGACACTGTCGGGCTGTGTGAGGAGAGGGATCTGATGAGCAGCGCTGCCACGGTCGATCGCGACACGCACCAGGCCGTCGAGGCGTTCATGTTCCGGGAGGCCGAGCTGCTCGACGGCGGGCGTTTCCGGGACTGGTTGGAGCTTCTGGATCCCGAGATCCATTATGTGGTGCCGGTGCGCACCACTCGGGAGGACGGCGCGGGCTGGGTGCGCGCAATCGCGCACTGGGACGATGACTACACGGGCTTGGAGATGCGGGTGCTACGCAGCGAGACGGATTTCGCGTGGGCGGAGTTGCCGCGGTCGCGGACCCGCCACTTTGTGTCAAACATTCGGACGTCTGCGGGACCGGGCGTACAAGAGTTGACCGTGCGGTCGAATCTGTTGTTTTTCCGCAGCCGCGGGGACAGCGGCCGGTGGGATTTGCTGTCGGCTGAACGTCTTGACGTGCTGCGTCGCACCGACGGGTCGCTGCGACTTGCCCGGCGCGAGGTTCTGCTCGATCACTCCACGCTGCCGATCGACAACCTGTCGGTGTTTTTCTAACCGAAGCTCACGTTGGGAACATCGGCACACGCGTCCCGTCCTGCTACCTGTCGCCCACCGCCGCATCCAGAAAGGCACAACCCCGTGACCACCGACACCGTCCAGACAACCGACACGACCGATCCTTACCTGCAGCGCGCGTTGTGCGACACCGCACAGGCCCTTGAGACCGGGCGGGTGCCAGCGCGAATCGTCAGCGATCCGCTGCTGCATCCGGTCGAGATGCAGCGGATCTTTGGGCGCGCTTGGGTTTTCCTCGCACATGAATCGGAGATCCCTCGCGCCGGGGACTTCGTCGTGCGCTACATCGGGACTGACTCGGTGATCGTCTGTCGGGATGATTCAGGCCGGATCCAGGCGCTGTCGAATTCCTGCCGGCACCGCGGCGCCCTCGTGTGCCGAGCGGAGATGGGCAACAGCAAGGACTTCCGTTGTCCGTACCACGGCTGGGTATACAGCAACACCGGCGAGCTCGTCGGCGTACCGGCGATCACGCAGTCATATAAAGGCTTCAATAAGTCCGAGTGGGGGTTGCGCCACATCCCGCAGCTTGACTCGCACGCGGGATTCATCTTCGGGAGCATCGACCCGGCGGCGCCCAGCCTGTCCGATTATCTCGGCGACATGACGTTCTATCTCGACCTCATCGCGAAGAAGACCGCAGGTGGCCTCGAGGTGATAGGTGCCCCGCACCGGTGGGTTCTAGGGGCCAACTGGAAGACGGCTGCCGATAACTTTGTCGGTGACTCCTACCACACTCTCTTTGCGCACCGCTCCATGGTCGAGCTGGGTCTAGCCCCGAACGACCCCATGTTCGCGAGCGCGCCCGCGGAAATCTCGCTGCAGAATGGCCATGGCGTTGGTGTGCTTGGTTTTCCCCCTGCACTAGGGGAGTTTCCGGAGTTCGAGGGGTATCCCGACGAGGTCGTCGACCAGATGGGGGCCGCGTACCCCAGCGAGACGCATAAAGACCTTTTCCGCCGATCGGCGTTCGTCCACGGCACGGTGTTCCCGAACTTGTCGTTCATCAACGTGGTCCTCTCGGCTGACCACATGTCGCCGCCCACTCCATTTATCACGTTCCGAGTGTGGCGCCCCCTCTCTCATGACCGGATGGAAATCCTTTCTTGGTTCCTGGTCGAGCGAGATGCTCCTGACTGGTTCCGCGACGCATCCCGGTCGGTGTACGTGCGCAACTTCGGCCCCGGCGGGGTGTTCGAGCAGGACGACGCTGAGGTTTGGAAGGCCATCACCGAGTCCGTCCAGGGTCAATTCGCCGGTGAGGGGCTGCTGAACTACCAGATGGGCATGCACCTGGAACCCATGACCGACTGGCCCGGGCCGGGAGAGGCCCTCCCGAGCGGGTACGCCGAGCAGAACCAACGGCGATTCTGGGCCCGATGGCTGGAATATATGAGCCAGCCCCCTGCGCCCCGCGGGTGCGCTTAATGACGACCGTGATGAAGGCGGGGGCCGGGCACGTCGGTTCGACGATCGAGGACAGGTGAGCGTTACACAGCTCAGGTCCGGCCGGGTAGCGATTGTCACCGCGGCCGCAGCGGGGATCGGTTGGGCGATCGCCGAGCGGTGGTGCCGCGACGGCGGGAGCTGTGTCATGGTCGACACCGACGCAGCAGGCCTGGACGCGGCCGTGACCGAGCTGGCCGCGCGCGGAACACGGGTCTGTGGCGTGGCCGGTGACGTCTGTCGCCGCGGTGTCGCCGACCGTGTCGCCGAGCGCGCGCTAACCGAGTTCGGCCGCCTCGATGCGCTGTTCAACGTCGTCGGGGTGAGCCTGGCCCGCAATGTCGAGGAGATTTACGAGGAGGAATGGCGCAGCCAGCTCGATACGAACCTGGGCAGCGTCTTTCAGATGTCCAAACCCGTGATACCCATGCTGCGGGCGGCGGGCGGCGGATCGATCGTCAACGTTGCGTCGACGGCGGGGATCGTAGCTGAGAACAGGTGCTCCGCCTACAGCGCGAGCAAGGGTGGAGTCGTGCTGCTCACGAAGAACATGGCCCTCGACTTCGCTCGCGACAACATCCGCGTGAACGCGATCGCACCCGGAGGCACCCGCACGCCTAGGATCGAACGGTTTCTCGCCGAGCACCCCGAACATGCCTCGATGATGGCTGACATCTGCGCGATGCAGCGTTTCGCGCAGCCCGAGGAGGTCGCTGCTCCGGCAGTCTTTCTTGCCTCGCCAGACGCGTCTTTTATCACCGGCGCCGTGCTGGCGGTAGACGGCGGCATGACCGCAGGGGTGCAGTTCCGGGCGTTCGAGGACATGTGAGCGCGACACCGAACCGCCGCCGACGGCGGACTCACGAGAGGACCGGTTGAGCTGGATGGATGCGATCGTTCTCCGGGGTAACAACGACGTTGGGGTGGAGTCGATCCCGGATCCGACACCGCTGGCGAGTGAGGTCGTCATCGAAGTGGCAGCGACCGGGCTGTGTGGAACTGACCTTCACGAATACGTGTCGGGCCCCACCTTCTCGCAGCCACCCGTCGTGCTTGGCCACGAGATCTCCGGCCGGATCGTGGAGGTCGGCTCGGGCGTCGACCGGTCCCGCATCGGCGAAGGCGTCACAGTCATCCCGATGGATTTCTGCGGCAGCTGCCACTATTGTCATCGGGCGCTTTACCACTTGTGCCTCCGCCCGGAGTGGATCGGCCTAACGCGCGACGGGGGCCTGGCGTCCTACACGGCGGTGCCGTCTCGCCTCGCGATCAGGGTGCCGGACGCGGTGGACCTTGAGGCGGCCGCACTCACCGAACCCACCGCAGTAGCGTTTCATGGGGTGCGCCGGGCGGAACTGCTCCTCGGCGAGACGGTGCTGGTCCTTGGGGCCGGGGCACTAGGGCTGGCGGTGATCCAGTCTGCGCGCGCTGCCGGGGCCGCGCAGATCTACGTCACGGAGGCAAGCAGTGTGCGCGGCCGCCTAGCCCAGGACTTAGGCGCCACGGTGGTTCTCGATCCGCATGACCCCGCGACGACCGCGCGGATCCTCGAGGAGACCCGTGGCGCTGGGGTGGACGTTGTCTTTCATGCGGCGGGCAGCCCCGAGGCGTTCGCGCAGGGCCTCGACTGCCTGCGCAAGCAGGGCCGCTTCATGGAGATGTCGTCGTGGGCTGGCACAGCCCCGCTCGACGTGAACAGGCACCTGCTCAAGGAGATACAGCTGCGGATGGTCTTTGGTTACGACATGTTCAACGATTTCCCTGCCGTGCTCGCAAAGATGGCCGACGGGGCAGTCGCGCTCGCACCGCAGATCACCACCCGGGTGCCGCTGGGTAGGGCCGTAGTGGAGGGTTTGGGCGGGCTGGTGGAGGGGCGTGAAGGTTTGGTGAAGGTGTTGGTGAAGCCGTGAGTGGGGTTGTGTGGGTCGGGTTTTGGGTTTTTGTGTGTTGTGCGGTGGATGAAGGGAAGAAGGAGTGGTTTTGGTGAGTGTGGATGGCGGGCTGGAAGTTTCGGTGGAGCAGTGTGACGTTTTGGTGGTTGGTGGGGGGATTGGTGGGGCGCGGGCGGCGTTGCGGGCGGCGGAGTTGGGGTCCTCGGTGGTGTTGGTGGAGAAGGCGGTGGTTTCTCGGGCGGGGCCGATGACGTATGTGCATAGTCAGTACGCGCCTGATCACCGGGTGGACGGGGAGGAGATGGTGGAGTGGATGCGTGAATTTGTGGTGGGGAGTAATTATTTGGCGGATCAGGATTGGGTGCGCCAGTACATCGCCGAGGCCTATGACCGGGTTAATGAGCAGATCCAGTGGGGTGTGCCGTATTCGACCCATGAGGATGGGTCGCTGAAGTATGTGACGGTCCGGGGGCACAATCTGGGCACGACGCTGGGTGTGGATGGGCGTGTCTGTATGGAGATCCTCAAGGAGAGGATGAAGGCGGCGGGGGTGCGCCTGTTCGAGCGGGTTGATGTGATTGACCTGCTGACCACCGATGGGTGTCGGCCGACGTCTGGCGCGGTGTGTGGTGCGGTGGGGGTCAATGTGGTCACCGGTGAGCGTCATGTGTTTACTGCGGGCAGCGTCATCCTTAACACGGGTCCTTGGTATCCAAAGTTGCATTACGCGTTTGCTGACCATTGCAGCGGGGAGGGGCATGTGGCGGCGTGGCGGGTGGGTGCTGAGTTCGCTGGTATGGAGTTCGGTCAGTTTGCTGCGTGGAGTTATTTCAATCGATCGTTTTTCACGCCGGGTCAAGCCAAGATTCAGGGGATCGGTGGCAAGTTCTGCAATGCGGCCGGCGAGTACTTCATGGACCGCTATGACCCGATCTGGGGGGATAAGGGCGGGTTGTTCACGATCGCGCGGGCGATCATGACTGAGATGGTGGAGGGCCGGGGGCCGTGTTATCTCGATTTGCGTCATGTCGCGCAAGCTGATCTGGATGTGCTTTATGAGGTGTCGCCGACCGTGCGACGGGCTTTCACCGAGTTTGGGGTTGATCCTTTGACGGATCTGCTGGAGGTGACCCCATTCATCGTGTTGGGTACGAGTAGCACCAGCGGTCCGACGATCGATTTGGATGGGGCTACCACGGTGCCGGGTTTGTATGCGGCGGGGTATGGCACGGCGTGCCCGCATTTGATGTCGGGGATTTCTGGGAGCGGGATTTCGAGTTTTTCTGCGGTTGCAGGATATCGGGCGGGCACCGCGGCGGCCGCGGGGGGCGGGGGTACGGTAGCGCGCACGGTGTGGGAGGAGCAGGCGAGAGAGAGTTTCGCTGAGTATTTCGCGCCGATGAGCCGGCTGCGGCAGGTGCGGCCCGTTGATGTGTGGAAGGCGATCGGCGAGGCGACGGCCAACCCGGCGTTTGCTTTGTTTAAGACAGAGGCGCGGATTGATGAGGCGCTCACGGAACTGTACCGGATCCGGGATCGGGTGCTGCGCTATGTTTTCGCGCCGGACTATCAGGAACTTAAGAAGGCGCACGAGGTCCGCGCCTATTTGACGCTGGCGATCATCACCTGTGAGGCGATGAAGCGGCGCACCGAGAGCCGCGGGGAGCTGTTTCGGATCGACTATCCCTATGCCGACAACGATGAGTGGCTGAAGTGGCTGCTTGTGCGCCGCGGTGCTGGCGGGGAGTTCGACCTGGAGTTTCGTGAGCAGGTCCTGCCGATGCAGACGTGGCCCGTGCAGGCTCCGGCGGGCCGGCACCCAAGTCCCTACACCGTGCCAGAAGGCTACCGCGAGCAGGAGGAGGTGGTGGTTCAGTGATCGAAAGTATCGACGAGACGACCTGTGATGGGTGCAACGTCTGCATCGACAGCTGCCCGACGGGGGTGATCCGGTTGGTGGAGGGTGACCAACCCTGGGCCACCACTAAGTGGCGGGCCCAGATCATTTACCCCAATGACTGCCATTCCTGCCGGCTGTGTGCGATCGACTGCCACGTCGATGCGATCGTCGTCAGCCACGCACTAGTAATCCCCGACCCATTCCTTCCCCAGGTCGCACCCCTCCACCCCAACCCAGAGTCCCAACCAAATTAGGAGGTGGCGTCATGCCTGTCATAGCGACGAGCCGGGGTGTGTTCACCGTTTCCCCTGATGGTGCTGTCCGGCCCTGGCCCGAGCTACCGGGACAGGTCATGGCTATGGTCGCCCGAGGCGACAGCGTCGCCGTCGCGATATATAAGCAGGGAGTGTTTCTCGCCTCGGCGGGCGCGAAATACTGGCGCGACCTCAGCGACGGCCTCGCGTACCGCGACGTGCGCGCGTTGGCCCTCGACCCGCACACACGCGGCGCGCTGTACGCGGGGACGGAGCCCGCGCACCTGCTGCGGTGGGAGCACGGCGTGTGGACCGAGTGCGGTAGCTTGCTCGACTTGCCTGAGGCGAAAAGGTGGAGCTTTCCGATCCGTCCCGGGGTCGCGCACGTCCGGACTATCGCCGTGCACCCGCTGGAGGCGGAGGTCATCTACAGCGGGATCGAAGTCGGATCTCTCCTGGTCACCAAGGATCGAGGGCAGACGTGGGAGGAAGTCAACGGGCTCGGCCACGACATCCATCGCGTGCTCCTTCACCCTGGGGCCCCGGAACGACTGATCGTCACGACAGGCCTTGACACGAAACCGTACCGCGGCGGCCAGGGCATCTACCGCAGCACCGACCGTGGATTCAGCTGGGAGCAGTCGAACAACGGACTCGGACAGCGCGTCTACACCGAAGACGCCATCGTGGTCCACCCCACCGATCCAGACGTGATCTTCGTCGCCGCCGCCGACGGCATCCCGCCGAAGTGGGCCGCGATTCGCCTGCTGCTGATGGGGGCGCTCAACGGCAATGTCTACTTCCTCTCGCCGTCCAAGCTGCGCCGGCGCCGCGGCGCCGACGTGGGATTCTTCCGCAGCGACGACGGGGGCACGACCTGGTTCCGGCTGGGCGCCAAAGAGGATGGCCTGTTCGACATGGTCTGGGCGCTAGAGGCCGAGCGCACCGAGGCCGGTGGGCTTCGGCTCTACTACGGCACCACGGGGGGCGAGTTCCGCGTGTCAGAAGACGAGGGCCAGACGTGGACAACGCTCGCCGACGACCTGGGCGCGGTAACTCATATCGTGACCCTGGCGAATGGAGCCGAGCGGTGAACGGTGAACCGACACTGGAATTCGACCATGCGCAAACGGCCATCCGGAGGCGCTTCGCATCGGCCGCGGACATACCCAAGGAGGTGTTCAGCGACCCCGATGTCTATCGGGAGGAACTCACCCGGATCTTCTATGGACCGTACTGGCATCCGATCGCGCACCGGGCCGAACTGTCCGAACGTAACGGTTTTCGGACGCGTTGGCTGGCTGATGTGCCGCTGCTCGTGGTGCGCGGCGCCGACGACCGCATCCGAGTATTCGTCAACTCCTGCGCGCATAGGGGGACGCTGCTGGAACAGCGTCGGTGCGGGGTGACGGAGCGATTCGAGTGCCCGTACCATCGGTGGCTCTTCAACAATGACGGGCGGTTCGCGGGCGCGCCCCGCCGTATGCAGTTTCGCCCGGACTTCCGAGAGCAGGACTATGGCCTGCGGGAGCTGCACGTGGTCGAGTCGTGGGGGCTGATATTTGTCAGTATGGCCGAGCAGCCCCCGGCTTTCGATGACTTTCTCGGGGAGACCGCTGCGCCGCTGAGCGAATGCATGGTCGATGATGGCAACCTGACGTTACTCGGCTACCAGACGGTGGTGTTCCAGAGTAATTGGAAAACCTATATCGACAACGATCCTTACCATGCGCCGCTGCTGCACCGCGCGTTCAAACTGCTCAACTGGCAAGGCGGCAACGGCAGGATCGTGGTCAGCGAGCCGTATGGTCACATGTCGATTCTGTACGACTCACAGCCCTACGTAGACAATGGATTTCTGGCTGATCCAAGCGTGGTCACCCGGATGGGAGACGACAGCCGGGCTCGCGTCATCGCCTTACGGCCGGTCACCGGGGTCGTGCGCCATGTCGACACCATCAATGTCCGATACGCTCGACCGCTCGGGGTCGACCGCACCGAGGTACGCTACACGTTCTTCGGCCACGAGGATGATAGCGAGGAGTACACGCGCCACCGAGTCCGCCAGTCCTCCAACTTGCTGGGCCCGAGCGGCTTCATCAGCATCGAGGATGCCGCGATCTACAACCGCGTGCAGGCGACCGCGCGTGATGGGGGCTACCAGCGATTTGTAGCCGGCGTCGGCAGGCCGTTATCGGATTCGTCGCAGAACGACGAGGTCGCCAACACAGGCTGGTGGGCGCACTACCGGGAGGTGATGGAATTTTGCTGACGCCGAGTATTGAAGATCGACGGGCACGCGCCGCTTACCTCGTGGACGAGCTGCTCGGGGCCTATGCGTGCGCAGTCGATGAGCGGGACTTCACGGCGTGGCTCGACTTGTTCGCGCCGGAGTGCGCCTACCAGGTGCACGCGATGGAGAACGTCCGCGAGGGGCTGCCGCTGGCATACATGATGGACGACTGCCGGGAACGGCTGGCCGACCGCGTGAAGATGATTGACGAAGTATGGGCCGGCACCATCGAGCCCTATGACACCCGCCACGTTCAGCAGCGCACGGCATTACGGGAGCTTGGCGAAGACCGCTGGGAGGTGCGGTCCAACGTCATCGTCGCTTACACCAGCACCTCCGGCGAGGCAGGGATCCTGCTTAGCGGCCACTGCGAGGACGTCGTCGTCCTCGACGGTGAGAACGCGCTGTTCCGGAAGAGGCTCGTGGTGGTCGACAACACCCTGCCCCGCTATCTGGTTTATCCCGTCTGACCACAATGAGTTAAGGAGAGGATCACTCTATGAATGCCGTCGCGTTGATGTCACCCGAGTGGGCACGGGCCTACCGCGGTCTATGGAACGGCTCGCCCGAGATCCAGCAGGGCGCCAAGGAGCTGACGATGTTGATCGAATGGCGGGTCGAGGGTGAAAGCGACCGCATGTCGCAACTGGAGATAAAGGAGGGTGAGGCTGTTTACGGTGGGGGACCGATAGAGGGCCGCACGCCCGACTTTGTCCTCACCGCGACGGCGAGTAAATGGCGCCGGGTCGCAGCCGGCGAGATCAGCGTGGCCAACGCCATCGCGACGCGAAAAATCAAGTTCGTTGGTCCGGTCAAGGTGGCCATGTCGCACTTGCCTGTGCTGAGCGCCGGACTCCGGCTGGTAGGGGAAGTCGACGGACTCGACTGGGGGGATTGATCCGGGGCTACCACTTCGCTGCTCATGTCGTTCACCAGCCAGATGTGGCCGAAACCTTCGAAGAGCTACCCAACGAGAGCGGCGACTACGATAACGATGTCTCCGATGGCCAGGCTGCTGAAACAACTAGATTTCGGCGCGCCTGAGTTTGGTTATGAACTACTTTCTGCCGGCCCTTCGACCTTAGCCAGGCAGATGTAGTTGCCGACCTGCGGCAGCCGGTTCGGATCACCATCGCACTGCGCGACGCCGGATCGCCGCGGTGATCCCGCAGCCCCTAGACCCGATGGCCCACCGGAACGGGCGCGGGTCAGAAGCGCACGCCCGCCGGCTGGGGTTGACCCCTGATGGTGGACACCTGACCGGTCGGACTGCTAGTCCTGCGGGAAGGATGTCCGCATGTCGGGCACGCGTCGCAAGTACCCCCCCGAGTTTCGGGAGGAGGCTGCCCGCCTGGTGATCGAGACCGGTCGCCCGGTGGCGCATGGCCGCCGAGATCGATGTCGTTGAGCAAGTGCTGCGGCGTTGGGTGCGCCTCCAACGGCAAGTGGTCGCGGCTGGCGAGATGCTCGGGTGTCGGATGCTGATGAACGCGCAGAGTTGGAACGTCTGCGCCGTGAGAACGCCGAATTGCGTGTGAACCGTGAGTTTTTGAAAAATGCCGCGGCCTTCTTCGTCTACGAACACACCCGGTAGATGCCTACCGGGTGATCGAGGCGGAGAAGGCCACTTACAGCATCAAGCGGATGTGTGAGCTGCTGGAGGTGTGAATCGCCCTGGAAATCCTGGAGGCTCCAGACCTTGGAAACGAGGATGGAGTCATGCCGAAGGAACAGTCGCCAGGGAAGCCCACGGCCCGTAGGTACAGCCCGGAGGAGAAGGCTGCTGCGGTGCGGATGGTGCGGGCGTTGCGCGCCGAGTTGGGTACCGAGCAGGGAACGCTGGCGCGGGTAGCCCGTCAGCTCGGCTATGGGGTTGAGTGGGTGCGGGCCTGGGTGCGCCAGGCCGACATCGACGACGGGTATGCGCCCGGTGTGAGTACGGCGGAGTCTGCGCGGGTCAAGGATCTTGAGCAGGAGGTCCGAGAACTTAAGCGGGCCAACGAGATTCTGAAGCGAGCGGCCAGTTTCTTCGGGCGGAGCTCGACCGCCAACACAAGAAATAGTCGCCTTCATCGACGCTAACCGCGACGAGTTCGGGGTCGAGCCCATCTGCACCGTCCTGCGCAGCGCAGGGGTGTCGGTGGCCCCGAGCACCTACTACGCGAATAAGGCGCGTCTACCCTCGGCGCGAGCCTGCCGCGACGAGATCATCGGTCCGGCGTTGCGGAAGCTTTGGGAAGACAGCTATCGCGTCTACGGTGCCCGCAAGCTGTGGAAATCGGCACGTCGGGCTGGCCACGACATCGGCCGCGACCAGGTGAGCCGGCTGATGCGGTCGGCCGGCATCCAGGGGGTGCGGCGCGGTAAACGGGTACGCACCACCAAGCCGGACTTGGTCGCGCCGCGCCACCCGGATCTGGTCAACCGAGAGTTCACCGCGACCGCGCCCAACCAATTGTGGGTCACCGATCTGACGTTCGTGCCGACCTGGGCCGGGGTGGCCTACGTCTGCTTCATCGTCGATGCCTACTCCCGGATGATCGTCGGCTGGCGGGTCGCGTCGAACATGCGCACCACCATGGTGCTAGACGCGTTGGAGATGGCGCGCTGGTCACGCGGAAACACATTGCCGGGCTTGAGATGTCACTCCGATGCTGGGTCTCAGGGCGGATTCAACTGGTGGTCGCAACACCTCGTGATCGTGGAGGTGTTGGGTGGTTCGTCGTCAGCAGGCAGCAGATCGGGCGATCAGGCCCA
>NZ_JAZGLW010000014.1 GCF_036409155.1 Mycobacterium sp. 050128 | reverse complement strand
CCAGCAGCATCGAAGGAGGCCCGCCCTTCTCGGCGGAGCCACACGGGTGGGGAATTTCGATGAGCGTCAGTGGGGAATTTCAGTGAGCGCGGTCAACCGCGGACATCATATGGTCATACAGTCGTTCGGCACCGCGATGGATAACGTCAACGCCGCCGTATTGGGGCACCGCTCGTTTGTTGCAGTAGCCGCCGCGGGTGGTTCCATGTGTCAGAGAAACGACAGAGATCTCACGAAGTTAGAAGTCAAGCCGCGAGCGGGAGACGAGGTGGGTGCGCAGTTGACAGGGATCTTGATTTCAGTTATACGGGGGTGTGAGGGCGCTCACGTTGCCCTCTTTCTTGCATAACCGTAATCAAGTTCGGGCCACGGGTAAGCGTAGAGGAGCAAGTCATTCTCGCGATGGCCGGCACGGGCGGTAATCAGGTGGGCCACGGGTCCGACCCGTTGGAACCCTATTTTCACCGGTATTCTCCTGTGCACACGACCGAATTGGTTGTCGCCCAAGACATGGCTTCGCGCGTCTTCACGCCGCACCGGCTCGACTTCTTCCGACCTTCCCGGTGTGTCGATACCCGACTTAGCGCCGCACGCATCGGTGCTGTGACTGTTGGGTACCTCGGGTATGGAGCGAACGTCGCACTCGTACATGAGTCGGCGATAGATGACTACCAAATCAACGTACCCGTCCGTGGCCACGCCGAGTCGTGGTGCGGATCTGACTCGGTCCTCGCAACGCCAGAACAGGCAGCGGTGTTCGTGCCGGGGCGCCCGGCCGGCATTAAATGGGCCGCCGACTGCGTTCAGCTATGCGTGAAGCTCAGTCGTGCGGATCTGGAACTCCAACTCGAGGGTTTGCTCGGACGTCCCCTCAGCAAGCCACTCAATCTTGCTGTTGCTATGAATCTCGCAACGGAGGCCAGTCGAAGCTGGCTGGCTCTACTGTCGGTTCTGAATCGCGAATTAGCGCGCTCCGAAAGCATCATCCAGCACCCGATGATAGGGCGACACTTCGAACAGCTGGTTATGGATGGTTTCCTGCTGCAGCAACCTGCGTATCATGAGATTGCGCTGGAAGCTAAGTTCACGCCAGCTTTACCGCGGACAGTTAAAGCGGCGCTCGATTTGATCGAGGATCATCCCGAAAACTACTTGACGATAACAGATCTCGCACGCACGGTCGGGATAAGCGTGCGCGCGCTCCAGGAGGGGTTCAAGCGCCACGTCGGCATTTCACCGCTGACTTACCTGCGCGAAGTTCGCTTGAGTCGTGTGCACGCCGAACTTGCGACGGCGTCGCCGGATTCCGCCACTATCGCCCAAACGGCCACGAAATGGGGCTTCGGGCATCTTGGTCGCTTCAGTGTCGCCTACCGGCGCAAGTTCGGCGTGACCCCTCACCAGACACTGCGCGCTGCCCGCAGATCCTCGTGAGCGGGAGCACTAGCTTCGCGTGGTGGAGGCGAGAAGGTCGCGGTCAGGCGAACTTGGTTTTCAGGCCGCGTTGGTGAGTTGATTGCGGGTTCGGTCAAGCTGTCGCCGGGCGTGGCCAGATCGCTGCGAAGGATTGTCAAACCTACTTATCAGTGAACGGTGCACCAGCGGCACGGACACCTGAAAAAATCGAACGGAAACTGCTGCGGCTACCGCCGCGGACAAGTTCGGTAGAGCGGGTGGCGAGTCCCCGCTACTGAGTCCACCTGTTTCTAGAGTCGGGTTCGTTGATCCAGATTCAGTTGGTCTCGCAGGCCACCGGGGTGTGGGTGCACCTGCAGGCCGCAGCGTACTCGGCCGGCGTTCGGTCGCCCAGCGATGAGTGGCGGTGTCGGTGGTTGTGCTCGTCTTTGAAGTCGCCGATGACCACGCGGGCCTCGAGCAGGGTGTTCCAGTGGTTGCGTTTGAGGCATTCCTTCCGTAGCCGGTTGTTAAATGATTCGATATGACCGTTATTCCACGGCGTCCCCGGTGGAATATATGATATGCCGAGCTTGCCGCCGCAAAACTGTTGCACCGCTTTAGAAACCAATTCCGGACCGTTGTCCATCCGCAGCACCTTCGGTGGCCCGCCAGCCGCGGCGAACACCTTCTCCAGCTCGTAGACGAGATCCTCGCCGGTGATCGAGCGTTCCACGAGGTTCAGCATCGAGACCCGGGTGTGCTCGTCGACCATCGAGGCGATCTTGATGGCTTTGCCGTCAATCGTGGAGTCGAACTGGAAATCGATCGCCCACACCACATTCGGGGCGTCGGCCTTAATCGGCGGGATCGACGACACCCCCGCCCGCTTACGCGGCGACTTGACCTTCACCTGCAGCCCCTCCTCGCGCCACAGGCGGTGAATCTTCTTCTTGTTGACCTCACGGCGCTCGTCGTATCGCAACGCCGCCCAGGCACGCCGAAACCCATGACACGGGTGTTTGGTGGCATAGGAACGCAGCCAGGCACGCATATCGGTGTCAGGATCGGCGGGGGTCTGCGACAGGGGCAGGCGGCGGTGGGTGGAGCGGGCCAGCCCAACGGCTTTGCACGCCAACCGTTCCGACAGGCCCAACGTGGTGGTGAGCATATCGACGGCGCGGCGCTTAGCAGCTGGGCCTAAAATTTTCCCTTCGCAACCTCCCGCAGCGCATCTTTGACCAGCTCAGCCTCGGCCAGCAGCCGCTTCAATCGGGCGTTTTGCTCGCGCAACTCCTTGAGCTCTTTGGCGGCATCGGTGTCCATGCCACCGTAGGCGCGACGCCAGTTGTACAACGTCGCCGCAGAGACCCCGAGTTCGGCGGCGACTTCCTCGCCCGTCTTGCCCTCCGCGGTCAGCTAGTCCGCGCGGCACAGTTCGCGCACAATGTCCTCAGCGGAATGCCGCTTCCGACCAGCCATACGTTCATCGTCCCTTCACGCCCGACATCGGGCTACAGGACTCTAAAACTGGTTGGACTCATTCAGCGGGAACACGCCACGGGCATGACTGGCACTGAGTCCGGTCATTGTGCCGCCAGCCCCATCGGCTAAAGCGGAGTGCTGGAAGTTCATTCGGAATTAAGGCCGACTGTCGGCGGCCCTTAGGATGGTCACGTGGTCAAGCGAGGCGTCCTAGTTATCCGACTGTGGACGCCCAACTCAGTTAGTGCAGTCCGACCGACGGCTTGACCGGTGCCACCTACCCGCCGACTGCTGCGTGTGGTGTCATGGGCGATTACGCAGCATTCTGGGAACCTCGCAGGAATCTTCATTGAGTATTCGCTGAGCACGATCCAGTACCTCATCGATCAGGATATCGACCGCGCCGAGGTACGTCGGCGACGGAGGTTTCCCGGCGACCGTGGCCATGACCCGTTGCTCACCGAGAACATCGCTGGCGGATAGGTTTTCGGCCATTCGCACAGAATGAACCTCCAATCCACCGAGCAGTTCGCCACACTGTCTGCCGGCGACAACGGTACGGCGGGCCAATATGCGCAGGGTGTCCCATTCGGCGTGCCAGGCACCGTCTGGACGTTCGTCATTGGCGAGCGCGGCGGCGGTGTGCAGCGTCGACGCCAGTGGCGGTGCTGCGATGGCGGTCCGGCGGATCAGGATGGACAGCACCGGGTTGTGCTTATCGGGCAACGTCGATGATCCACCGCGCGGTCCGGTGGCAGGCTCGCTCAGTTCGCCGATCTCGGGGCGTGCCAGCGTGACGACATTCGAGGCAATGCGACCCCATGCGTCCGTGCATGTGAGGAACGCATCTGCCGCGGCGGTAACCGGCGTCCGGGTGGTATGCCAGGGGCTCGCGGTGTCCAAGTCCAAGGTCGACGCGACAGTCTGCACCAGGTGGGCTGAGATCTCGGCGGGGATTCCCTCGATGTCCCGCAGTATCGCCAATTCGGTTGTCGCTGCCAATGTTCCAGCCGCACCCCCGATCTGGACAGGCATACCCAGCGAGTTGAGTCGCTGATAGGCGACGACGATGCCGCTCAACCAGCCTGCGGCTTTGGCGCCGAACGTGGTGGGCAACGCGTGCTGGGTCAAGGTACGGGCCACCATCGGGGTGCTGCGGTGGGTGGCTACTAAAGTGGCGAGCGTCGAGATTTGTTCTGCAAGAGCCGATTTTAGCTGAACCAGTACCGCGCGAGTGGCCAGCATGAGACCAGTGTCGATAACATCCTGACTGGTTAGACCCCGGTGAATCCAGCGAGCGATCGACGGCGCGGCGCGTGCGCGCAGCACAGTCACCAGGCCGACCACTGGGCCGCCGCTATCTTCGGCGCTAGCCGCTAGAGCCTCGCAGTCTTGCGCCTCGATCAATGGCCACAGATCAACGTCGGCGCATTCGCCCGGCGCTATACCGGTGATAGCTAGCGCGTTCAACCACGCGGATTCGACAGCGACCATGGACCGTAGCAGCGCTTGATCGGTCATCAGGTCGCCGGCGCGATGATCGCCAGGCCAAAGGAAGTTTGTCATCGCCGGTGATCGCGATACCGTAGAACAACTGTCTCGCGAGGACCTTGCAAATGTGTGTCAAAGCGGTAGCTGGGCGGCGAACCTGACTCGCTGCGGCACAGCAGGGTCTGGCGCCGACCCGGTTCGAGGCTAGCCAACAGCGGGTCGGCGTTCAGTTCGTGTTCTGGAAGGTAGGCGCGAGTGAATAAGCGATTCAGCACCCCGCGGGCGAACACCGCGAGCGCGAAGAATGGCGGCCGCCCAGTCGTCGTGGCTCCAGGTCGCAGGGTGAGGAAGCTATAGCGCCCAACTGCGTCGGTCGCACATCTGCCCCACCCGGTGAATGTCCAGGTGTCGCGGTCCAGTGACCCATCCTGCTGCACGATGGTGCCGTCGGGGTCAGGCTGCCAAAGCTCGACTAGTGCGTCGGTAACTCCGTTGCCGCTCCCGTCGTAAACCCTCCCGTGCAACCGGATGGCTGTGGCCTGGGCGGCGCCGATCAGCTGGTTGCAGCCAGGTTGCAGTATCGCGCAGTGGAAGAATGGGCCAACGGTTTGTGCCGGAGTGCAGAGCAAGTCAGGCACTGTCGCCGCCGATTTCGGTCCAGGTCCGCCGGTCGCCGTTTAGCACAACGTCCCACCGATAGCCTGTTGCGTACTCGGGCTGGCTGAGGTCGTGGTCGTAGGTCGCGATCAGCCTGCTGCGCGCAGCTGGGTCGACGACGGACTGGTGGATAGGGTCCAACTCCAACAGCGGATCACCCGGAAAATACATCTGTGTCACCAGGCGTTGGGTGAACGCGGTTCCGAAGATCGAGAAGTGGATGTGCGCCGGGCGCCAGGCGTTGTGGTGGCTGCGCCATGGATACGGTCCGGGCTTGATGGTTAGAAAGCGATAAATCCCGTCCGGGCTGGTCAGACACCGGCCGACGCCAGTGAAGTTCGGGTCAAGCGGAGCCGGGTGCTGGTCACGCTGATGGCGGTAACGTCCGCTGGCGTTTGCCTGCCAAATCTCGATGAGTTGGCCCACCACCGGCTTGCCGGCTCCATCGAGCACCCGACCGGTTACGATGATGCGCTCGCCGATCGGCTCACCCGGATGCCCGGCGATCAGGTTCGCGTCGAACGGGTCGATGTCTCCAGGTCCGAAGCACGGGGAGCAGGATTCAACTTCCTCGGGGTCGACGCACAGCAGCGGGGATTTGGGGTGCCGTCGCGCACTGCCGAGGTACGGCGGGTAGTCAGAGCGTGGCTCCGATTCGGTCCTGCCTGCCCGACGATACTCGGCAGCGATGCCGAGTATTTGGGCCGATATCTCGGTTTGGCTTAGGGCTTGGTCAGCGGTGCGCTGCGACACGGCCTTCATGGCACGCGACCCTAATCAACTGAACGGCCAGCGTCAACGGCATCTTCTCTTGAACACAGAGTGGTATTCTATTCCACAGATAGCTGTATTTCATGGTGCGGTGGGTCAAAAGCGCTGTGCCGCCGATGAATGCACCGAGGAGGTGGAGTGTCACGGATTACCTGTCACCGCTCGCTCGTCTGCCACGGTGTGGGCGCCGCTGTAATATGGGCCCGCTTCCGTCCCGTCGACGACGACCCGATTTCGTTCAGGACGCCGAATCGCCGGGATGGCGGTCATGGTGCATGTACGGCGGCCGCTCGTGACCCACTGTGGCGCCAGCGTAATCTTCAAATCTTGCAGACGACTGGTGGAGCAGGCGTCGTGGTACACGGTAACTCCCTCGGCGTATACGCGACCAAGTCCCTCAGCGATCGCAGCCACTCCAGATCAGATGATGTCGCCTGGACCCTAGCCTGGATATCAACGGGCAGGCCAAGCCCGATCGTTGCAACCTCAGAAATCTGCGGGAACGAATCCCGGACCTTCATTCACATGGTCGGGCTCATATAATTCGGAACTCTGCTATCAGCGCCCAAGCGACCAGCGCAAAGTCTAACCCTGGACGCGAGAGGAGAAATACAGTAATGCTTGATCCCGAGACTTTAGCAGACGTACGGCGCGGCTTGGTGCCTGCATATATTTACAATGATAGAAAAATATTCGAACTCGAAAAAGAGCGCATATTTCAACGCTCGTGGATTTTCGTCGGGCACGAATCAGAGATCGCTCAACCCGGCGATTACATGGTCCGGAACATCGTCACGGACTCATTTATCGTTAACCGCGACGAAGCGGGGCAAATCCGAGCGCACTTCAATATGTGCCTGCATCGTGGTATGCAGGTGTGCCGGGCCGAAATAGGCAACGCGTCTCACTTCCGTTGCCCGTACCACGGCTGGTCTTATCACAACGACGGCACACTCGTAGGGTTGCCATTCCATCAAGAGGCGTACGGCGGCGAGGCAGGTTTCAACCGCAAAGGCCAACGGCTGCTGCCGGCGCCCAACATCGCAATCTACAACGGAATGATCTTCCTGAATCTGGATGATGCCGCTATGCCTTTCGAGGATTTCATCGGCGAATTCCGTTTCTACATGGACTACTACACTAAACAAAGCCCACGCGGCATCGAGTTGCGTGGACCGCAACGCTGGCGTGTCAAGGCGAATTGGAAGACCGCGGCGGAAAACTTCGCCGGCGACATGTACCACACACCCCAGACGCACACTTCCGTCGTGGAGATAGGTCTCTTCCGCGAGCCGGGTGCATCCAAGCGCAAGGAAGGTGCCGTGTATTGGACGGGCCGCGGCGGCGGTACAACATATAAATTGCCATCAGGGCCGCTTGTCGAGCGATTGCGTTATGTCGGCTATCCGCGCGAGATGATCGAACGGATGGAGCGGATTTGGTCACCTCAACAGCTGGGTCTCATCGGCCGTGATGGGTTTATGTTCAGCGCGGCATCGCTTTATCCGAATCTTGCGTTCGTGCATAACTGGCCGAAGGTGGCAGATTCCGATGAGGTGGTGCCGTTCATCACTGTACGGCAATGGCAACCGATCAGTGAAGGCGAGATCGAGATTCTCTCTTGGTTTGCTGTCGACGCGGACGCGCCGGAACAGTTCAAAGCGCTATCATATAAGGCCTACGTGATGTGCTTCGGCAGCAGCGGTATGTTCGAGCAAGATGATGTCGAGAACTGGGTCTCGCTTACTAACACCGCAGCAGGTTCAATGGCCCGACGACTACGGCTAAACAGCCGGATGGGGCAAATGCCGGACGATACGCCATTAGTCCAGCCCTTAACAGCAAACCGGTATTCCGGTCCGGGTGTCGCGCATGTCGGCTACAGCGAATTCAATCAACGGGAATGGATAAAGCTGTGGGCAGAGCACCTGGAAACTCCTGTGCTCAGCCCTTCAAACAGGTCGAACGCATGCTTTAGCGAGCACCTTTAATTAACTTCGATCCAAGCCGACGATGACGTCTATGCCGTCAGTGCAATTCCGCGAAGCCTCTTCCAAGGCCACCGCGGCGGCTCGAGTTCACGTTTTCGCTTCTGGGACTGTGCCTCAGACTGCACGCGCAGGTAATGTCTCTGTCATGCAGAACAGGCCAGGGTCGCCGCCAAACCCCGTCGGGCCCGCCGCCGAGCCGTTGGTGCCCCAGTATCCGATCGAATCCGTAGACAACGCGTTGAAGCTGCTGTTGCTACTAGGGGAACAGCCGCAGATCCGGTTGAGCGAGGCCAGCCGGTACCTGAACGTGGCGTCATCCACCGCGCACCGGTTGCTCGCGATGTTGGCCTATCGCGGGTTCATTCGGCAAGACCCGGATTCGAAGGCCTACCGGCCGGGGCCGGCTTTGACCAGTGTGGCGTCAGCGATTTTCGGCCGCGTCGACCTTCAGGGCGCCGCCACCCCGGTGATGCGCCGGCTCAGCGAGCGTCTACGTGAATCGGTTCACGTCGGGCTGCTGGACGGCGCCACGGTGCGTTTCGTCGCTGCAGTCGAAGGACCGACTACTGTCCGGGTGGCCTCGCGCCTGGGTCGCACGCTGCCAGCGCATTGCACCTCGACTGGCAAGGTCATGCTCGCCCAACTGCCGGAGCCTGACTTGCGTCAACTGTTACCAAACGAGCAGCTGGAACGCATCACCGCGAACTCGATCGGCAGCAGATCGCAGCTCTACGAAGAACTGTCACTCATCCGCACGCGCGGATATGCCGTCAACTGCGAAGAAAGCGAAGACGGCGTCGCATCGATCGCCGTCCCTATACCGGCCCGAGCACCCGGCCGGCAGCTAGCGCTTAATGCCGCCGCTCCCGTGCACCGCCTCGGCAAATCGAAGTACCAATCCATCGCCGCCGCCCTCACCGAAGCAGCCAAAGAGATCGGCGATCAACTCGGCTGAAAAATCACGACGAACCTGCAGTTAAGCGACCACGTCGTGCCGCGGGCCGTAACAGCGGTGAAGCCGGTCTCAGGCCCGGCACTTCGTCACAATCCTAGGGTCGCTCTCCTCGCGCGCCAGCTAGCAGGACCTGCGTGAACACCGAATGAAATGCCCGCAGCCAGACCGCCCCACTCACCGGCGTCGGCCACTACCTGGCTCTCAAGCGCGCCGCCAAACCGAGCCAGGCCACCGAAGTGGACCCCGGTCGTCTTCAAGCGCAGAATTCGGATGCTGTCGCGTGCATGCCATCATCTTTTCACCTTGTGCTCAATCACAGCCACGCTTGACCCCGTCCCTGCGCCGCAGCTAGTCTTTCATACGACAGAGGAGAGTTCTGCTAAACAGAGAAGGTGGGCGGATGTCGACTGGCGGGATTTCGACGCTTCGCGAATTCGACATCGAGCTTGAGGCAGCGAATCTGCGTGGCCAATGGGTCTACGACGAGGTGCTGGAAAGCGTGGTGGGCGGGCCCAAACCCGCCGGTGTTCCCTTCTTGTGGCGGTGGGCGGACGTCTACGCGAAGCTTTCGAAGGCGTGTGACGTGCTGCCCGAGAGTTCTACGGCGCGACGCAATCTCTCCTTCATCAATCCAGCCGCTCAGGGAACGACTCAAACCATCAACATGGGCATGCAAATGCTCAAACCTGGCGAGATCGCCTGGGCGCACCGCCACACCATGGCAGCGTTGCGGTTCGCGATTCAGGGCGGTCCCGGCCTGATCACCGTGGTGGACGGGGAGCCGTGTCAGATGGACGCCTACGACCTCGTCCTGACGCCTCGCTGGACATGGCACGACCATGAGAACGCCACCTCGGAGAACGTCGTATGGCTCGACGTCCTGGATATCGGATTGGTGCTCGGGCTGAACGTGCCCTTCTACGAGTCCTTCGGCGAGAAGCGGCAGCCTCAGCGCGAGGACCCGGGGGAGCACCTTGCCGATCGCGGCGGCCTGCTGCGGCCAGTCTGGGAGCAGGTCAAGACGGCGCACTTTCCGTTCCGCTATCCCTGGCGTGACGTCGAGCGGCAGCTCCAGCGGATGGCGGGTCTTGCGGGCAGTCCCTACGACGGCGTCGTCTTGCGCTACGCAAATCCCGTCACCGGCGGATCAACTATGCCGACCCTTGATTGCTGGGTGCAGCTGCTGCGGCCAGGCCAGCAGACCAAAGCTCATCGCCATACGTCGAGCGCCGTCTATTTCGTCGTGCGCGGTGAGGGGACCACGGTCGTTGATGGGGTGGAGCTCCATTGGGGTAAGCACGACAGCTTTGTGGTGCCTAACTGGAGCACCCACCACTTCGTCAACTCGTCGACGGAAGACGCCGTCCTGTTTTCGGTGAACGACATCCCCACCTTTAAGGCCCTGGATCTCTACTACGAAGAGCCCGAGTTATCGCTGGGCACCCACCCGGTTCCTCCAATACCGGCAAACGTACGGGCTCGCTGACGGCCACGTAAGAGAGGCAGTGCATGTGATGAGCACGAAGTTGACCGTCGATGACGTGACAGGTGTCGTGGGGATCATTCCCACACCGTCCACCTCGACCGCCGACCAACTCGGCACCGCAAACTCCGTAGACCTCGACGAGGCGGCAAGGCTCGCCGATGCGATGGTCCGCGACGGGGTCGACGTGCTGATGACCACTGGCACGTTCGGCGAGTGCGCCTCGCTGACCTGGGATGAGCTGCAAAGCTTCGTCGCCACTGTGGTCGACGCCGTAGCAGGGCGTATCCCCGTTTTCGCCGGAGCGACTACGCTTAACACCCGCGACACAATCGCCCGGGGTCATCGACTCGGGGAGCTCGGCGCCGATGGTCTGTTCGTTGGTCGCCCGATGTGGCTTCCACTTGACGACGCCGGCATTGTGCGCTTCTATCGCGACCTGGCCGATGCATTGCCCCATTTGGCACTGGTCGTCTACGACAATCCGGGTGCTTTCAAGGGAAAGATTGGAACCGCAGCCTACGAGGCGCTCAGCGCGATTCCGCAGGTCGTAGCGGCAAAGCATCTCGGGCTGCTCAGCGGCGCCGCCTTCCTCTCTGATCTTCGCGCGGTGGGCGGTCGCATTCGGCTGCTGCCGCTCGAGACCGACTGGTACTACTTCGCCCGGCTGTTCCCAGCCGAGGTCACCGCCTGCTGGTCGGGCAACGTCGCGTGCGGCCCAGCACCCGTGACACGCCTACGCGACCTCATCAGGGCCGAACGCTGGGAAGAGTGCCAAGCGCTCACCGACGAACTCGAGATGGCTCTCGAGCCGCTCTACCCGGGCGGCAATTTCGCCGAATTTCTGAAATACAGCATTCAGATCGACAACGCGCAGTTCCAGGCGGCCGGCTTCATGCGGACCGGGCCCACTCGGCCGCCATACACCGAAGCGCCCGTGTCCTACCTGGACGGAGGGCGCGAAGCGGGCGGGAGATGGGCCGCCTTGCAGCAGCGCTACGCGACGCCGGAGCCTGTCTGGGCCGCAGGCGCCGGCTGAGCTGCGCCAGCCGCTGAGCCCCGCACAGATCGGAGAACGTGTCGAGACTGGAGGTAGTTATGGGCTGGCTGGACGGACGGGTTGCTCTTGTCACCGGGGGTGGGTCCGGGATCGGGCTGGCGGTAGTGGAACGGTTCCTCGCCGAGGGTGCGCAGGTCGCTGTCCTCGACCGGTCAAAAGATAACATTGAGGAGCTCAAGTACCGGCACCCCGGCATGGTCGCGCTCGTCGGTGACGTGACCGTTTTCGGGGACAACCAGCAGGCCGTCGCCACGACCGTATCCGCTTTCGGGAAGCTGGATGTGTTCGTCGGCAACGCCGGCATCTTCGACTATTTCGCGCCGCTGCTCAGCCTCTCGGGGGAGAAACTCGGTGAGGCGTTCGACGAACTCTTCGCCGTCAACGTAAAGGCCTACCTGTTCGGTGCCCGCGCGGCTATCCCGGAACTACTCAAGGCGAACGACCCGTGCATGATCTTCACCGTCTCTACCTCAGGCTTCTACACTTCCACCGGGGGGACGCTGTACACGGCGTCGAAGCACGCGGTTGTCGGGGTGGTGCGCGAGCTGGCATGCGAATTGGCTCCGACGATCCGGGTCAACGGAGTCGCACCCGGGGGCACCCTCACCGGGCTACGCGGGAGCGAGCGGCTGGGACAGTTCGACACCGTTCTGTCGGCGATCCCCGACATCGAGGCTGTAATGAACACTAACCCGCTTCAGGTTGCGCAGCGTCCGGCCGACCACGCCGGGATCTACGTACTGCTCGCGTCCGTCGAGAACTCGCGTGCCGTCACAGGGGTGATCATCAACAGCGACGGCGGCCTTGGGGTCCAAGGGAAAGTCCAGCCGCCCGGTCAAATCGACCTGACCGCCTGATAAGTAGGAGGAAACAGCGCATGGTAGCGAAATCGTTGGGCTACTTGGCCGTCGCTTCGCCAGACGCCAAGAAGTGGCTCGAGTTTGGGCCCGAGGTTCTCGGGATGGAGGCGGTCGAGGCGGACACCGGGTCCGTCCTGCTGCGGATGGACGACGCGGACCACCGCATCGCGGTACAGCAGGGGGACCGCAACCGGATGCTCTACATGGGTTGGGACGTGGGCAGCGAGGATGCGCTCGAGGTCGTCAAAGAGCTCTTGGACAAGCGAGGGATTCCCTTCGAGGTGGGTACCGATGAGGACCGTGGGGCGCGCGGCGTACTGGGCTTCCTGGCGCTCAAGGACCCTTCTGGGCTGCGACACGAGCTTTTCTACGGCCAAAAGGTCGTCCCTGGCTCCTTCCGGCCAGGCAGGTCGCTGTCGAGGTTCATCACCGGGGAGCAGGGCCTCGGTCATGTCGTGCTCGCTACGCCCGACCTCGCGCAGGCCGACCGCTTCCTGCGGGGGGTGCTCGGATTCAAAAAAAGCGACGAGATCTACACATTCATCGACCTGTGGTTTTATCACTGCAACCCTCGGCACCACAGCATCGCGGTGACCCCGATGCCCGGTGTACGGGGACTGCATCACGTGATGGTCGAGGTGGCCGATCTCGATGATGTCGGTAGCGCCTACGACCTGTGTATGTCGCGCAACATTCCGCTCAGTATGACCCTAGGGCGCCACGTCAACGACCGGATGGTCTCGTTCTACGTGCGCACACCAAGCGGGTTCGACCTCGAGTACGGCTGGGGCGCGGCCACCGTGGACGATGAGACCTGGACGGTTGCCCAATATGACCGGCCAAGTGTGTGGGGCCACCAGATGGTAGCCCAGACGCCACCGGGGGCTTTGGAGGCCGCGACAGCATGAGCGGGCCGGCGGATGGTCAACGACAAATGGAGGCGGCATGGCGATCGAGTTCCTGACCGATGAATGGGCCAAAGCGGTGACCGCCGCGGCCAATTCCGACGAGAAGTTCCGCAACGCGGCAAAGGAACATGACGTGGTACTTCGGGTATCTGTGTCGGGGAGCCCGTCGAGCGCTGAATATTACATGCATTTCGATGACGGGTCGCTCACCGTTGGCATCGGCACCCCACCGCGGACCCCCGACGTGGAGGCCGAACTTAGCTACGAGACGAACGTCGAGCTGTCCCGCGGTGCACTTAACGGCCAGACCGCGGCCATGACCGGGCAGATGAAGGTCGTCGGCAACATGATGAAGATGATGTCGATCGGAAAAGCTCAGGACCGGCTCTCAGAACTCGAGAGCAGCCTAGATATCGAGTTTCGGCACTAAATTCGGTGAGGCGGTGGTGTCGGAGGTTGGTGCCCGCACCCGGGAAGACGCGAGATCGCGCCCGCGAGACGGCGTATATCGCGAACAAGCCAACAACGGACCCACCTCTAGGGATTCCCAAACACAGATAGGACACGGCCTTGACAAGACAGACCAACACCCTCGTTCCGAGCGACATGAAGGGGTTGTGGGCGTTCGTACCGGCGTGTTCGACCCCGGATGCGGCCGATCTCAACGCGGTCGACACGATCGATACCGACGCGCTGACGTCACTGGTCGATCGATTGGTGCGAGACGGGGTGGACGGTATCGTCACCACCGGCAGCGCTGGCGAATCACACACACTGACGGACCCGGAGTACCGGACGCTCATCACCACGGTCATGGAAACAGTCAATGGCCGGGTGCCGGTGTTTGTAGGCGCCAGCACGCTCAACACGCGCGAGTCGATTCGGCGCGCCCGCCTTATCGCCGACCTAGGGGCGGACGGGATTATGAGCGGACCGCCGATGTATCTGCCGCAGACGACGGAGAACGCGGTTCAATATTACAAAGATCTCGCCGAGGCCGTTCCTGAGCTCGCGATCATGATCTACCAGAACCCGCACGCGTTCCGCATCACGCTGCCACCCGCCGCATTCCGGGAGTTGGCACAGGTTCCCAACGTTGTCGCACTAAAGCAGACCTCGATGGACATTTTCAATGTCATCGGAGCGATCAAAGCGGTCAAAGACAAGATGTCGGTCCTGGTCCTGGACCAGTTGATGTACCCGGCGATGATGTTCGGCGCTGCGGGCGCCTGGAGCATCGATGTCTGCATGGGCCCGTGGCCCGCACTATCCCTACGCGACGCATGCCAGCGTGGCGACTGGACGGAGGCTACGGCTATTGCCGACCAGATGCAGGCCCCTTTTCGGACGCTAGGACTAACCATGGAGGAGTTCCAGGCCATGCAGTCCGCCTGGTGGAAAATAGCGATCGACACCGCGGGCTACGGACGCGCCGGGGCGGCCCGCCCGCCCTTCGTCCACATACCCAAGACCGTCGTCGAGTCCGCGCACAGGTACGGTCAGCGGTGGGCAGGATTGGCGGAGCGCTATCATCGTGCGCGTGAGGCCGCCGGGCTACGGCCCGCCCCAGCAGACGGCCCCGGCATCCCGACATCGACGTCCGGGAAAGAACTTCAGGGCGGCGACCTGCCACTTTCTCCCGCTCGTTAGTCGACGCTTTGCTCATAAGTCAAAGTTGCCGGCCTAATTCGGCAGCTTTGACTCTTCAGAGTGGGCTCCGGTAACTGACGCAGGACTTGACTTCGGCGACACATTGGGGCGCCTTCGCCGCGCAGGCGCCGCGGGGATGCTTCCTGCGCGAACACACCACCGCCGTCAGCATCCTCGACCGTCTACTGCACCACGCCACCATTGTGGTGATCTCTGGTGAGTCCTACCGAATGCGCCACGCCGACCACAAAAAACGAGGCACCACCTGAGTTAGCCAGTCACCCGCGTAGGAGTGGAGACTTTCTACATGGCCACTGACAGTTCCACCACCTGGGATATCGTCGTCGACCATACTGACTTAGTGGTCGCGTTCGGCGGCTTGCCGTTAAAGAACACTGCAATGATGCCTGGCGGGGCCACGCGCCATCCGACCGCGACTACGTCCCAGTACCGAGCCCGCAGCGGTTGGCTGGTGTCTACCAGCCCGCTTGCGCGACGAAATCACCGCGATCGCCGGCCCGCTCGACGATCGGCGCCGCTGGATTGCGCCTGTGCTCGACTCTGATGTGGCGATGATGCTGGGTCTGCCTTACGTGCTGGCCACCGAGTCACTTGTCACCCAAGATGCCTGAGTGGGCCGCCGCGTTGTCTGGCCTTGACGCCGACGAGTTACGGGATCTGGCCCGCCAGATGGCCGCCAGCCGGACTTCGATCACCACCAGCCTTTCGCTGTAGCGAATCGAACATGGTCAGCACAGAGTGTGGATCGGTGCGATCCTAGCGGCGATGTTGGACCAGATCGGGCTTCCCGGCTGCAACTACGGCCGGTGGATATGGCGCCAACGAGGCCGGCAACCATGATCGACAACAATCGATCGACCGCAAGTCGCGCGGCTGTCAACTGAGGCGTGGTTCGAGCCGGCCGACCCAACCGACCCGGACTCGATGTGCCTGCATGGCAATCCCAATGCGCTGAGCAACGACTCCTGGAACATCGTCGTTGGCGCACGGATGCACCGGTCAGCATGTCTTCGGTTCAGATCGAGAAATTCACCGGCGAACTGCCTCCGCTACGCGTTCGCGAGCCGCCTCCACTTGCAAAGTAGAAATCCGTTCACCGGCGGCGTTCCATACGGTGTCTATTGTCCCCCAAAGGATCTCGCTACCGGGCTAATCATGTAGCTTCTGTTGCCGACGGTTGAAATCCCGGCCAGTCGCGACGGTTGAAAAGTAGGCCACCCAATCAGATTGGATGGGTGATCTCCTTGGAAGACTGGGCG
>NZ_JAZGLW010000013.1 GCF_036409155.1 Mycobacterium sp. 050128 | reverse complement strand
CGCCCAGTCTTCCAAGGAGATCACCCATCCAATCTGATTGGGTGGCCTACTTTTCAACCGTCGCGACTGGCCGGGATTTCAACCGTCGGCAACAGTGCCACTGCTGGGGAGCGGCACATCGGCCGTATCTCGGCGTCTGAGAGCGCCAGCACCAGCTCAAGGGACGTTCGCGCACCAGGGCGAGGTCAAAAGGCAGAACCCCGCGTGCACCCGGACAGACTGGGACGACGCGCGGCGCGGGTCAGTGGGAACCGACTGGACAGCCGCAGGCGGCAGACTTCGCAGGTGAATACTCCTGCAATCTGACATTGACTGCGTCGCCACGGTGGACCAAGACCCGCAGGATGCCCGACCGCAGTCGTCGCCACGGACTCGACCTCGAACGCTTTACGGCCACCCCTTAGCAGAGTGCATCTGATGGTGCACTCCCCGATCTATTCTCGAACGCCGACAAACGCTGACTATCGTTGAGGAAGTGCATCTTTCACGCTCACGACACACCTCGCCGGATTGCCCGAACTATCGAGCCGGCGACTTGCTCTTGTCCACAGCAGAAAATGTCCGAAGTCCGCGTCGGCGTGAGGTGTGAGGCGTGAGGCGTAGGAAAAATACATCCTGACGCGAGGTAAAAGGGGCACAAGGTGAAGCATGCAACAAGCCAGCATCATCGCTCACGGTTCGCCGCCACACGGGTCTCCGGCCCTGAACAGATCAGTCATGTCGGTGTCCTGGGTAGGACAGGAACACAGTTTCGGGGTTCGCTTCGTCGCCCTGCAGCCTGATGTTGAAGTGAAGTCCAGTCTCGTCGCGGGCGGCGATCAAGGTGTGCCGCCGATCGGCGGGCAGTGATCGCAGCAGTGGGTCTTTGGCGAGGTGACAGCCCGGGATGTAGGCTCGGGTGAACAGCCGGTCTAGCAAGCCGCGGGCGAATACCGTCACCAGAAGGAATGGTGCGGCTTTCGTGGCTCCGGGCAGCACCGTGCTGAAGCTGTAGTGGCCCTCGTTGTCCGTGGCCGCGCGACCCCATCCGGTGAAGGTCCAGCCGTCGCGCCGTAGCGATCCGCTCGCTGTCGCTACCACACCGTTGGCGTCGGCTTGCCAGATTTCTAACAGCGCGTCGGGTACTCCTTGGCCGTCCCCATCGGTGACGACACCATGGAATCGGATGGCATCGGGCGAACTGGCCGGCACGAGTTCGGCCCCGCGGTCGAACGGCAGTGCGTCGCCGTAGAACGGTCCGATGGTTTGGCCGGGGGTGGTCGCCGGCATCGTGGTCATCCGTGCTCCCCGTCTATCGCGGTACGGCCCGGCCAGCACGATGTCCCATCGGCAACCGGTGGGACATCCGTCAATGGTGATGTCATGGTCATAAGTGGCTACCGACCGGCCACGTGCCTTGTGGTCAGTGACCGACTGGGAGATCGGGTCAAGGGCGAATAGTCGATCGCCCGGGAAATACATGTGCGTGGTAAGCCTCTGGGTGAAGGCAGTGCCGAACAACGAGAAGTGAATTTACGCCGGCCGCAAGACATTCGGTGGTTGCTCCACGGGTACGGGCCCGGTTTGATGGTGGTAAACCAGTAGTGGTCGTCAGCGTCGTTTGGGCAGCGGGCCACACTGGTGAAATTCGGATCGATCGGCGCCGAATGCTGGTCACGTTTGTGGATGTAGCGGCCAGCCGCATCGGCCTGCCAGATTTCCAGTAGTTGGCGGCGCACCGGGTAGTCGTTACTGTCGACAACTCGGCCGGTGACCACGATTGGTTCGCCGATCGGGACACTTCTGCGCTGGATCGTCATATCGGGCTCCACCGGGTCGACGTCACCTCCACTGAAGCATTGTGAGGACAGCTCGACGATTTCCGGATCGACGTGGCAGAGGTCCTTGGTCGGATGCCACAGCAGACTGCTCCGATACAGGGGGTAGTCCATCCGAGGCTGTATCTGCTGAACCCTCGCTCGGACGTACTCCGCCTCGATCGCGGCGATCTCCGACTGCCTGGCTGAGGTACCGCCGTGCTGCTGACGGCGATTGTTTTCACGGCAATCACCGTAACGCTGTCCGATTTGTGCGTGGAAGGATAAATTTCCGCTGAGTGGAAGGAAGTCAGTTGGCTGGAAATACATCCATACCCGCGGCCAGTGTCGCGTCGCGACTGCTGGCGATAATCGGTACGTATGACGACAACCACCGCAGCCTAACGCTGACGGAGATCGCTAACCGGGCCCAGCTAGCGGTTTCGACCGTCCACCGCCTGCTCGGCGAGCTGGTCGCCGGCGGCGCCCTGGAGCGTCGCGATGATGGTCGCTACGTCATCGGGCGATTGCTGTGGGAGGTTGGCCTGCTCGCTCCGGTGCAAGCGGGGTTGCGCGAGATCGCCGAACCTTTCCTGCACGACGTCTACGCCGCCACACTGGCCACCGTGCACATGGCGGTTCGCGATGGCGAGGATGTGCTCTATCTTGACCGGATGTCCGGTCGCGGTTCAGTACCGATCGTCAGCAGGGTAGGCAGCCGCCTGCCGTTGTACTGCACGGGGGTGGGCAAAATTTTGCTGGCACACGCCCCGGAAGACGTAAGGTATCGGGTTCTGGACTCACTAATCCGCCTCACGCCGTACACGATCACCCAGCCAGCAGTACTGACCGCCCAACTCGACCAAATCCGACGCAGCGACGTCGCTACCACGGTCGAGGAAATGTCACTGGGCGCCTGCTCGCTCGCCGTCCCGATCCGGTCCGATCCCGAAGGAGTCGTCGTAGCCGCGATCGGATTGGTGGTACTAAACCTCAAACGTGATTACCAGCGACACCTGGGGGCGCTCCAAGTCGCAGCACGCGGGATCGGCCGCCTGTTGCGTGCAAACCATCGACATTTAGAGCCGATGTAGGCCCAAGTTATTGGTGCGATCCACAGGTCGGCGCTAGAGGCAGATTCACGGGTCAACGACCGTTGATCCCTCGTTTGGTCCGCAGTTCCGTAGCTTGAAGGTTACCCCAGGGCCGCAGCCATCCTGCGCGGACTTCGTTACCGGAATAACCCTAGATGTGTCCGTCATGCGGCTTCGGGAATACCGCCGGGCGACATCAGCGATCTTTGGCACGGCGACCCGGTACCCCATTGCTGCAAAGGTGGGTCCTGCGAGGCGCGCAGAGAGATCAGACTGGATCGAGCTTACTCTCGACGCCCGCTCGCGCTGGTCACCTCATCGCGGCCGAGCAGTGACAAGTCGCGATGGCGAGAAGAAGGATCAGCCGAAGGTAATCGAATTCAGATCCGGCACGCTTGCCGCATTCGAGCCCTGAAACGGGCGACAACCGGACTGGCTTCGGCGGCGTAGCCAATGCTTCGATCTCAACACGGTAGCGCTGATACATTTTGATCGCCAGCCCCGACGTTGCGGGCGACCTACTTCGCCGGGTGCGGTTGCCCAGGCGGGCTCTGGCGCCGATCCATCGCCTTAAGCGATGAGCCGAAATGGGAGAAGAGTGGTACGCAGCGACACCGACAGTTGGGACTTAACTACCAGCGTGGGCGTGACGGCGACCATGGTCGCCGCCCTTCGGGCGCTGGCCAGCGAGGAATCCGGACCGCTCATTAACGACCCGTTCGCCGCACCGCTGGTGAGGGCGGTCGGCGTCGAGTTCTTCACGCGGCTGGGCGAGGGCGAAATTGCCCTTGCTGATCTCGACGGTCAGACCAGGGCGGAGCTGCAACGCGAAACCGATTCGGTGGCGGTGCGCACTCGATTCTTCGACGACTTCTTCCTCGAAGCCGCCCATGCGGGTGTGCGACAGTCGGTGATCTTGGCCGCCGGCCTGGATACGCGCCCGTACCGTCTGGCCTGGCCGTTGGGCAGTGTCGTCTACGAGATCGACCAACCCAAGGTCGTCGAGTTCAAGACGGCCACTATGTCGGCGCTGGGCGCCGCACCAATCGCGGAGCACCGAACCGTCAGTATCGACCTGCGCGGCGATTGGCCGGATGCTCTGTGCCGCAGCGGTTTTAAGGTAGACCAACTGACGGCTTGGAGTGCTGAGGGCCTGCTGATGTATTTGCCGCCCGACGCCCAGGACAGGCTGTTCGACAACATCACCACGCTGAGCGCTCCCGGCAGTCTGCTGGCTACCGAATACCACCCGGACGGCGGACCGGAGATGGCTGAACGCGCCAGTGCTACCAGCGACAGGTGGGCCGATTTCGGCTGCGACGCCAATCTGTCGGAGCTCTTTTACCATGGCGAGCGCAGCAATGTCGTTGATTACCTATCGCAGCGGGGCTGGCAAGTGAGTGCCCGGACCCGCACGGAGCTGTTCGCCGAGTACGATCGCACGTTTGCTGACGATAATGCAATGGCCCCATTCCGCAATGTCGTTGCCGTCACAGCGACGCTCTTGTAGAGCCTCTGCGACGACACGTTCCACTCGGCAGCGCTCGGGCGCTCAGCGACCAATTGCGCCGTCGGGGTCTGGACCTGTACCTGGCCGGTTTGGTTTAACCCGGGTGCGGACCCATCGTCGAGTAAGGCACCGCACAGTTAAACCGACGATTCCGCGCCGCACACTATGCCGGTACGCCGACTAAAGTATCGGCGCCGACAGCCGGACGATGCTGCGTTCGCCGATGTACACGTGGTCGGGGTCCTCGGTGTAGCCTTGCGCCCGTGACGCGTACGGACAAAGACAGCTGGGATCTGGCTTCGAGTGTGGGTGCGACCGCGACGATATGCGCCGCGGCGCGAGCATTGGCCAGTAGGAAACCCGATCCACTGATCAACGATCCATTCGCCGATCCGCTGGTACGTGCGGTGGGTATTGACTTCTTCATCCGACAGCTTGACGGCGAGATCGACGGCGCCGGAGCTGACGCAGACCCGGAATTCAACCTGCAGCGGCTGACCGATGTAATGGCAGTGCGCACGCGGTTTTTCGACGACTTCTTCCATGACGCGACGACTAAGGGTATCCGCCAGGTTGTCATTTTGGCGGCGGGCCTTGACTCACGCCCGTATCGACTGTCTTGGCCCTCGGGAACCGTCCTCTACGAGGTCGACCAACCCGAGGTAATTGAGTTCAAGTCCGCTACTTTAGCCAAACTGGGCGGGGAACCTACAGCGGAGCTGCGGCCGGTACCGATCGATCTGCGAAACGACTGGCCGAATGCGCTGCGGCGCTGCGGCTTTAACGGTAATCAGCCTACGGCGTGGAGCGCAGAAGGCCTTCTGTTGTACTTGCCGCCTGATGCCCAAAATCGTCTGTTCGACGACATCACCGACCTCAGCGCACCGGGCAGCCGGCTGGCCACCGAAGAACAACCCGACGCGCATCCGATGCTCGACAAACGCGCAAACGCTATGTTCAGCAGTTGGGCAAAATTTGGCTTCGAGGTCGACTTTTCTGCCCTGGTCTACCGGGGTGACCGGACTTCGGTAACCGGCGATCTGGCAGCACGCGGCTGGCAGGTGTCGACCCGTACCCGGTCAGAGCTGTTTGCCGACGCCGGTTTGGCCGTGCCGAAAGCCGATGTGGACCGGCCACTTCAGAGCACGATCTCCGTCACCGCTGTTCGGCAGCCAAGCGACTAGCCTCATTTCCCGCGCGGTGGGGGTTAAGGGTTGAGTTGTTGATATTATTTTGGAGCTGCGATGCCCGAGATTAGACCGTTTCGCATCGACGTTGCCGATGACGTTCTTGATGATTTGCGATCGCGGTTGGCACGCACCCGCTGGCCGGAAGCCGAGTGCGTGGACGACTGGAGCCAGGGCATCCCGCTGGGTTACACCCGTGACCTGGCCGCGTACTGGGCCAACGAATACGATTGGCGGGCGCGCGAGTCCGAGCTGAACCGTTTCGACCAGTTCGTCACCGAAATCGATGGGCTGGAAATCCATTTCATCCACCATCGGTCACCGCACGAGGACGCTTTTCCGCTGGTGATCACGCATGGCTGGCCCGGCTCGATCGTAGAGTTTCACAAGGTGATTGAGCCGCTGACCAATCCGACGGCCTACGGGGGACGGGCTGCGGATGCCTTTCATGTGGTCTGCCCGTCGCTGCCCGGTTACGGTTTCTCCGGCAAGCCCATCGGCACCGGGTGGGGTGTGGGCAAGATCGCGGAGGCCTGGGAGACGCTGATGCTGCGGCTTGGCTACCGGCGCTACGGTGCCCAGGGCGGGGACTGGGGCGCAGCCATCACCGCGCAGATGGGCCGCAATCGCGGGCATTGCGTGGGAATCCACCTGAATATGCCGATCGTTACTCCGCCGGCCGGAGGTATCTCCGACCCCACCACGGAGGAGCAGGACGCCCTGGCCGCGTTCGCGGAATACCAGAGTTGGGGCACGGGCTATTCCGAGCAGCAGTCCACCCGGCCACAGACATTGGGATATGGACTGGTCGATTCGCCAGTCGGACAAATGGCTTGGATAGTTGAGAAATTTTGGGCGTGGATGGACTGCAACGGCAATCCCGAGAACGTCCTCAGCCGCGATGAGCTGTTGGACAACGTCATGATCTATTGGACAACCGGTACCGGCGCTTCGTCGGCCCGGTTGTATTGGGAGAGCTTCAAGGACGTGGGCGTTACTGGTCAGGTCGAATTACCGACCGGTATCGCTGCTTTCCCGAAGGAGGTCCTGCGGGTACCCCGAAGCTGGTGCGAGCCGCACTACCACATCACCCACTGGACGACTATGCCGCGCGGTGGGCACTTTGCGGCATTCGAACAACCGGGCTTGTTCGTCGAGGACGTCCGGGCGTTCTTCGCAACGCTGCACTAACTCGGTGAACTAGCGAGCGCACCCGCCACAACAGCCGGTTGATGGTCGCTGTGGTTGGGCCACAAGGACTTCCCGACGATCCGCAACAACTTCAACTCCAGCGAGATCTCATCATCCGAAGCGACTGGCAGATCGGGTTCACGCAGAAAGCCCCGTGCGACTGCTAACGCATCGATCGGGTCAGACTTGCCTCGCGTGCGCGCGCTCGCCCGGCTTGCGGCCAAACTCATCGACCGCAACGACCGTATGGGTGCGCGTGCGACATCGGCTCCAACAACAACCGTGCTGGTTGCCTCCCTCACTGTGAGGTGACGGTTGGGCCGGGCGGCGGACACATCTCAGTGGGGGCGGTTGCCACGCTCCTATCAAGTCACGCCCGCCGGTCCTCACACCTGGCATCGACAAAACGCACGAACGCCAATCCGAAGGCGGCAAGCACCCTACGAGCCAGACACCAGGTGATCGAGATCCAACCACCGCAACAAGCGGCAGCCTCACCCTGACACTGAGGCCGACCCTAGCTGGTCAAGTCCAGTGAAGTGGTGTACGACGTCGTCGTGTGATTCTTCGTCGTGATGGTTTAGGCGGTCAGTGCCGCGGGGGTGGCCTCCTGTTCTGTCGCGGTGTTGCTGATGCTGCGTGATTTGCTCAGGACGTCGAGGCCGAGGTAGCGCCGGGACTCGGCCCATTCGTCGTGTTGTTCGGCCAGCACGGCGCCGACGAGGCGAATGAGGGCATCGCGGTCGGGGAAGATGCCGACGACGTCGGTGCGTCGGCGGATCTCCTTGTTGAGCCGCTCTTGGGGGTTGTTGGACCAGATTTGGCGCCAGATCTGCTTGGGGAACGCGGTAAACGCCAGCAGATCCGGCCGAGCCGCTTCCAAGTGCTCGGCGGTCTTTGGCAGCTTGTCGGCCAAAGCGTCGATAATCCGGTCGTATTGGGCGGCAACGGCTTCGGCATCGGGTTGGTCGAAGACCGAATGCAGCAACGTCTTGACCCAGGGCCAGGACGCCTTCGGCGTGACGGCCATCAGATTGGTCGTGTAGTGGGTTCTGCATCGCTGCCAGGTCGCCCCGGGCAGGGTCGCTCCGATCGCGGCCACCAGCCCGGCGTGGGCGTCGGAGGTGACCAGTTTGACTCCGGACAAGCCGCGGGCGGTCAGCGACCGCAGAAACGTCAACCAGCCGGCGCCGTCCTCAGCGGTGGTGACGTCGATGCCCAAGATTTCGCGGTAGCCCTCGGCGTTGACCCCCACCGCGATCAGGGCGTGCACGTTGACCACCCGACCCGCCTCGCGGACCTTGAGGACCAGGGCATCAGCAGCGATGAACGTGTACGGGCCGGCATCGAGTGGGCGGGTGCGGAATGCCTCGACCGCGGTGTCGAGTTCTTTGGCCATCACCGACACCTGCGACTTCGACAACGACGTGATGCCCAGCGTCTCGACGAGCTTGTCC
Organism: Mycobacterium sp. 050128; assembly: GCF_036409155.1. NCBI lineage: Bacteria > Bacillati > Actinomycetota > Actinomycetes > Mycobacteriales > Mycobacteriaceae > Mycobacterium > Mycobacterium sp. 050128. The sequence goes on along the minus strand of NZ_JAZGLW010000013.1, from coordinate 14,349 downwards.
ATCCGCCGCGTCGACACCCCGAGCAGATAACAGGTAGCCACCACCGTTGTCAGGGCCCGCTCGGCGCGTTTGCGGCGTTCCAGCAGCCAGTCCGGAAAATACGAGCCCTGCCGCAGCTTGGGGATCGCCAGATCCAACGTCCCTGCACGGGTATCGAATTGGCGGTGCCGGTACCCGTTGCGCTGATTTGTCCGATCGCTACTGCGCTGGCCATATCCCGCTCCGCACACGGCGTCGGCTTCAGCGCCCATCAGAGCGTGGATAAACGTCGAGATCAGCTCACGCAGCACGTCGGGGTGGGTGGTGGTGAGTCGTTCAGCCAGCAGCGCCGGCAAGTCGATATCGTGGGCAGCGGTCATCGCGTTGATTCCTTTGCTCGAGTGACTTTGGTCGGTCTCTCGAAGAATCACGCGATGACCCTCATCTACCCGGCTACGACACGCCGGTCCTCAACTCACGTCCCGACTTGTACACCACTGTGCTGGACGCAACCCCCTAGCTAAACCGGTCGATATACTACGATGCCCTAAATTATAGGTTGCAGACAGTTGCCATCCTATGTAAGCTCGCTGATGGTGTAACCCAAATCATAACGAGGGTGCCCTTGTCAACTTGGGCACATGTTGGCAGGAAGGTATGCCGGATGATATCGATGGCTGCTGACGTAGAGGCCATGCGACTGGTCGAAAATGCACGGGGTTCTGTCCTCAAGGGTCGGCTGCCCGCGTCCCTCATCGCTAACGAGGTGCTTCATAAACTCGAAATAAAGCGGATATTCGGCAGAACATGGCAATTTCTGTGCCACGAGGATGAGATTCCACAACCGGGCGACTACGTGGTGCGCTATATCGCTGATAACTCGATCATTGTTTCGCGTCAGCAGGACATGACGATCCGAGCGATGTCAAACTCGTGTCGGCACCGCGGCACGTTGCTGTGCCGAACCGAGGCTGGAAATGAGTCGACTTTCCAATGCCCGTATCACGGTTGGGTCTATCGAAATAGCGGCGATCTCATCGGGATACCTGCGCAGCAAGCCGTCTACGGCGCGGCGTTCGACAAGAGTCGACTCGGCTTGCGCGCTGTGCCGATGCTGGATTCGTACGCGGGTCTTGTTTTCGGGTGTGTCTCGGATGAAGCACCGGGACTCGACGAGTACCTCGGGGATATGCGCTGGTACCTCGACTTGATGCTCAAGAAAAGCCCGGCCGGTATCCAGGTGTGGGGGGCCCCGCAGCGTTGGGTCATCGACGCGAATTGGAAAACGGGTGCCGATAACTTCGTTGGGGACGGCTATCACACGGTCATGACCCACCGCTCCATGTGCGAGTTGGGATTGTTACCGCCCGATAATGTGGCCGTTTCGCCGGCCCACGTCAGTCTGTCGGGCGGGCACGGCGCGGGTGTCCTTGGCGCACCGCCCGGCACACCCGCACCGCCGTATATGGGCTATCCCGAGGAGATCGTGGCCGGTCTCAACGAGGGTTACGGCGACGAGGTGCACGGTGAGGTCCTGAAACGGACCATGTTCATGCATGGCAATGTGTTCCCGAACTTGTCCTTCTTAAACGCCTTCATCGCCAAAGACGGGGAGTCTATGCCGTTGCCGATTCTGACGTTGCGGCAGTGGCGTCCGCTTGACTCGGCTCGCATGGAGGTGTGGTCGTGGTTTTTGGTGGAGCGCAACGCCCCCGAGGAATTCAAGCAACAGTCGTTTGACACATATGTTCGGACGTTCGGGATAGCGGGGGTTTTCGAGCAGGACGATGCCGAGATATTCCAGGCCATCACCAAGGGAACACGGGGCGAGTTGGCTGGCGGTGCGGAGCTGAATTTGGAGATGGGATTGGACAATTTGGCCCCTGACCCGGCATGGTTGGGTCCGGGGCGACCCTTGGCCAGTGGTTACGCCGAGCAGAATCAACGCGAATACTGGAAGCAGTACTTCGACTATCTGGCCACACCGAGGAGGGATGAGAACCTATGACGACAACGTCGCCGCAGGATCTTCGTCAGGCTGTTCTCGTTTCGCGTGACGTGCGCGACCAAATCGAAGCCTTCCTCTTCGACGAGGCTGATCTGTTGGATCGTGACGAGTTCGACGGTTGGTTGGACTTGATGGCACCGGAGGTGCATTACTTCGCGCGCGTTCGTCAGACGCTGCGCAGAGTCGGTGGACCTGGGTTTTCCGAGCGTTCCATGCACTTGGACGACAACTACACGAGTCTCAAGATGCGTATCCAGCGGCACCACACGTCTTCGGATTGGGCTGAAGATCCCCCCTCACGGATCCGGCACTTCATCACCAACATCAGGGTAAGATCTGGTGACGACATCGGTGGATATTGTGTCACATCGAACGCGCTGCTAGTGCGCACGCGGGCGGACGAGGCTAAGTCCGAGACGGTTTCCGCCGAACGCCGAGACATTATTCGTCGCGACGAGACGGGCTGGAAACTGGCCCAGCGCGAGATTCTGCTGGATCACACCACCTTGCCGACGCACAACCTCTCTTTCTTGATCTAGCGCGTTTGTGGGCTCCACGCCATTCTGGCGGAACCGCCGCCAAGTCACCGCCCGACGCGCTTTGTGCGCGAGAGAATTTGGGCCTGTTCACAGATGGGACTGTAGGTGCGCGCAGCTGTTTATCACGGTAGCGAAGACGTGCGGATCGAAGAACTTCCAGATCCGGCTCCGCGTGCTGGCGAAGTGGCCATCGAGGTGGCCCGCGCGGGTATCTGCGGCACAGACCTGCACGAGTACACCGCCGGGCCGATGCATGCTGCGCCGGGTGTCATCATGGGCCACGAATATTCCGGCACGGTGGTCGGCATCGGACCCGGCGTGCACGATTTCACTGAAGGTGACCGAGTTTGCGGCGTAGGCGTTTTCGGCTGCGGTGAATGCGGTCCGTGCAAACAGGGTGCTGAAGCACTCTGCGCCACAGTCGGTTTCATCGGCTTCAACGTCAACGGTGCGCTTGCCCGCTACGTATCGCTGCCGACGAAGGCCTTATTTCACATCCCAGACGAAGTCAGCCTCGTCGAGGCGGCTGTCGTCGAACCCATTGCGTCGGCGTACCACGCTGTCCGCCGTAGCCGGCTGACAGCGGGTGAGACCGTCTTCATCGCAGGCGCAGGTCCGATCGGCTTGGCCTTGGCGCAGTTCTCCCACGCTCAAGGCGCAAGCCAGATCATTGTCACTGAGATTTCGCCGACGCGACGGGCTGCCGCCCAACAAAGCGGGGCTACTCGCGTCATCGACCCCCTACTCGAGGATGCCGCCGAGATGGTTCGGACGTTGACTGACGGCCACGGCGTCGACGTCTCCTTCGACGCTGCGGGTGTGCAACCCGCGCTTGATGCGACGCTGGGAGTTCTGCGTCCTCGCGGTCGACTGGTAGTCGTGGCGATTTGGGAGGCTCCGGCCAACGTCGATATCAATCGAAACATCATGCGCGAAGCCGAGATCGGCTTTTCGTTTTGTTACGAGGCTCAATGGCAGGTCCCAGAGATCCTCTCCCTCATCGCAAAGCGGGCGATCTACCCCGATCAACTCGTCACCGATGAGATCCCCATGGATGCTGTGGTCAGTCAAGGGTTTGAAGAGCTGCGAAGCAACCGCGACGCGCATATGAAAATTCTGATCGACCCGTCGTTATAGCTGTCACCCTCGGTATCCGTAGTGGACTGCAGCGCCGACCCACCAAGGAGATAAGTGCCCACGAATATGGAGAGCCTGTTTGACGGTTTGACGATCCTCGAGTTGGGCCATGTGATTGCGGCGCCATTCGCCGCCTCACTGATGGGTGACTTCGGAGCCCAGATCATCAAGATTGAGGATCCCGGTCGTGGCGACATGCTACGCAATTCGGGTCCGGCCAAAGATGGGGTCCATCTGTGGTGGAAATCCGCTGCCCGCAATAAGTCCAGCGTTGCGATCGACCTGCGAACCTCCAAGGGGCAAGCGCTCGTGAGAAAAATGACTGAACGCGTGGACGTGGTGATCGAAAACTTCCGTCCGGGGACACTCGAGCGCTGGGACTTGGGTTGGAAGCACCTACACGCGGCGAACTCTCGGCTCGTCATGCTGCGGATCTCAGGATACGGCCAAATCGGGCCCGAGAGCGCAAAACCGGGATATGGCCGTGTCGGTGAGGCCATGAGCGGCGCCGTGCAAATCACCGGACATCCTGACCGGCCACCGACACATTTCGGTTTCTCTCTGGGCGACATTACGACCGGCATCATGGGCGCTTTCGCCGTCGCGGGAGCGCTGTTTAAGCGCGAATCGATCGGGAATCGCTTCGACGGAGAATGCATCGACCTGGCTCTGTACGAATCGCTGTTCCGTGGTATCGACTGGCAGATAATCCTTTTCGATCAGTTGAACGTCGTGGCTGAGCGCCAGGGCAACCAATACCCAGTCAGCCCCTCTCCGGTGTCCGACACCTATCTCAGTCGCGATGGCTTGTGGTTCACGGTCGCGACCGGCACCGTACGGTCTGTGCATAATCTGCTCGAACTTATCGGCGGCAAGGAGCTTCGCCACAATCCCAAATATGCAACTCAGGAACTGCAGATGTTGCACCGCCAGGAGCTCGGCGAGATGGTTCGCCGGTGGTTCGCCGACAACACCTCGGAGATCATCGAAAAGTCCTGCGCGAGTGCAGGTGTCGTGGCATCACCGATATTTACGCCAGCTGATATGTTCTCGAGTCCCACGTTCCGCGCCCGCGCGAACATCGCCGAGGTCGCTGACGCGGATTTGGGCCGGATCCATGTCACTGGTGTGGTGCCACAGCTGATGAACTTCCCCGGCTCGGTGCGTAGTAGCGGGCCCCGTCTTGGGAACGACGGCAAGAGCGTCCTCACCGGGTGGCTGGGCTTGACCGATTCTGAGTACGAGGCACTGGTATCGAGTGGCGTGGTCGGGTCGGTCGAACCCGACGGTAAGGATACCGCGCATTGAGTTCTCTGCTAGAAAAAGCCTGCATCGCCGGTGTCGGTCACACCGCCTATCGTCGTGGTGGCACCGACTCGCCGACCGATTTGGGCCTGCAACTTGAGGCAGCTCGTGCCGCGATTGCTGATGCCGGGATGGCTACATGTGAGATCGACGGACTTATCTGCCCGATCAACGGTGGAACGGCTGAGGATTTCATCGCGAATCTGGGCCTGAGATATGTACGTTACGCGGTAACCTCCCATACCGGAGGAGCGGCAAGTGTGGCAGCCCTGGCAACTGCAGCGATGGCGGTGTCGTCGGGCGTCGCCCGTCACGTCCTAATTCCCGCGGGCTGGTGTGGGTACTCGGGTCCGCGTGCCCGGGGAATGGCATCGGGCCCGGACATGGCGATAGGCAATGTCGTCCGTGATTATTACGCGCCGCAGGGTGCGGTTTCCGCTGTCCATCAGTACGCGCTCATCGCGGACAGATATATCCGGCAGTACCAGGTGCCGCGCGCAGCGATGGGTGCTGTGGCGGTCGCCTTTCGCGCCAACGCGCAGCGCAACCCGAACGCAGTGATGCGTGGCCGCGAGTTGTCGATGCAGCAGTACCTTGACGCTCCGCCGATCAGTACACCCTTCAACTTGCTCGATTGCAGTTTGGAGACCGATGGCGCCGCCGCCATAGTCGTCTCCTCATCAGAACGCGCGGTGGACGGACCCAACCGACCGGTTTACGTCATGAGTGTGGCAGAAGGACGGCCGTTTCCTGTCGATGAGTTCGCCAACAGGGTTGATCCTTTGGAGATCGGGTTAGCTGAGGCGGCGCCACGCGCGTTCGCCAAAGCCGGTGTCACGCCGGCGGATATCGATCTGCTCGCGGTCTATGACAGTTTCACGATCAACGTGTTGCGTCAGCTCGAAGCAGCCGGTTTCTGTATGCGCGGTGAGGCAGCCGATTTCGTGCTGGATGGACATATCTCCGCAGCCGGGTCATTGCCGACGAACCTCAATGGGGGGTTGCTGTCTGAAGCCCATGTGCAAGGGATGAACAACATGGTCGAGGCGGTGCGACAATTGCGTGGCAGTGCAGGTGATCGGCAGGTGGCCCATGCGGAGCTGGCGGTAGTGACCGGTATGGGCGGCGGATGGGGTTCGGGTGCCCTGGCTATCTTGCGTCGGTGACTGGGTGAGGATCCGCAATTCTGGAAGGGGGCCAAGGTGAGTCGAATCGATGTCACGGCACCGCCCACACCATCCCTAGATGGACTCTCGGGCCAGTTCTACGACCATTGTCGACGTCATCAACTGTCTTTTCAGCGGTGTTCGCGGTGCCATCGCTGGCGTCACATCCCTCGGCTGACATGCGCCGAATGCGGTAGCGACGCTTGGTCGTGGCACATTTCGTCGGGTCGCGGAGTTGTCTATAGCTCGACCGTTATTCATCGTGCACTCCATCCCGGACTGGAGGATGCCACCCCATTCGTCTGCGCCATCGTCGAGATGGATGAGGGGGTGCGCGTGGCAGCTCGGGTCGTCGATATGGCGCCCGGTACAGCGCTCCAGGCGGGTGCAGCCGTCGAGGTCACATATATCGACGTCACCGACGACGTTGTGCTGCCGGCCTTCCGGCTGTTTTCACCGACAGAGAATGACGATGACTGAACAGGGCCACTTCGGGATTGACGACCTGCGAGATCGCATTGGTCAGAAGGTCCTTTTCCAGGGCGCGGATGCGGTAACGCTCAACGACATCCGCCGAAAGCTGGAGATCTACTGCTTCTCCTGCCCGTTACATGATGACGACGCGACAGCAAAGGCGAGCGGGTACCTTGGCGTGGTAGCTCCGGTAACGATGACGCCGCTGTGGGGGCTGCCTGGGTACTGGTCACCAGGACAACCGTGCCCTTATGTGGTTGACGGACAGGAGATGACGGGCAGCTTCACCGATACGCTGGCGCTGCCGTTTGCCCGGTCGGTCAACGCCAGCAGCGAGTGGCGCTACCACGCAGCACTGCACATCGGTGACCGGCTGCACGGGACGATGACAGTGACCTCGATAGAGCAAAGACGCACCCGAGTGGGCACCGGAATCTTCCTGCAATACGACTCCGAATATGTCAAACAGTCTGGAGAGCTGGTAGCGCTCAACCGGAATACGGTCTTCAACTATGACCCAATAGACATACCCACGCCTCAGTCAGAAGCCGACCCCCGCGCACCTGTGCGACACGACAAGTCAGTGAGTTCCCAACAATCGACGGCGACCACCGATCTCGTCGTCGATTGGAACGCGTCACTGAAATTCGACGACATAGCGGTCGGTTCTGATGTTACTGGTCCCACAATGGCTCTGACCTACCAGCGCATTGTCATGAATATTGCTGCGGATCGAATGTTTTCGAGCATTCACCACAATACTTCGGCTGCTCGGGGTGCTGGACTAAACGACATCATCTTCAACACTCGCGGTCTGGAGACCTTTCTCGAGATCGGGCTTCGTCGCTGGATGGGTCTTCACGGCAGGTTGGTGCGCCTCGGTCCGTTCAAAATGACCTTGCCGGTATATCCGGGTGACGTTGTGCAGACCCGATGGACCGTCACTAGCAAGCGGGCGCGGTCCACCGGTGGGGAGGTGGATCTCGAATTCTGTGTTCTCGCGAAGGATCGGCGGGCGGTGCAAGGCGTGGCAGTCGTCGACCTTCCAGGGTAACTGACAGGTTTTGTGAACAGTGACTTTTGTCCGGCAATGAAATGAGCGGTCGACGAGCGCGAGTGATGAACGTGATCGGCAGGGATCCGATCTTGGACCCTCGCCTCGACGCGAAATCGACGGAGGTGCCGACGTAATGACTTTCCGGGCGGAAAGCTGACTGGACGCTATCGGGTGATGGGGCGGATATGAGAGGAAAGGCAGGGTTAGAGTGTCGCTAGATAGTTCAGGCGGTTTCGGTCCGACCGCGCGTAGTCTCGTCGATGTCGATCGCGGAGAGATTAGTCGGGAGATCTTCATCAATGACGTGATATTCAAGCGTGAGCTGGAATATCTGTTTCCTCGGGCATGGCTTTTTGTCGGGCACGCGTCTCAGGTGGCCACACCGGGCCAGTTTTTCTCGTCGAGAATGGGGTCGGATCCGGTGCTAGTGACGCGTGATGCCCAGGGTGGCATCAATGTGCTGCTCAATTCATGCCGGCATCGGGGTATGGCTGTGTGTCGTTACGACGAGGGCCGTACGCTGCAATTCACATGCCCGTATCACGGGTGGTCGTACTCGATGGACGGGTCGCTTGTGTCCACGCCGGGTGACTTGCACGGAGTGCCGCAACACGGAATGGCTTACGGCAATACGCTGGACAAGTCGAAGTGGGGCCTTGTTAGGACAGCGAAGTCTCACAATTATAAGGGCCTAATTTTTGCCTGCTGGGATCCGGATGCCCCAGAATTCGACCAGTATGTTGGGGATTTTCACCATTGGCTGGATAATCTAGCCGATGCTTTCGACGGCACGGAGGGCACGACCGAGGTGTTCCGTGGAGTACAGAAGTGGCGCATCAGGTCCAACTGGAAATTCGTATCCGAGAATTTCCTTGGCGACACCTATCATGGCGCGACCACCCATGTCTCAGTTGAACAAGTGGGTATCGGCCCGGGCGGCCGGAATTCGCGGCGCCATGGTGAACGACACGATCAGGGAGGCTTCTCGCAGGGCCGGGTGAAGACTTCGTTTCGGATGGGCCATGGGGCGTCCGACAACTTGGCGTATGAGATGCCCTATCCCGAGTTCGCCGACGAACCGGACATGAACGCATACTTTGTCAAGGCCTGGGAGGTGCGTAAAAAGCGGCTGCGGAACCAGGGCAGGCGGCTCGGCGGTCGTGGACCCGCGACGATGTTCCCCAACATGTCATTCTCTGCCGGTTTCCCGCGGACGATCCTGGTGTCGCACCCGATCAGCGCCACCGAAACCGAGGTGTGGCGCTGGTACCTCATCGACAAAAGTGCACCCGAACATGTGCGAGATTGGCTGCGGCATTACTACATACGCTACTCAGGGCCCGGCGGTATGACCGAACAAGACGATATGGAGAACTGGGATTACGCCACGGGGGCCAGCCTGGGTGTGATCGCGAGGCGCTATCCCTACAACTACCAACAAGGCCTAGGCCGCGAAACTCTAAGCGAGCTGGATCGGGCGGTGCACTCCGACGAGCCGATCGCCGGTGAGGTCAACGCACGGGCTTTCTACCGGCGATGGGCTGAGTTCGTCGACAACCTGTCATGGCCCGAGCTGGTCAAACTGGCTGAAAAAGACGAGAGAGCTGTCAGGTCGTGAACCGATCGAAAGGCGACGATATGTCCATCATGGAGGACGCGTTAGCGAAAGTCGTTTTGCAAGCCGATGTTTGCGATTTTCTTTATCGGGAAGCCGACCTGCTCGACCAACGGCGCTACCGCGAGTGGCTGGAACTGCTTACCGAGGACTACCAGTACTCGGTCCCGCTGCGGATGAACGTCATGCACGACGACCTCGCGCAACTGGAAGACAGTCGCGCGGGCAGCGACATCTGCTGGTTCGACGAGGGGAAAGAGACTCTGACGCTGCGTGTGGAGCAGCTCATGACCGGGTTGCACTGGGCCGAGGAACCGGTTTCGCGAGTGTCGCATCTCGTGACCAACGTTCGGCTCGAGGCAGTGCAGGGCGAGGAGATCGACGTCAGCTGCCGATTGGTGGTGTACCGAAACCGGGTGGCAGATGAGACAGATTTTTTCGTCGGCCGCCGCAACGATCGGCTCCGCCGTAACGGTGCTGGCAATTGGCAACTGTGCCGCCGCCGGATACTCCTTGATCAGGCCGTGCTGCTCGCCAAGAACCTCTCTATCATTCTGTGAGGTCTAGTTGGATGCTTGACAGTCAGTGATTGCAAATATATTGTTACCTAACATTTTCTCGTGAAGCCCGAAAAGCGACGAGGGGGTAAGCCGGAATGTCTGCGGCGTTTGAACGAGTGCGTGGCGCCGATGACGTGCCTCCCTTGAAGGTGATGGCAGAGGAAATGCGGCCGCTTCTGATTGGCGATGGCTATCAGATGTTCGAGGTGCGCGCTCCCCAGGAATCAGGACCGCCGCCACACCAACACCCTTGGGATGAAAGCTACCTCGTCCTCGACGGCGAGCTGTGGGTTAGCCGTGGAGACCAGCAGGAGACGCTACACGTGGGTGATTCGATTCGGGTACCGGCCGCCGTTGTGCATGCTTATCGGGTGGTCTCCGACGGCGCCAGATGGCTCACGATCTCTTCCACCGGCGGCGCGCTGGACTTCTTCTCCGACGTGAATGCCACGTCGGAGGGTCCGTCCGATGTGGGGGCTCTCATTGAAGCGGCCAAGCGAAACAGGGTGGAATTCGTCGATCCGGCATTGCGATAGCCAGCCAGTGCGGGTCGCTTGGCCGCGGTCGCTGCGGATGGCAAAGGCGTTGATGGTGACCTCAGAAGTCGGCATTCAGCGGACGGTCCCGTGAGGCGAGTCGGTGTGATCGGTCTCGGCGGGATGGGCTCGGCTCTGGCTGCTTCGCTGCTCGCGACAGGTTATTCCGTGGTCTGTTTTGACATCCGGTCTGATTTGGCTCTTGCGATGAAACGGATGGGGGCTGAGGTGGCCGAAGACGCGCGTGCGTTGGCCACCGTATGCGATGTCGTCTTGACTTTCCTGCCGGGTCCGAGGCAGGTGCTTGACGTTGCGCTCGGGTCCGAGCGAGGCGTCCTGGTCGGCCTCGCGGAAGGTTGCGCGCTTTTGGATATGTCGACTTGTGATCCGGATGTCGCATCGATCGTCGGTGAAGCATATGACGCGGTAGGGCGGCACTTCGTTGATTGCCCGGTCAGTCGCAAGGCACCGAACATGACCGTTTTGGTCGGTGGGGCTCCCGGCGTGCTGGGGCCCGATGAGGAGGTGCTCGCATGCGTGTCGCGCACTCTCGTGTATTGCGGCCGCCGAGGTGCCGGCTATGCGACCAAGCTGCTGAACCAGCATGTGAAGTACAGTTGGTACCTCGCGTCTGCGGAAGCTCTCTTGATCGCTGAAGCCATGGGCCTGGACCCTGGCGAGGTGGCCACTGCGATCGCCGAGTGTAGCGGTGGCGACTCTGGCCTCAGCACCGCAGCGGAATACTTTCGTCACGACCCTGGGGTTATTCGTGACCACGCGCCCGCTAGCACGATCGAGAAAGATTCGGTGCTGGCGGAAAAGATGGTGACCGCCACGGGTATCAGTAGCCGCTCGCTCGCGGTCGTGGTGGACTTCTTCCGGGCCGTTGGCGCGACCGATTTTCGGGACCGTGCCTACCCCGAGAGCGTAGAACTTCTGCGGCGTCTGCGCTCGATGGCACCTACGCTTCCACCTTGATGCAAGGCCCGGCGTTCAGCCGCCTATGCAGATTTCTTGTGAGGCGGAATTTCACTGGCCTAGCATTCCTATTTAGGCTCCTACCGGCATGTCTTCAAGCATCTGCCAGCATGACGCCACGGGGCGATCCCCTCGGCCACTTCAATCCAGCGAAGGGAGCTCATGGTTAGCGAGAATTTGACGATGGCGGAACAAGTCGCAGCCAAGACGCGCGACGCGGGGCCGGATTACGATGCCGCGTCGTTGGCTCTTCCGCTTGCGCTCTACCGTGCTGTCACGGCTCTCAATCGTGTCGCCGTCGAGGAATTGGCACCAGTCGACCTTTCGATCAGTCAGTTCAACGTCCTCACCGTCCTGCGCCGTGCCGAAAAACCCATGACGATGGGCGCACTGGCGGACTCCATTTCCGTACGCCAAGCTAGCCTGACAAGCGTGGTTGACAGCCTGACCAAGTTGGGCTTCGTCAAGCGCAAGGTGAATTCCCGGGATCGGCGTTCGGTGGTTGTCGCTATAACCAAGAAGGGTGATCAGTTCTTGAGCGACTTTCTACCCGGTCATTACGCCTTCTTGCAGGAGCTCTTCGCCGATATCAAGCCACAAAACCGGCACCAACTGCTTGCCAGGCTGAACGAACTCATTGACTGCGTGGAGGCATATCCGAGCAGCCCTCACAATTCTGTTCGTAGCCGCGCTTAGCTGATGTTCACACGTGAAGGCCAGAGTAGAAATATATCTCCCAAAATTCAGTCTGGAATCATGTCGAGTTACACTGCGGTACAACGCCTTTTGGGGCTTATGGATGATCCGCGTCGATTAGAATGGTAGTGCTAGATGACCGCCCGTGCTTCGACCTTCGATCCCCAACGTAATCTGATCACCTTGGCTTGCCGTGTACTGGCTGCGCGGGGCCTTGCGGATGGCATTCTGGGTCATATCAGCCTGCGGGTGGACGCACGCAGATTGCTTATCCGGTGCCGAGGTCCACAGGAGCGGGGCCTTGCCTACACATCGGCCGAAGATATTCGCCTCGTCGACCTCGATGGTATCGAGGGATCGCCCGGAGAACTCGACGGCGGCTACGCCCCGCCGCAAGAGCTTCCTTTACATACCGAGGTCCTGCGATCGCGTTCCGATATCAATGCCGTCGTTCATGCGCATCCGCCTGCGACAGTGGCGGCTGACCTTGCGGGTCTGACGGTCCGGCCCATTATCGGGGCGTTCGACATCCCTGGTATGAGGCTCGCGGCGGCCGGCGTGCCGGTATATCCGCGCGGTGTGTTGATCCGGAATCAGCAACTCGCGCAAGAGATGGTGGCCGCCATGACAGACCGACCCGTCGTGATCCTTCGAGGTCACGGTCTGACGAGTGCTGCAAAGACGGTCGAGCAAGCGGTTCTCCAGGCGATCAGTGTAGACACCATTTCCCGTTTGTCGCTGCAGATTACGGCAGCAGGCGGCACGTTGGTCGACCTAAGCGACAAAGATCTGGCGGAATTACCCGATCTTGGTCAGACATTCAACGTTGGCACGGCATGGCGCCACGAGTTAGCGCGGATAGCTGGTTTTGCTGCGTAAAAGCCAGCGCCGCAAATCATTTGGGCATGCTCGACCGCCCGCTCGATTCCTGCCCTGTGGTAGGTGTCGGGTGTCTTGTAAACCGGGATGCTTCTATAGCGTGTCAAGGGGTTGCTGGGATCGGATGTGCTGCGGCGAGCGTTCGGAACAGCTGCCGGGCAATGTAGCGCTTGAGTGAGCACATGATTTCCTTGATGGTGCGGCCTTCTGCTCGGCGCCGGGCGACGTAGGCCCGGGCCGGGGCATGGGTGCGCATCTGAACGATGACGACGGTGGTCAGTGCTCGGTTGAGCCGTCGATCTCTGCCACGATTAAGCCTGGCCGCAGCGCATTTCCCGATGAAGCTGGTTCCGAACAGGTTCCTGCTAGTGCGGGGAACGCCGCTTCGGACGCACGCGACCGGGGTCCGACCACGCCGGCACGACGCGCGCAACGACCACCGAACCGACACCGGGCAGCTCGCACACTTCCGGCGCGACGTCTTCGATCGTGGCATCGAGCGCCTTGCGGTTATCGACCAGCTCGCCATCGAGGGCGACGATGCGCTTGGCCAACCGGATCTCCTCCTGCCTGCGTGTGCGGACAACGGAGTCCTCGCGGCGGTCACGTCATCCCGCGATCACCTTGAACTGACTGCGGGATGGGGCCTTACGCGCATCGACGCCCAAGTAGATCGTGCGCAACAATACCGTCAAGGCATTAATGGCCCCGGTGCGCTCAGCGACCATCTGCTCGCGAGCCACGACCAGGACCCGCAACACCACACGCTGGCCCGGCGGCTCGGGGCCACCGCAGCTGCGAGGTGTCGACCGCCAAATCCGAACGCGCAACACGCACCGTGTCCAACGAGTCCGTCTTGCCGACACCGCGACGTCGCGTGGCTGGCATCTCCGACGGCTCGGCGCGAGAACGCCGGCATCGGTGACGTGCTGGGCAAGCCCGGCGCCGTAGGAGCCGACACCTTTGATGACGACCAACGCCGGCTGCTCTGCGATTCTGCGGGTGATCCGGCCCAGTGCGCGGCCTAGTTGTGATGTCCAGGGACGTTGTCCGGTCTGGTATCGGTGAGCCTGTGTGACAGGTGAAGGCCTCCGGTTGTGAAGTGGAGCTGTCTAGGAACCGCTTCACCAACCAGGAGGCCTTCGTGTCCCACGCTAACGCTGCTTTGACCCCTCGTGCTCGGTTGAGACTGGCTCAGCTGATTGTCGAGGGCGGCTGGACCTATGCCGCCGCCGCCAAGATGTTCATGGTTGCACCGCGCACTGCTAAAAAGTGGGCCGACCGGTTCCGCGTCGAAGGTGTGGCCGGGATGGTCGACCGCAGTTCGCGGGCGTGTCAGATGGTTTGTGTGAGGGGATGTGCTCCTGACTGAAAGCCGAGACACTGATGACCGTGGTGGATAAGAAGCTTGACCGTGAGG
>NZ_JAZGLW010000012.1 GCF_036409155.1 Mycobacterium sp. 050128 | reverse complement strand
CATCACTGACCGGTGGCGGGTTGCCGACGGCCCGCTACATTCGGCCGGGATGCGCTGGAGCACCTCGAGCAGGCTGTCACCCGAAGCGCCTGGAGACACACGAGGCGAAAAGCCTGGGCAGCGGAGCCCTGTCACTTGCAGTCGCCTGCATCTGTCAAGACGATGCCGCTGGCGAACAACTGAAAAGATCACGAACAACACGGATTCAATGTCCTCGGAGGTTGCGGTGACCGATTGGTCGGGTGAGTGTTTCGACGACCCGGAGGCAGAACGCGGATCCAATCAGACCGACCAGGACCCGCCGGGCGGGATCGGGCCATGCCAACACGGTCCGAATGATCCCGCGCGGGATCTCGGGTCACTGGATGTGTCGCCGTCAATGCCGACGGGGCAACCGCGGCCGGTGCCCCCCGGCGCTGACCACCAGGTTGTGTCGGGTTCGCCTGCGTTTTGGTGGCCGCGGGTTCCCACGGCACGCACGAGCCGCAAACGGCTACTCATCGCAGTGATGAGCGCCGGCGCAATGCTGGTAGCGGTGGCAGTCGTGTTGGTCCTCACTGTGGCCGACCGGCGCGACGGGCAGGCCGCCCGGTCAGCCGGCGATGCGGTCAGAAGCTACCTGGAAGCACTCGCCCGTGGTGACGCCGAGACGGCCCTGTCCTATGGCACGGAACAGCCTGCCATCACGGAATTTCTGAACAGCGACACCCTCAAAAAGCAAGTCGCGCAATGGCCAATCCGCAATATTCGGATCGTGCACGACAACTCGACGGCACCCAACGCGGCATTGAGCATGGCTCATGTGCATGTGGTCGTCGCCTTCGGTGATCAAACCTCAGACGCAACTTTGGATTTGAGGACGGACCACAACCGTTGGAAGCTGGCTTCGGCGGCGTTCAAGTTCACACCGGGCCTGGGTGCTTCGGTAGGCAACGTCGCCGCGAAAACACTCACGCTATTTGGCAAGCCCATTAGCGCGGCCACGGTTTATGTGTTTCCCGGGTGGATCGACATCGGCACCACCAACGCCTATTTGACGGTGACGGTCCAACCGCTTCTGCTCGACCAACTCACGCCCATGGCTCCATTCTGGGTCCATCCCACCTTCGCGCTGTCGGATAAGGGACGCGCCGCTGTGAGCGCGCAGCTGGCTATAGAGATGGCCAATTGTCAACAATCCAATCTGTTGGCACCTTGGGGCTGCCCGGTGCATCTCGAGTCCAGCGGCCTGGCCGAGGGTACCGCCGCCTGGGGGAGCGCCGACCTAAGCGCGGTCAAGCTCAACGATTTTGACCCTTACCGTCTGACCGTGACGTTCTCCGGTCAAGTCACCGTCCCGGTGACCGCCAGAACGTCGGCCGGGGCTACCGAGCAGGAGGATGTCATCGAATTCTTGTCGGGGACTGCTGATATGGCCAAAATACCGCCCGAACTCACCTTTCAGTAGACCAGGACCGCACCGCCATCACCGAACGCGCCAGCGACATGTCTGACCCGGCCGCGTTTCACCGCGTGTTGTGTACAGCCGGGTTCGCTTCCGATGTGTACGGGTCATTTTTGTTCATGCGGCAGCGCTGGTGCGTGTCATCATCACACCGTGCGGGGCTCAAGCGGTGAGGGTGGTACGACACGAAAATCAGCACAGAGCGTGGCTGCCTCGATCACGAGCAAACGATGCGCCGGCCGGGGTGAGGCCAAGACGATCGTGGTCGTGCCCACGCCGATGATCGCCGACCTCTTGTTCTGCTGCCATACCCTGCGGTGGGCATGCATCGCGGCCGACCCGACTGGGCATCCTCACCAGCCACGGTGGCTGGTCGCCGGTGGTGATATCCGTGGCTGACGCTTCGGTCGTCTCGGCGCGGCTGCGACCGCCGCGGCCGGGGAGGATGCTGATCGTGACTGCGGGCTGGGGCGCCTGTTTCGTGGGGATCCGCTATGGGCTAGTTGATGCTCCGATCTTGTGGTTCGCGGCGCTGCGGGCCCTGCTGGCTGGCGGGGTGTTGTTGGCGGTCGGTTGGTGTGGTCGGCGCCCGGCGCCACCGCGGTCGGCCTGGCCCGGCGTCGTGGTCTTGGGGTTGGTCAATGTGAGTGTGGCGTTCGCTGCGATGTTCGCTGGCACCGCCGGAGTGGCTGGCGGCGTGGCGGCGGTACTGTCCAACGCGCAGCCAGTCCTGATCGTGCTACCCGCTTGGCTGCTGTATGGAGAGCGGCCACGGCCGCGGGCCATGGCGGGGCTGGTGGTCGGGTTCCTCGGGCTGATCGTGGCGGCAATTCCGGCCGGCACGGGCAGCGGCGCGTTGTCGGCACTCGCGGCGTCGGTGGCGATCACCGCTAGTACGCTGCTGGCGCGCCGACTCGGCGCCGGCGTTGACGTGGTGATGTTCTCAGCGTGGCAGTTGGTGTGCGGCGGTATCGCGTTAGCCAGCTGGGCCGCCGCGGTGGAGGGCGTGCCTGCCGTGTCGTGGACACCGCATTTTGTTGCGGCCCTGTTGTTTTTGGCCTTGGCCAGTACCGCGTTGCCCTACATGATCTGGTTCAGCGAGCTGCAGCGGGCACCGCTGGTGACGCTGAGCGCATGGACCATACTCACCCCGGTCTTCGGGGTCGCCTTCAGTTGGGTCCTGCTCAATGATCGGCTCACTGAGATGCAGGGCATCGGCCTGTGCCTCGTTCTGGCTGCGATGCCGATCATCCTGCTGCCTCATCGGCATGCGGACACCGGAAACTAAAGCTCCGGACTTCCGTCGCGCACACAGGGACTGGCACTGGTGTAGAAACATGCGGACCACCCCAGTCGATCCCGACGTGATGCCTTGTTGTTTCGTCGCCGTTACGTGCCGCTTCTGTTCAATACCCCCGGGGGGTGCTAGCGTGGGTGTTGCCATGATCGTGAAAATTGCTCGCTACAGAAGGTGGCTGCGCTATACCACCGTGGTGGCGGCCGTCTTCTGGGTGATCGCCGTGGCCGGCGGGTGTCGCTTTCCCGCTATGAGCATGTCCGATATGGGCGTTTCCGGTGTTCGAAGTTCGTCGATCTCCACTGCGGTCAGCGACCATAGCGGCGTTGCAGTAGTCCAGTCTGCATCGGTTGGCGACGGCTCGGACCTGCTGATCGATCGCGGATGCAAGCATGCCGTACAGTCCTGCGCAACAACCGATCTCGTTGCGCTCGCCGCTGTTCTCGCGCTGGTGTTGTTGACCGGGTCGCTGACTTGGCCTGTGGTGTTAGCAGCCCGCGGCCCGCCGCGGCCTATCGCCTTTGCCTTTCCTCGTTCGGGTCGAAGTATCTTGACCCGCTTTTGCATCACTCGTACCTGATTGCTAAGTCTTAAGCCGTGGGTGGGTTGCCCCGCGGCTTTTGCTGCTGTCGGTAGTCGTCGCCACAACCCTGCTCGCGGCGTTCACCACAGAACATGAGTCCGGCCTATCTGGGCCTACTAACTAGCTCTTGTCCATCAAGGACAAGCGCCGACGGGAGGTGCGGTTGTGAGGGCGCGAACACATCAGCCGAGCGCACTGGTGATCGGGGCCGGTATCAGTGGAGGGACCACCGCACTGGTGTTGGCCCGGCGAGGATGGCGAGTCGTCGTAGCGGCCAACCGCTTTGACGCTGACACGGTGTCGAGTGTCGCGGGCGCTGTGTGGGAGTGGCCACCATCGGTGTGCGGTCGCCACCACAATCAGGCGGTGCATGCTCGCGCGGCCGTGTGGGCGTTGGATTCCTACCTGCGCTTCAGCGGACTAGCCGCCGATCACCGCACCGGCGTCATCGTGCGACCCATGGTGTTCTATTTCTCACGCCCCATCGAGCAGGATCGGGCTGCGATGACGAAAATGGCCGTCGTCAAGCAGCTACTGCCCGGGTTTGTGCACGACGTCGGGCTGATCGCCGAATACGGTGTCAACGCGGGCTGTGGGGTGGTGGACGCCTATTCCTATCCGGCACCCACCATCGATACCGCCAAGTATCTGAGATGGCTAGCTGGGCAGGCCCAAGCCGCCGGCGTGACCGTCGTTCGGCGCAGCATCTGCGGCCCGCTAGCCGAGCAGCACGACAAGCTGCTGGCCGAATTCGGGACAGACCTGATTGTGAACTGCTCTGGTTTGGGAGCCCGCGAATTGGCCTGCGATCCGACCGTGCAACCGCACCGGGCTGCGCTGTTACGGGTAGTCAATGACGGCACCTCCATGCCGCGCGTGACCGCGGTGCACGCGGTGGCCGGCGATCCGAGCACGGACAACCACGACGCCGTCTTCATTGCACCCCGCGGTGCTGATCGACTTTTGTTGGGCGCTCTGGTGGAGCCGGGCAAATTCGACACCGATCTCACGCTGGACAACTACCCGCCGCTGCGCGAGATGCTCGACCGCTGCACCGAATTCCTGCCGACTTTGCGGGTTGCCCAACTGGACTCGTTCGACCCGCTATGGGTGGGCCTGCAGCCGTTCCGCGAAGGTGGGGTACGACTGCAGATCGAACCCGACGCTTGCATCGTTCACAACTACGGCCACGGCGACGCCGGCGTCACCCTGTCGTGGGGCTGCGCCCGCGAGGTTGCTGACCTGGCCGCCGTGTTGCTCGCTCACCAGCGCCGTCTCAAAACCCGCCGTCACAGCAACAGCGAAGCGGCGAGCCCACTCGGCCTCTTCATGAATAAATCGCAAGTGTTTCAACAGGATTCAGCGCCTGCGTCGCCACAGGAAGGACTAAAACAATGATGACAAAGCCCGCACCGACGTGGATGACGCCCTTGCCATCGGTCGTGACCATTCTCGCGATGATGGTGGCCGGCGTCATGATCGCAGACATCGATCTGGGCGGTGGCCGGCCGCCGCTGCCCGCGATGGAAGCAGGTTGGCCGATCTCCGCGATCTCTATTAGTGCACCGGCCGGTGGTTCTGCGGGCGCGAAAGAAATGCCCAGCCAACCCGATGTGCACGCCCCTCGGTTTGTTGTCGCGAACAATTGTCCCAAGCGTAAGGGGCGCCGGCCGAGGCAGTGCTAATACCCTCGAAGTAGGAGATGATCGGTTTCGTGACATATCCGCCGAGGTGCAATTCGGGGCAGATACACGTTGGCGCGGTGGTGGCCCGTTGGCGTCTGGCCGTACGGGAAGCGTTGAGCGCCGGGCTATTACACGACTAGGCTCACATGATGCGCAGCGCTCGCTGCGCGTGGTATTACGTCACTGGCCAGCTCGTTCCCCCCGTCGGGGCCGGCCATATAATGGACCCAACGACTGCTAGATAACTCCCCAAAACCGCTGTGATGTCTAGGTTGGTGTGGCTGATTCGCGAAACCAAACGCGCGTGGCTTTACTGATTCGCAGACCGTTGCTGATGCTTGGGGTGGCGCGCAACGATCACCGGTATGCGGGCCGCTTGAGCCACTGCGGAGCTGACTGAGCCGAGCATCATTCCGGCGAATCCGCCGCGGCCGTGGCTGCCGACGACGAGGAGTTGGGCTGACTTGGAACGCTCAAGCAGGTGGGCGGCCGGCTGGTCATACACAACAGCGCGGAGCACGCTGACGTCGGGATAGCGTTCCTGCCAGCCGGCGAGTCTTTCGGCGAGGACTTCCTTGGCTGCCGCTTGCTGCACGGAGTCTTCCATGCTCGCAACCTGGGCTGCATCGGTGTCGGTCCACGCGTGTAGAGCCACCAATCGAGCGCCCCGCATCGAGGCTTCTGCGAATGCGATTGCAGTGGCCAATTCCGACGCTGGTGATCCATCGACGCCCAACAGCACGGGCCCACCAACGGCAGCCGGCGACGGGGCCGAAACCTCCCGGTGAATGACGGCGACAGGGCAATGGGCTCGATGGATCAGTCCGGCGCTGACCGAGCCCAGCAATACGCGACGCACGGTGCCCAGTCCACGGGCGCCTACGACGACGAGGTCCGCGGCTCGAGACATATCGACCAGAGTCGGCATGGGCGGGGAAAAGTGCAACTGACTGTCGATTTCCGCTGGATGAGCTTCTCCGACAGCGCTTTCTGCGATCCTGGTCGCACGGTCGTTGATGGCTTGCAGGTCAGTTTCGTGGCGGTGCTGCGCCTCTGTGGGAGTGAAAGGAGCGAGGCGCGGTAGTGGCGATCGGGGTGAGGCGTGCATAAGCGTGAGCCGCCGCTTACGAAGCACTGATTCGCGCGCAGCCCAGCGGACGGCGGCATCGGAACCAGCTGACCCGTCGACACCAACCAGCACGCCGAAATGGTGGTTGTTGCTGGCCATCTGACTGTCCTTCCGTGGGGACGGCGACTACGGGGATCGCGAGGCTGTGTAATGCGTTGCGTACGAACATCGAACAGCGGGGTCGACGGTCTCATGGTGCTCCGCGGGGCATCCACAGTGCGTCCCCGCGCGGTGGCGGGTTTAACAGGACGCCACAGTAGGGCTCGACGCATTCAGGAGGATTGCGTGTCGCGCGGTCAGGAGTGATCGGTGATGGATGGGGCGCCACGGTGGAAGTTGGGGCAGCGGTCTGCGCGGGTAGCGTTGTGTTGCCTCGTAACACAACGCTACCGATCCCGGCTGCTAACGCAAACATGATAGCGCCGCCGGCCAGCGCGATCGCCGCTTTCGGTTGAGATAACATCGCGCTCTCCGCTCGTGATTGGGTGTTCGTGCGAAGACAAAGTCTTCCAGCCGATGCCCTCCGGGGGTAGGGCATTCGGTCCCTATTGTGAAAGGCAATCCAGCCTCCATGGCGGTGTCGAGGCGAAGGAGCGGGCCTCCTGTGATGGCGGATATTTCACGAGGCAGTAGGGCTCCGCGGGAATGGGTCCCCGACGGTCGATGCCGCACATCCGCGCAGGTGGGTTGGTAACTGGAGATCGGTGTAGCGCGGCCTAATTCCTGGGTTATCTCCCGCAACGTTACCAATGGCTAACCTGACGCAGGCGGGATCATCGTTAGATCAGGCGGACCCGTAAACCCCCGCGCTGCCTCGATCCCCTTCGCCTTTTGCAGCGCAGCGTGCCCGCGAACCCTGCGAACGGTCATCACCTATACCACGCGGCTTGATCGCGCCAACTACCGAATTGGGTGAATTTCTCACCATCCTGCCCATGCCCTTCGAGATCGGCGGCGTCATGCTGGACTGGACCACCCTGGCGGCGGTGTTGCCTCACCTCGTTATGCCGTCACGTTTCGGCGAACGAATTCGCGGGAACGCCGCCGTCACCGTGCAAATTCCACCGCCACTTGGAAGGCCTGATTGCCCTAACTGCGGGGACCTAAGTCCCTACCCCGTGGGGGTATCTGCATGCAACATTGGGGTTGTTAGGACGAACGACCAAACACAGGAGAGTCTGATGAAATCTCAAACGAAAGCGGCGATCGCGCTGTTCGGCGGAGCGGCAGCGTTAGTTTTAGCGGTCGGATTTGGCGGCAGCGAATTGGCAAGCAGTACGACCACACCAGTTGCGGACCCTGCTTCGAGCGTGACGCCGGCGCCGCCCGCCCCAGGCGGTCCCGACTTTGCGGCTCCTGGCGGTGTCGACGGAGCGGGAGCACCCCCCACGGGCTTAATCGTGTCGCCGCACCCTACGCCCCCGGTGCCGCGCACAAACCCAAGGCCCTGAGCGCACACGGCTTTTCGGGTAGTGTCCGCGGCCGAGATATTTTTGTGTTTAAGGTCCGATGAATGGCCAATCTCGGAGTGCGCGGAGGTGCCGAATCGATGGCCCGAGGTTGAAGGGTTCGCAGTCAGGACCGTTGCTCACGACAAATAAACGGGAAAACCCCATTGCGGCGGCAGTGCGTAGCGGGTCAAGCAGCCCGGGGCGCTGGCAGCGGGGGCGATGGTGCAGAGCCGGAGCACTAGTTGGTCTTGATGGTGCCTAATGTCTTGCGGGGCAGCAGGATCCCATCCCCGACACCACGCAGATCGCTACGGACCGGGTCCTGCATCGGCGTGCCTGCGGCGCAGTCGACGCCCCACGATGATGCGCTGGGAGCCTCCCAGGGCTAGGTGGCCTGAGCCCATGCGCGTGATCAGCAAGCTCGTGGACGTGAAATGCGTCGTGGAGTTTGTCGGCATGGGACGCCAATGGTGTGCGCCCCGGCGAGCGCATGCGTTGGAGGCGTGAGTGGCGGCAGAGGCTCGCCGCTTACACGCCATCAATTAGGAGCGAACCAGCCGGGCAATGGCGGCAGAGGCCTCGGCCAGCTTCACTTCGACTTCGTCGCCTCCGTGGGTAATCGCTTGACTTATGCAATTATCCAGGTGATCGTCGAGCAAGTTTAGAGCCACGGCTCGCAGAGCGCTGCTGGCTGCGCTGATCTGGGTGAGGATGTCGATGCAGTACTTGTCGTCGTCGATCATCTTCGCGATGCCACGGACCTGGCCTTCGATTCGGCGCAGCCGTTTGGCGTAGCCGTCCTTGTGCGCAACATATCCGTGTGTGGTTTCCAACTGGCCTCCCAGCATTTTCGTCGACGGGTCGCTCTCGGCGTTGCCGCTGCGGTGACCAGTAGGTCGGCTACCAATGAGACCACTGACGCCTAGTCTAGCCTGCGGGGTTTATAGAATATCGGTTTCGTGCCTGCGCGTGCGTTCGCGCGATTAGTGACGTCAGCCAAGGCCGCCGGGGGAAGCGACGTGATCTTCGTGGCCGCCCCGGCGTTTGTGTCACAGGCCAGACCTACGTGGCGAGGGATTCGCGTTGACCAGCGCCGACTTCCCTGTGGGGTTCGACCGCGGGTGCCTCAGTGGTCGGCAGCGGCTTGATGGGGTAGCGGCGTAGGCGGTTGGCGTTGCCGACGACTGATAGTGACGATAGGGCCATCGCGGCGGCGGCGACCATCGGTGAGAGCCGCAGCCCCAGCAGCGGATACAGCGCGCCGGCTGCGAGCGGTATGCCAACGGCGTTGTAGATCAGGGCGAAAAAGAGGTTCTGCCGGATGTTGCGCATGGTGGCGCGGGAGAGCCGGATCGCGGTAACCACCCCGGCCAGTGACCCTGAAATTAGGGTGATGTCGGCGGCTTCGATGGCCACATCCGTGCCGGTGCCGATCGCTAATCCGACGTCGGCTTGGGCTAGGGCGGGAGCATCGTTGATACCGTCACCGACCATACCGACCTGGCGTCCTTCGGCTTGCAGCCGGCGGACCTCACCCGCTTTGTGTTCGGGCAAGACCTCGGCGAGCACTCGGTCGATCCCGACCTGGCCTGCGATCGCGGCTGCCGTGCGGGCATTGTCCCCGCTGATCATCACCACGTGCAGACCCAACTCGCGTAGTGCGGCGATGGCGGAGACGGAGTCGCCCTTAACGGTGTCGGCCACGGCGATGACGCCGGCCGGGTAGCTGTCGACCGCGGCGAGTACCGGGGTCTTGCCCGCGGCTGCGAGCTCGGTGCTGATCTGCTCGAGTTCGGCTGTGTCGATACCGTTTTCAGCCAGCAAGGTCGCGGTGCCAACCAGGACACTACGGCCAGCGACCGTAGCCTGGACCCCTTTGCCGGTGACTGAATCAAACGCCGCTGGGGCGGGAACGGTGATGCCGCGGCCACGGGCACCGGCTATTACCGCGCTGGCTATGGGGTGCTCGCTGTCGGCTTCGGCTCCGGCAACCAGCATGAGCAGTTCGTTCTCCGCCACGGTCCCGGTCGCGTGGACGTCGGTGAGAGCAGGTTTGCCGGTGGTGATGGTTCCGGTCTTGTCCAGCACGATGGTATCGAGCTTTTGCGCGGTCTCCAGTGCCTCCGCCGAGCGGATCAAGATGCCTGCGCGGGCGCCTTTGCCGGTGGCGACCATAATCGATAGCGGGGTTGCCAGGCCCAGTGCGCAAGGGCAGGCGATGATGAGCACCGCCACTGCCGATACCAACGCTTGGGTCAACGTGGGTGTCGGTCCGGCGATGAACCAGATTACGAAGGTGATGAGGGCAGTAGCAATCACGACCGGCACGAAGTAGGCCGAGATGGCGTCGGCTAGCCGCTGGATCGGCGCTCTGGATGCCTGTGCCTGCTGCACCATGCGGACGATCTGGGCCAGCATGGTGTCCGCACCGACCTTGGTTGCACGCACCCGCAACGACCCGGTGGTGTTGAGCGTCGCGCCGATGACAGCGTCGCCAGTGTATTTGGTGACTGGTATCGATTCGCCGGTCACCATCGACTCGTCAACGGCAGACTGCCCAGACAACACTGTTGCATCGACCGGGATTTTCTCACCGGGGTGGATCACGATCTGGTCGCCGACGATGACCTCATCGACGGGAAGCTCGGTTTCGATGCCGCCCCGCACGACACGGGCCGTGCGGGCTTGCAACCCGAGTAACGCGCGGATAGCTTCACCGGTGCCAGCCTTGGCGCGGGCTTCCAGCAATCGGCCCAGCATTATCAGGGTCAGGATCACTCCGACCGCCTCGAAATACACGTCGCGAACTTCGGCCGGCAAGACCCCAGAGGCGACGGTGACCAACAGACTGTAACCATAGGCCGCCAGGGTGCCCAATGTGATGAGGCTGTTCATGTCGGCGCTGCGGTGCGCCAACGCCAGCCAGCCGGTGCGGTGGATCGGCCACCCCACGTAAAACATCACCGGGGTGATGAAGGCAAGCTGCACCCAATGGTCGAACAAGATCCCCGGCACCCACTTCGCGCCCAAGGGGTGAGCCATTACCGCATACAGCACCGGAAGGGTAAATGCCGCGCCGATCACCACCCTACGGACCAGGTCGGCGCTCTCGGCGCGACGTTCTTCGGCCTGGGTAGCCTCGATCTCGGCGGCGGCCGGCTCGGCCACACCATCGGCTGGCGCGCAACCTGAAGCGGCGGTGGGCGTTTCAGATTCGCCAGGGGGCGTGGCCAGGTCGTTGGGGGTGACGACGAGTGTGCCTGAGACCATGTTCATGCCGCAGGCGAACCCGAACGATCCCGCCTGCTCCGGGGTAAACCGCACTGTGGTGCGCTGGTAAGCGGGCAGCGCCGCCGACAAATGGAGGTCGGGAAATACGACCCGCGATGTGCAATCCCCGGTCTCTTGCCGATCGAACTCGATCTCCACCGTAACACCTTGGCGCACCTCTACGACGTTTGGGCTATACCCACCGCTCACCCTAATCTGAAGCCGCTGCACACCACCGCCGACGGTAGCGGCCTGCGCGCGTCGCGGGGCAAAGAAATACCACGCCAACCCCGCGATCACCAACGCCGTCCCAACCAGAACGGCAACGTCGACACCGGACATCTTTAACTCCTCAATCAACTGAGACGAATTAGGAAGTAGGCTGTGGATGGCCCAGATGGCCTATCCGCCAGCTCCTTCGGCAAGATCTGATACGCCCCAGGCGTCGACACCCCAGACAGCTGCTGACGGATGACACCACGGCGACCCCCAGGGCGTGACACCGCCACGAGCCCACAGCCGTGGACGACAGCACGTGTTTTGGAGAACCCATTGGCGGACGCTAAGCCGCGTCGGGGCGGCGTGCTCGGCACTCCTGAAGCGCGAACGCCGCATGACCGGTCCAACATAATCCGAGCCTACCCCCCCGGGGTAGGTATTGACGTCACGTGGTCGAAGATGCCGAGTTCAGACAAGCGCAGGTTGGGTCGCCGCCCTGGTGGACAGCGGTCTACCGGATTCGCTTCATGCGGATGAGGGTCCTGGCCTGTGAGCTCGAGCCGGCTCTATTCGGCAGAATCGCCAACCACCCGATGTTGTCACTCCGAGGGATTCGGCGCGACGGACCCCGTACCCGCAACGCTCGTTGACCAATTCCTTCGCCGTGTCGACCGACCCGAGCACCGAGATAAGTTATGGCGTTTGTTCCCTGCAGTCCTAATTCCGTGGAAATTAGGGCACGCGTAGGTGTGTTGACTGACGGCGGCGTTGGGAAGAAAGTGACCTGAGGCCGGTTTGGAGCTGACGACATTGACGACAACGGTGATGCCGTTGCCCCACCTGTCACCACGGCCAGAATGCAGAGATGGGGTAACCCGGTACACGACCGGTGGGTAACTTCACTACTGTCATTCTCGTGTGCAATGTACCGGCGGCCCGGGCCACGTCATCGTTTGAAGAAATCGGCGCCTACGCGCCCTGAGGGCTTCGGCCACGCGGTCATTGGCGTGCCTCAGCGCGAGCAATAGACTACTGTGTAGGTACGTAGACCGTAGATTGCCCCGGGTGGTCTACGGTCGATTCGAGGAGGAGACATGCGGTGCCGGGGCTCGCGACCCTGGCCTGCGCTGTCGGATGGGGCTAATGATGCGCACCGACGCACGCGATGGCCAGCAGGCGGCCTCGCACTACCGAACCCGCCTCGTCATGTATCTCGGCATCTTCGACCAATCGATGCGCAACAGGATCGCCTTAGGCGGGCCGTTACCCGATCAGCGTGGTTGCAACCACTATGGTGTTCGACCGCCACCACCGCGTCGCGGTGATCGTCCTGCGGGCGATCCGGGCCAGGACCTCCCACCGCTGATCCAACGCCAGGCCGCCGGGCCATCCGCATGATCCCTGTGAAATGGAGGCTCAAGATGCCGAAAAACGCGCCAGGTGCTAGGCCAAACGGTGCGAGCAGGAGAAAGGGGTCCTGTGTCGCGGCACGGAACGCTGGCGCGCGGGGGCGCAGCGGAGGATGGGTACGGATCGTCCTAGCAGGAATCGTCGTCTTGATCGCCATCCTCGTCATCGCGAAATCGGTTCGTTCTCAACAGAATCAAGCAGTTCCTCTGCAGCTGCATAACCCACCCGTTACCGCTGCGGTCGGTCGTCAGACAGCTCCGCCGTGGAGCGCTCCGACCGATGCAGCTGCCGCGGTGCGAGCTGCCGGGCTGCCCATGCTCAGTCGCGAGGGCACTGTCGAACACATTCATGCCCACCTCGACGTGCGCGTTAACGGGCAACCCGTTGAGGTCCCCGCGATGATCGGTGTCGACCGGCGGGGAATCAGCCCCGTGCACACGCACGACTCGACGGGGGTGATTCATATCGAATCGCCCGTGATGCAGACGTTTACCCTCGGCGAGTTCTTCACCGAATGGGACGTCGGACTGTCCACCGACAGCATCGGCGGTTTGCAGACCGGCAACGGAAAGACGCTGCGGGCCTTCCTCAATGGCACTCCTGTCACCGGCAACCCTGCGGCCCTGCCCATCAACGCGCGCGACGAAATTGTGCTGATCTTCGGGAGCCCCCAACCCGGAGAATCCATACCCAGCCATTATGAATTCGCGGCGGGCCAATAGCGCTGCGCCTTGGAAACCAATTGATACGGCGTGCGGTCGAAATTATATCGAGCGTTGCAGCATCACGTGACCGTTGTCGGCCAAAACCACTTGTACTGCAGCGATCTGGCTGATCGGCATCGAAACGCTGCCGGTGGGTGTCGCCGTGTGGCGGGGGATGGCCACCCAAGACGCCAGCCGGGTTTGGCTGCCGTCGCGACCTACCACGACCAGTGCCACCGTATCGTGGGGGGCATCCGGTGGAGCCAGGCACACGAACTTCAGCGCGATGGTCGTACCCCACTGCTGGCCGTCAAGCGATACGGTCGAGGACAGTAGGGTGGTCCCGACCTGGTCCATTGGCAGGGCCGACACGGTCGACTGCTGCGGGGTGGACGTCAAGAAACTGCTGTGAACCCCGATCAGCACACCGATCGTCAGAATGATGGCAGCGGCGGCCCAACCCATCCAGGTCATCACGCG
The DNA here is from genome assembly GCF_036409155.1 of Mycobacterium sp. 050128. Taxonomy (NCBI): domain Bacteria; kingdom Bacillati; phylum Actinomycetota; class Actinomycetes; order Mycobacteriales; family Mycobacteriaceae; genus Mycobacterium; species Mycobacterium sp. 050128. The sequence continues at coordinate 9,601 of NZ_JAZGLW010000012.1, read as the reverse complement.
GGTTCGGCGGCGACGCGAATGCACCGCGGCCAGTAGCGTTGGGAGCAACTCCGGTGGCATCTCCGATGCGGCGGATGGCTGGTCTGCCTTGTTGATCGCGGCGATGTCATTGCGGTCAAGCTGTGACAGCATGGCCGGAATGCCACTGAGTTCAGCGATGGCTTGTCGGCATTGCGGGCAGCCGGCCATGTGCGCCTCGAATTCGCGCCAATCGGTGGTGCATAGTGATCCCAAGACGTAGGCGGCATCCCACATCGCGTGGTGGTGGTTGTCACCAGTCGGGCCGGGACCGCGTAACGATGTCCTCATCATCTTCCATCCCCAGCTGGTAGCACCGCATTTGAGATTTCGGGCGCATGGACGGGCTGGCGGACGGCTTTAGGCTCAAGCCAACCAACTTGCGCCATTTGGCATTCGCCGCCGACGGGCCTCCGGATGAGCGGCCGCGTGCTCGATGTGTCACCCGGTCTCGTGCAGGGTGACCCGCAGTGCCCGGGCGGGATAACACGAATCGTGACTTCACCGTCGTTGCGGCGATTCGAACGTCTGAAGCAATCCGTGTGGTAGTCGATCCCCGATGGCACGAGCAATTCGATCACGGCCCGATGCCCGGCCCACGGTTGGCCGATTGCGTCGAGGATCACCAGCTGGCCCAGCGCGGCGCCGATCTCGTCAGGAGTGGTCACCCGAGGCGTGCTTGAGTTGCTGCCTCGCTCGTCGACGAGCACGCTGCGCGCCATGGTGAAGAGCGGCCCTCGCGCCGATCGTTCGGCGGCTGCGGCTCGTGATTGCTGCCGCCTCCGCTGGCGCGGCTCGCGGACGACGTCTTCGGCGCGACGCTGGGCGCTCGTTAAACCCATTGTGTATCGCCATAAGCCGGCGGAGCGCTCGTCGGAGAGAGCCGCCATCGCCGCGACTTGCCACTCCGATCCTGCGGTGGCTCCTGGCACTCAGTCACCTCCTGTTGTGACACGAGTCGAGTACCTGGTAAGTTCACCAACCCAAGCGTTACCACCCTGATTATCTACGACATCTGTACGTAGATAGTAAGCCTCGTATCTCGCTGTGGCCACGCTGGTTTCGTCCAACTCCCCGGCGACGCACAAGACGAACGCGATAGATGACGTGGGATCGAGCTGGCTCCTGAAATGGGTGGCCGGTCGCAGCAAGGGCCGCGTCGGCTCTGTTCATTGCTGACACCGTCCAGGTGGCGGCGTCGCCTGGCGTGCGAGGCGGTACCCGAGAGACGATTTCTACGGCAGGCTGATGTAGGCGTGCAAATTGAGGTGGTCGCGTTAGCTCGTTGACCGTCAACAAGATTGAGGTATCCAGGAGGTGTCACGTGGATAGGTTCACCCGGCGCGCGGCGCTGGGCGCCTGCGTGCTGGCCGGTCTGGGGTATATGCGCGCGCTGCGCGCTCGGGACGCCGATCCTGCGGATCCGGTTGACCGACGGCGGCATGATGGGCTGCCAATCCGGCCGACATGAGCGCGTATACGGAGATGTTCCGCCGGCCCACGGAGATCAGTCGCACGGTCGAGGAGATCCCCGGCGGGGTGCGCACCACCACCGAGTCGAACTCGCCGGACCTGGCCGCCCAACTGCACGACCACGTGTCGAGCATGTACTCCCATCTTGACCACGGCACGGAGGTCATATGTATGGGCTCGGGCCTATCGATGCTGTTCGGCAACGCCCGGGGCTACCGCCGCCGGTTGACCCTGACACCTAGGGGCGTCATCGCCGAGGAAACCAGTGATGATCCCGCGTTGATCGACCCGATCCGTGCTCACGCCCGTGAGGTGAGCGGCTTCGTCCACGACGACGGGATGCCCGCGATGATGTAGGGCATGCTGGGCGGCTCTGGCGGCATGACGGGACACGGCGGCATGATGGGGCCACCGTAGCCGCCGACGAACGCGAAGTCACTTCGCACCAATGCCACTGCAAGGCAGCCATATTCGACATGCTGCAGGCAGAGCCCCTGGGCCCGGCATGGTTTACTTGCGTCGGCGTCGTCTGGGCAGCCGCTGCAACGCAGCACGCAACCGCGCGGATTCTTCTGGGCTGATCTGTTCGAGGAAGTGGCTAAGCACCAGCTCGGCGCGCCCCCCGCCGTCGAGCGCCTCACGCATAAGCCGGGCACTGTGCTGCTCGCGGGTCAACGTCGGCCAGTACCGGTAGGCCTTGCCGTCTCGTTCACGCGCCAGCCACCCTTTGGTGTGCAGGTTGTCCATGGTTGACATGACGGTGGTGTAGGCGATCTCGCGTTGGGCAGCCAGCTCGTCGAAAATTTCGCGGACGCTCGTCGCTCCATCCCGGTCCCAGATGCGGTCGATCACCACGGCTTCCAACTCTCCGAACCCGCGCACCCGCACCGTCACGCCTCCCACCGGCCCCGCATCCCACACCGCGCGATGTACTCAACTACGTACGTGCATAGTAGATTAAACTATGGTGCACACACAATGTCGGGTATCCGACCACGACGGCCGATCTTGGCCGCACGCGCGCGGCCCCAGCCTCGGCAATATATAGGCGCTCCCAGGGCAGGACCTGGCGATTGGGGTCGCGGGCTGGTCTTATTGGTTTCGTACTTAGCGCAGCATTGCTCGTTGGCCGTTAGCTGTCGTGAAGGCGGACCTCGTGTAATCGGGTGGTTGGTGCTGCGTGCTGTTGGTGGGGGTTGGTGGGGGTGCGGGTAGGGGCTTCTGGACATCGGCCCGCTATGCGACGACTTGCACGGGATCGCCGATAGTGACGCGTTCGAAATACCACGCGGCGTTGTCGGGGCTGAGGTTGATGCATCCGTGGCTGACATTGGAGTTTCCCTGAGAGGTGACTGACCAGGGTGCTGAGTGCACATACACGCCGCCCCAGGTGACTCGCACCGCGTACTCAACGGTGAGCTTGTAACCCTCTGAAGAGTCCAGCGGGATACCGATGGTTCGCGAATCCATCACTACACTGCGTTGCTTTTCCAGCACCGTGAAGGTGCCGACCGGGGTCGGGCGGCTGGCCTTGCCCAGCGATGCGGGCATGGTCCGAAGTACCTCTCCGTTCCTGCTGACGGTGAAGGTGTGTGCAGAGATACTGGCCACCCCCAGCAGCGCATCGCCGGTGTCGAATCCCGTACCCAGCTCGTGCACGCTTACCGTGACATGGGAGTGAGCGGGCCAGTAGCGAACCGGAACCCACTGCACGACATGGTCATCGACCCACTCGAAGCGACCGGTGATGTTACCCGGTGACGTGACGCGGATGGTCCGCTCGATCGCGGCGCGATCAGTCGCCGGCACCGCCGCGGTGAAGATCACCACTACTGGGTGTGCGACTCCTACCAGCGCTCCATTGGAGGGAAGGATCTCGGCCACGCGCGGTGCCGCGTCAGGGGAGGGGACGGCCGCCGAACTGAAAATCGGGGGGCGGGCCGCGGCCGTCACCGCGAGGGCGACCACAACGGCGAGATAACGAACCGATCGACGCATAACCTTCACCCTCCTTCTGCTCGGTACTGCTGTGGCGGCCGAGTTACCGATCGAACACATCGACCCTGTTGGCAGCGCCGACAGCAACGGTTTTGAGCTAGCGTGCTCTCTCAACTAGCTCTGTGTCGGTGATCTCGGCCGGGCTCAGCGACGCGGTTGCATCCTTCTTGAGCCACCACCACACCACGGGATAGGCAGTCGCGAAGCCCAGCCACATGCCGGCCCACATGATCAGCCACAGCGCCATCGACGTGCCCGAATACTTCAATACAAAGGCCACAAGCAGCATCGAGGCGCCCATGCCCACGTCGAACGCAAGAATCGCGAGCGTCGAGATCAGTGATGCGGCCCGCAGCCGCTGACCGACGGTCGGCGCTGAGCCGGTGCGTGAGAGCCAGTGGTATTCGAAGACAATCAGCACCGGCAGGGCGAACGCCGCAATCAGCAAGATCATCGGCCACACCGCCTGGTGTGCGATGGTCATGCCGGTCCACATCACCAGCGGCATGGCGATCGCGTGCCCAATCATTGACGCGGCGCCACCGGGAATAGTGGCAACTGCGACCGTCGCGGGAAAACCCAACCGAGGCGGTTCCCCGTGTTGCCGTTGCCATTTCCGGGTCGCTGGTCGGCCCCAACCGTAGTAGGCCCACAATGCGAACGGGCCGGCATAAATCGCGGTGATCGGCCACACGGCCTCCATCGCGGGTACGGGCTGCCGATGACCGCCAACATAGATGTCGGCGAGAATGACACCGGCCAGCACCACCCCGACGCTCGTCACCACCCAGCCCAATACCGTCACCCACTCTGGGGCGGGCATAGCCATCATCATCATTATCTTGGTCCTTTCCCCATCGATCGAACAACGAACTTCCGCCGGCACTTTCGGCGGCCTCGCCACGGCCGTCTCAGACGGCAGCCTCCCGCACTAGCATCGCGCCGGCTAGGTCGGCAACGTCGTGAGCACAACCCCACGACAAAGTCACGCCCGCACCTCCGTGACCGTAGTTGTGCACGATCCGAGTGCCAGGCTGCATTTCGAGTCGCACACCTCCTTCACGGAACGGCCGCAACCCCACCCGCAGAGGATCGACCGGATCCAGCCGGGCACCGCGCAAAATCGGCAGGAACTCTGTGCAACGCTCGAGCATCTCGCGCAGCGGCGGGTAATCCAGGGTGAGGTTCGTGTCGTATTCACCGGGTTGGACGAGCCCACCCAGCAACAGCCGGTCAGCTCCACGCGGCACGATGAAGACCATGTTCTGGTCGTCGCTACCGGTGTTGTTGGCTACCGCATGGGCCGCCGTCACCGGTGGTATCGACGACCCGTCGTTGATCACACGCAACAGCGCTCCACGGTGCGGGTCCATGGCCAGGTCGCCGGCCAGCTGACGCGCTCCCAGGCCGCTGCAGTTGACGATGAGGTCAGCTCCGTATTCGGAAAGCAACCGATCCTCGTGTTCCTCGAGCGGACCGGAGATACTGGCCCGGATGGCCTTGACACCCTCGGCCTCGGCTTGGCTGGCCAGCCAGGTCAGGTACCTGTCGGTATTGATGGTGGGTGCCAAATGCGAATACGCGTCGACGACCCCGGCGTTCGGGTTGACACCGTGGGCTTCGATCAGTGCGGCGTCATGCGCGAACCCCGGTACATACTTTTCGAGCTCGAGCATTTTCTCCAACTCGGCCGGATCCTCGCGCACGGAGCGGGAGAAGTAGAAGACCGCGGGCCGAAGACTTACCCCGGTGCGCGGATCGGCGGCAAGCCTCATGAAACGCTCATAGGAATGCATTGCCCAACCGGCTGAACGGGCAAGCACAGCCTGGTCATCGTGATGGCGGCCGCACACCGAGGGAGGCCATTCCCACAGCGCACCGGCCACTGTCGACACCGTGTCGGAGCCGAACCGGTCGGCGACCACAGCGACTCGCCAGCCCTGGCGAGCCAGCACCAACGCGGTGGTCCACCCGCTCACTCCGGCACCAATGACCAACGCACCTGGCTGGTCCTTGCGTGCCGTCACCAACCCGGCTCTCGCCGCTGCTTGACCCTGGAAGCTAGACGCGACAAAACTCATGAATTTCTCGTTTCTGTTTCAACGCCGCGATCTGCGCGGCGACGGATTCGGACAACACCAACGAGCCGAAGCATTCAGCGCAACAGCTTGAGGGCTGACCTATCAGATACGAGCGGTACAGAATTGGATCAAAATACTTCGGCCCGAACGGCCTCTAATGGCGTTTAAGGCGTGAAAAGAAGGAGGCGGTCCGCGCGTAGGCGGTATGGCTGACCCTGCCATTACGCCAGCCAAAGCCGCGACTGCGGCAGCGAGGACAAGCCCAGCCGCGTCCGTTGTCGGTGACGTCCGAAGTATGAGTAGGCATCCGCCGACGATCGGCGTCGATGCGTGCGCGTTCGACACCTGGGACGCCGTGACGCCGCTCGTTTCGTGGCCTGCCTGGGTTGGCGACGTGGACGCCACCGCCGGCGCCGCGCTAGTCATATGAACGAAGTGGCACCCAGCGCCGAGGCTCACCGCCCAAAAGAGCACAGCGACTGCGCTTACATAGCGCAGCCACAGCCGAAAGCGGGCTCCCCGGGAAGTCATGATGGTGGTGATAATATCACCCCCGGGGGGTATGCAACAGACACGACTCGCCATCTTGAGTGAACATTCCTGCGGCGCATTGGATCTAACTGGGCGCTAATCCGACGTGCAAATCAGCCGATCGGTCGTCACACCCTGAACTCAGCTACCCCAACAGGTGTGCCATACGCTGCGCATCGACCACTCCGATTCGACGTCGGCGGTCGCTAGCTAGGACCGGTTACGCCGGATCGACGTCGATGGGAAGTTTCTCGCCTAACCGTCAGACCGGGCCCACAGAATGGTTTCGTGCAGGGGGCGATCGTGCTGGCGGGCGGTTTCCGCGGAGCGTCGGCGGTCGGGCTAGGTGCGACAGGGACCACCGGCTCATGGCGGGGTGGCGACGCGGGCTGCGGCTCTGTGAGGTGTGCTTGGCCGCTGGGGGGCGGCGTGGAAATCAAAAGAGCGCTGGTGGCGAGCACTACGGCCAGCAACCCAGTCTCGACACGTATAATGTTGCCTAGCAACGAGATTCGCATATTTTCACGGTGAATGAGCCGACCCGCCAGAGCCGTCAACGATGCGGCCGCCACGAGGCTCAATTTGATCAGTAACACCCGCCCGTAGGTCGTCGATATCAGCTGAGGTAGTGAGACGACGGCTAACGCAGTGAGGATCCCGGTGGCGACGACAAGTAGATAGGACCACAGGGCTATTCGGACGTAGCCCGTCATCACCGAGCGCGCCGCTACCCCTTGGTGTCGCCACGCCAGGACGGCTCGAGTGGTGTGTAGCAGCGCACCCACCCACACCGTGACGGCGGCCAGATGCACGCCTACGAGTACCGCTCCCCAGAGCCCGTGATTAATGGTGGCGTGCGAACGGATGCCCTCCGCCGCAATGACAATAGCTAGCGGCGCAAGAGCCCAGCGGCCAAATTTGGCAAAAGCGGCCGCGGTCACGAGACCTGCTCCTTGCACCAGCAAAACGGCCCCAGCGCGGCCCTGCCATACCGCAGCGAAGGCGCCAGCATCGCTAACGCGCTGTATCAACAGACCGATCACCGCCACCAGTGCCAAGGCCACGCCCGCAGGCACCCACGAGGGCAGCCGGGGGAGTGCGGGCTGCTCCTGGCGGACGGCGTCGGTGGCGCGCTGTGCGACCAGGCTGCCCACGGCGATGGCTAACCCGGTGAGCAGCAGCCACCGAAGCAGGCCTGTATCCCAGTCCGGACCGGTGTTCGCGCGCCGGCCCAGACCCGGAGTCCCGGTGACTCCGACCGCGAAACTGAATTCCTCTTCGGTCTCATCTCCGTCGCTGCCGGTCACTCGCCACCGCACGGTATAGACGCCCGGCACAAGAGGACGCTGGGGCTTTGTCGTCATTGCAGTACCGTCGCGCTCGCTGCGCGCCGCTCCTACCGGCACCTGCCGTCCCGAGCCGTCGAGCAGGGTGATCGCGTCGGGCGCGCAAGTCACGGCCTCGTTGAAAAATAAGGTGATCGACGCGGGCGAGACACTCACAGTGGATTGGCTTGCCGGGTCAGCCGACACCAAAGTTGGGTGCGCCCACGCAACGCCCGCGCCTACGCCGGCCACCGCCAGCGCGGCGGCGACGCCAGCACCGGCTATCAGGCGGCGCAGCCAGGTGGTCACAGCACCCGGTCTGGCGCCGCGACATACCCTGTGCAGGTGTCTGTTTCACCCAGACATTGAATTGCAACGCTCCAATTCTGGCCGATAACTTGCTCGATATGCCTGAGCACGTTGCTTACTCCGCCCACTTCATCAGCTCTGCGCGAGCGCGTCGGCTTCGAACAGAGCCGCCTATGATTGCCGGTCGCCACCATGGCCCGAGCCGCGGCAGCCTCGGCGGGGGAGCGGATATGACGACCGGTTCTGCGGCAAGACCCGAGGTGTCTTTCCGACCCCGCCGACACACTTTGCGCGACCATCGCAGATCGAACATTCGCGAGACTGCAGTCTAGGGCTTCAGTAGGTTCCCGCTCTCGCATGACCAAAGACACTGGCGCACCGCCTCGTTCATGGATTTTGTAGGATTTAGCGACTGTTCGCCGCTACTACTATAGGGGGGTAGGCTATCGTAGTGCGAGCTACTGCCGAGACTGTACGCGTCCAACTCGTAGTTCGAGGACACTCAGATAGCGTGAAACGGTTGGACGCCAAGGATTTAACACGTCGTCGAGAATGGCGCGGGCGAGCGTAGATATTCGGCTGATTGTGGCTTTCGCGCGTAGCTCGCATATCTTGCTCTAACTGACGCGCCCGCGGCAACGCAGACCAGCATTGCGAGCCACATCGAGCGTCGGCTTTGTCACCGGGGGTCAAGGCGCCAACGCCACCTGCCTGGCCGCAGCCCGCCACGCGATGCTGGCCCGGGCCGGCTGGGACGTGGAAAAGGTGCGCTCATCGGCGCACCGCCGCTACGCATCCTGTGCGGTGAGCACGCTAACCCCGCCATCGACACCGCCCTGCGCCTGCTCGGTCTGGGTGCCAACACACCCCTCCGCATCGGCACCGACGACCAGGGCCGGACGAAACCCGAGGCACTCGTCGACGCGCTCGCCCAGGCAGAGGAACCCACGATCGTGTGCGCCCAGGCCGGAAACGTAGCCACTGGCGCATTCGATGCCTTCGAACCGATCGCCGACGCCTGCACCACCCACAACGCCTGGCTACACATCGACGGGGCATTCGGCCCGTGGGCAGCTGCTGCACGGGCCACCCAACACCTCACCCGCTGTGTCCAGCGCGCCGACTCTTGGGCCGTTGACGCCCACAAATGGCTCAACGTGCCCCATGACGCGGGGATGGCCATCGTTGCCGACGCTGAGGCGCACGTCGCCGCCATGCGATTGGCGGACGGGCGCTACTACGTGATCGATTCCGGTCAGCGTGACAACACCAACTACGTGGCCGAAAGCTCCCGCCGCGCCCGGGCGGTGCCCATCTACGCCGCCATCCGATCACCGGGCCGCGCCGGTGTCGCCGAATTGATCGAACGTAACTGCGCCCAAGCCCGGCGCATGGCTAAGCGGCTGGCGGCCATCCCCGGCGCCGTCGATTGTCAACGACGTCGTCCTCAACCAAGTGCTGGTGCGACTTCCAGGCGGAGATGACGCCAACCGGGCCGCCCTGTCTGCCATCCAGCGCGACGGAACCTGCTGGCTAGGCGGGATGATCTGGCAGGGCCAGTGCGTACTGCGGATACCGATAGTGAACTGGGCGACAACCGACGACGACATCGATCGTTCAGCTGCGGCTATATCCTCTGTGGCACAAACCGTTCTGCGCCCGAAGGGCTAAGCAGGTCGGCCTTGAAGGCGTCTTGGGCATCGGCGTCGCCGAGCTCCATGCTGCACCGGGACAGTGAATACCTCCGTGCCGAAGTCTATAGGAGAACCGGTGTCCGTTCTCATTGAATCTGGGGCACATTTACTAGTCTGACCTGCATTGCCCCAGATTGGATGAGAATTTCGATCGCGACGTTTCTCATTGAAT
>NZ_JAZGLW010000011.1 GCF_036409155.1 Mycobacterium sp. 050128 | reverse complement strand
CCTCGCCCAACTCGCCCTTGCCTACCCAGAACGAATCAACCCCTACCTCTAACCCCAACGAGCACAACACGTTACACAAAAAACTTGACAAGCTCGGCCCGCGCGGTGGCCGCAGCCGTAGCACCGCTGGCCAAATCTCCGGCCGGCGCCCAGCTGCTCATGGCCGCCATGGACCAGCACCTACAGGCGATGCAAGGCCAGCTCCACACCACCAAAACCCAAAACCAAACCGTCTCGGCAACCCTGCGCCAGGTAGCCACCGGCTACCAAACCCTCTCCACCAGCGCATCAACCTCACCGGGCACTGCCCTGCCCCTCTTCAGCGGAGGCAAAATAGGTAGCGACCCAGGACCTCTACCCACGGGCATCGTGTGGTGTAGAGATCGTGAAGGTGGCGGCTTCACCTGCCGCGAGCTGCTCCCTGACGGAACCATTTCCATTTTCACGTCTCCAACCGACATCAGCGGCCACTGGCCAGACTGAAGGGAGAAACCTATGGACACCAGTACGCCACAATATGTGATCGTTGTCCGGCCACGCCTCGAACAACAAAGCGATCAGTCATGGAAAGCCTGGTACCCGAAGTCGGATTGGCACGTCACCGCCGACACCGAACAGGGCGCCACACAGAAACTCCACGATGAGTTCGAGCGGCGGCTCAACGCTGGCGAGCTCGATACCCAGCCCGACGAGTCGCTGCTGACGCAGCACCTGAGCGATCCGATTCCTGGGGTCTATGCCATAGACCGTGACGACTACATGCGGATACGCACCGGACCCAACTTTCGCCGCGAGCTTGATCAGGTCGTCGCCCGGATGGAGGGTGAGCATCCGCAGAGACGAAATCACTGACGTATCCTCGCCGTTAAGACCAGGTTGGACGGTTCAAACGAGGCCTGAACGCATCGAAAAAGGGTCGCATGACCTCGTTCGTCTCGTCGACGGCGAACCTTAGAGCGTGCTCGGCCGATCAGCCCGGCGGACCCGCAATGATGCTCGGCGTGATCGGCCCGGGTGCATTACCGCCGGTAGCTGTCCCGTTGACAAACGTGAATTGCTGCCCACAAGGGTCGGGCATGTAGTACTGCACGGTTGGGTTGGCCGCTGATAAGACAGCGATTTGTGCAGGAGTGATGGGCTGCCACGGCCCGATCTTTGGTGGCAGCGAGATTCCTCCGATGCCGCCGGTGGAGACCCCACCTAAGGTCCCCTGGCTCGCGTCGGCTGGCGTCTTGGCCCAGATGTCACCATTGAGTTGGATGTTCTGGAATTCCTGGGCCTCATAGGTGTAGGCCACCCAGCGCTGCATTTGTCCAGTCGGCCCGACCTGAGTGTAGGAGGTGAGGTCCTCGCCCGCGATGCGGAACTTGTACTGCTGCTGATAGGACGCGAACGGGGCATCGTTGTCGCCGATCCAGGTCCTGCCTGGTGTGTAGAAGCCGGTGGGTCCGCCCTCCGGGCCGTCGACCCAGGGCACGTGCTGTTTGGTCGGTGGGGGCGGTGTCGAACCCGTGTAGGGCGGAGGCACATAGTCCTTCCAGTACCCGAAGCGGGGGTCGCCGATGAACGGGTTACGGGGGTCGGTTGCCACAGGAGGCAAACCCGGCGAGGCGGGGGAGGCCGGCACCGGCTCGCCCGGCCTCCAGCCCGCCGCACGAATCGTCGGGTCAGCGGGGGAGTCTTTGGTGCCGGTGGAGAGGGTTTGGTAGCCGGTGGCTGCCTGCTGCAATGTCGCCGACACCGCCTGGTATTGGCCCTTGGTCGACTGTAGCTGGCCCTGCATCGCGGACAGCTGCTGGTCCATCGCGGCCATCATCAGCTGCGCGCCCGCCGGCGACTTGGCCATCGGCATCAGCGCGGCCGCTGTCGCACGAGCCTGGTCACGAATCAACCCCGACGCCATCCGGCCTTGCTGCCCGATCGTGGCACCCTGGCCGGCCGCCTGCTGCAACTGCTCATCCAGCCCCGCAGCACCGCTGCGCGCCTGCTGATACGCACCAGCCGCCTTCGTGACACCTCCCCGCAATCCGCTCACACCCTCAGGTGACGCCGGCACCGACGCACCCCCAGACGTCGGCAACTGCCCGCCGTCGCCACCCGCCGGATAAAGGTCATGCGCACGAGTCAGCAGCCGATCAACCCCAGCCACAAACCCCCCAATACTCACCCACCAAAGCTAACCTGAGTACTTGCGCTAATGCCACGGCTACGCCCACCGATGTTGACGTCCTCCCCACGGCTGAAGCCGGGGGATTCCAACCCCACTCATGCTGCGGTAGCCGAGTGGGGTTGGAGCAGTAGTTCCTCGCGGTTTCCTGCTGGTTCCTGCGTCGACGTCAGTGCAGCACCCGCGGGTGCTGCAGATTCTCGGCAGGCGGTGACCGCAAGCCCTGCGGCCAATATGTTTTTGGCGGCGTTGACATCTGCGTGCTCGGCGGGACGTGAGCATGCCGTGCACCGGAAGACCGCTTGGCTCTCACGGGATTTCGGGTCCACATGCCCACACGCCGAACAGCGTTGCGATGTGAACGCTGCCGGAACTTTCACCACGATGGTCCCGGTGTAGCGGGACACAGAATTCAACGCCAACTCGAACCGATGCCACGCCTTGCCCAGGATGGCCCGGTTCAAGCCGGACTTGGCCGCCGCCCCGTTGGGGAGGTAGTGGCCGGGGTTGTTCGGATCCTCAACTGGCCCGGCACGGCGGGTCATGGTCCTGGCTGGCAGTTTCTCCAACACCACCAGCGCATTGGTCTGCGCGAGCTGGTGTGCGGTCTGGGCGCAGAAGTCTTGCCGCCGATACCGTTCACGGGACCGCACCCGCGCCAGCGCTACCCGAGTCTTACCCCGGTTGGCTGAACCCTTCGCACTGCGGGACAGCTTGCGCTGCAACCGAAGCGCGCGACATCGCTCTCCCTCAGTGACGAAGGCTCGGTCGAGCGGTTCGCCGGTACTGGTGGCCACTGCTACCACGACGCCACGGTCCACACCCACCGCAGACCCCGGCACCGCATGTGCTGACGGTGTGGCGATCCCGTCGTCGACGAGCAGCGACACATACCAGTGCTGGGCCTCGCGTGCGAGGGTGGCCGAGCGGATGGTTTCGGCTCGCAGGCTGCGCGTCTGCCGGAACTTGACCCAGCCCAGCTTGGGCAGCTTGACCCGGGCATGCCGGCGGTTGAGCCGCTCCAGTGCCATTTTGTTGCCCTCCGGAAACCGGAACGACGGAGCCCACCGCCGACTAGAGCGCCACCGCACCCGAAAAGTACCGTGCTCACGGCACGCCCGATCCAGGTCCATCAGCGTCTGCTGCAAACAATGCCCCGGAACGTCTTTCAACCACGGGTGTTCTGCCTTAGCCTCGGCCAACTCGTGCGCCTGGGGCCCGTAGTTCATCCACGCTCCGCGGCGACGGTATTCGCGGCGTTGCTCCAAACCGGTGTTCCGCGTGCGCTGATCTTTGGTTCTCTGAACTGTCTCACGGCGATTCCAACCTGATTTGTCTCACGGAACGGTTCATTTCCTGGGGGCCCGTTATGCGCCCCGCCGCAAGCGCGCTGAGCGGGCACTCGCTAAATGCGGCGGCGCCGTGCTATCTGCTTGTCGACTCTTCCTTGCCACGTACTGAGTACAGACTTAGGATACTGATTGTGCGCTCAGTGGACCTGACAGCCAAGGCTAGGATCCGCAACGCGGCCGTGGCTTGCTTTGCGCGCGACGGTTTCCAGAAGGTGAATCTGCGTGCCATTGCGACAGCGGCAGGCGTCAGCGAGGCGTTGATCTTTCACCATTTCGGCAGCAAGGACGGGCTTCGGGCCGCCTGTGACGAGTACGTGCTGGACGTCCTTGTCGGGCGGGCCCGCACCGCGGGGCGTCCCACTGGAATGCAGGATCTCCTCGGCATCTACCTGTCGAACCCCGAGGAGTATCGGCTCCAGGTGCAATACATGGCCCGGGCGATCCAGGACGACGTGCCGGCCGCCGGCATGTTCGTCGACACGATGGTGGAGGAATCCGAGGCAATCTTTAGGACCGGCGCCGCCGACGGCGTCATGCGGCCGTCCTCGGATCCACGGGCTCTGGCGGTCCTGAATCTCCTTGTCACCCTTGGCCTATTGACGATGGGGCCCCCTTTGGCGCGTGCGCTCGGCCATGAGCACTTCGGTCCCGAGGTGCTACAGCGCATGGCAGTGCCAACCTTTGAGCTCTACACCCGCGGGCTCTACACCGACGACACACTCCCGAAAACCGCCCAGGACGCGTGGCCGGCTGCGCGTCCACCACAGAAGGAGGACTGAACAACATGGGCATCACGATGCCAGCGTTCACGCCAGCGCAGGAGAGCCTATTTCTCACACTGGGTGGCAGGGCGCTCGACAGCCGCTTGCCGCATCCGTTCCTCGGCGACACGATGGCCGACCAGATCCTTGGTGAAACCGGCTACGACCTCGCCAAGTTCCCCTCACTGACCACGAAGCTCCGAGACGCAAGGACGAAGGTCTTCGATATCGCGGTGCGGGCCAAGCGACTTGACGAGGTGGTGAGCTGCTTCGTCGACCGCCACCCGGACGCGGTCGTGCTGGATCTGGGCGCGGGTCTGGACAGCCGGATATTGCGGGTCACCCCGCCGTCCACGGTCGGCTGGTACGACGTCGACTTCCCGCAGATCGTCGACCTCCGTCGCCAGCTACTGCCGGCGCAGGTCAGCGTGCACAGCATCGGTGCTGACCTGACCGATCCGAACTGGCTCGACGAGGTCCCCGCCGACCGACCGGCCGTAATCGTCGCCGATGGCCTGGTCGCGTTCCTACGCCAGGACGATTTCGTGTCGCTGCTGAATCGACTCACCAGCCACTTCCCCAGCGGCGAAATTGCGTTCAATCTCTACACCACAGGGGCGGTCTGGGCGACTCAGCATTTGGGCAGCCTGGCCGCGATCCGCGCCGGGGTGGTCAACCCCGGGTTCAACGACCCTCGCCAACTCGAACGCTGGGTTGCAGGCCTCAAGCTGGCCGAGGAAATCTTCCTCACACGAGCACCCGAGGTCGCCGAACTCCCCTTTGTCATGCGGCTGACGTCGCGCCTAGCCGCCCCCAGCGCAGCGGTGTCCCGAATGATCGGCACCACCCTCGTGCGCTACAAGTTCTAAACCCGGCCGACCTTTCGCGATCAGCACGGCCCGGTACTGCTTAGCTATTCGTGTTTCGCGTACTACGCTACGAGCGTTTGGCGGGTGTTCCGCTGAGTCCGGCCGCGGCTGTCGCCTAAGACTGCGGTCTCGACCGTCAGCGGCATTGGGCGATCACCTGTGTTGAGCAGCGATACGACTGCGCGATGATGCACGGCACGGCAGCGTGCGCATTGCCAACGTCATTAGTGCTATCTAACATGTGTTTAATAGCCGTGACTTCGGTAGGAGCCACTCGAATAATCTGAAAGCATCCGTCATGTCGCACCTACTACCCAAATTCCACTCACTACCCGATGCGCTGGCACATCGTCACTGGCCTGGCCCAGCATTCATTACGGCCATCGGGCACATTCACATCCGGCTGCCTGAGCCGCGCCCGAATTACCCGACGCATGAGGCCAGCTATCTCGAGGCGGGGGAAATGAACCGCCTCATGGAGCACCTTTGATGCGCCAGCACACCGCGTAAATCAAACTGACCCACAGCGATTGTGGGAACCGTGTGCCGCGCAGGGGGATTGGCGTGCGGGGCTTGACGCCTGGTAAGAGGGCCGAAGTCCTCACCCTCACCGGCGACTCCCACCGCACCCGCCAGCGCCGCCAACTTCTCGCCAAGGAGAACCGGGCCGCAGATGACTAATCACGTTGCCGAGCCTGGCCTTTCGTGTCTTCCACAGCGGAAAGCCGGACCGTGACTGCCCGATCTGGCCCACCTCCCGAACGACCCACGGTGATGAAGTAGGCGCTTCCCAGGATCAGGATGCATCCGAGCACCTGCAGGACCGAAGGCATCTGCGCGAGGACCGCTGCGGCGAGCACCAGGGCACCAACCGGCGTCAGCAGCAACAGTGGCGAGCTGACTTCGACTCGCAGTGACGGGCTGCCGAGTGCGACGAGCAACCAGCCCAGCACTTGACCGCAGATCGCCGTCAACACAAGCCATCCCGTCGGCCCCCAACCAGGGGCCAGGCTAACGCCGCCCCACAGTGCACCGCCGATCAGTGCAGCCACGGCGGCCGACACCATGATCGTCACGTACGACTGGACCGGCGGTCGGTTCGGGCCGCCGCGTCGAAGCAGGAACAAGAACACCGAGTAGCACAAGGCTGCCAATGCGGAATGCACCGTCCCCGCAATAGGCGCAGACCCGGTCACGCCGGTCTCGAAGAGACCTCCGGTGAGCACAGCGCCAACAGCGACGACGGGCAACAGGACAAAGAACCGTATGCTCAGCGACTCGCGGTCGATAAGCCGGGCAAGCAAAGGCACCATGACGACCTGGGTGTTGACGAGGACCGCGGACAACCCGACACCGACCTCATAAATCGCTTGGGTCCACAACAAAGTGTCCGCCGCGAACAAAACGCCGGCAGCAGCAGCCCACCCGTGTTGATGCGCCGTGGGTGCTCCGCGCCTCTGCCGTTCAACGATGGCCAACGGCGCAAGCAAGGGCAGAGCGAAAACACAGCGATAGAACGACGCCGTACCCGGCGACGTGTTCGACAAGGCCACGAACAGACCCGACGACGACACTCCAACCGCACCCAGGGCCGTGGCCAACGCGGGTCGGTCCGCGACCGCACCCATCCAGGCCCTCAACCCCCGGCCGACTCCCGTGATCACTGCACGATGGTAAAGACTCCACCCACGAGCTTGCACTTAGTTTTGAGGCCGGCCCGGGCCCGGCAAACAGTTCGGGTCCGCTGCCGATCAGCGGCCATCACATTTCGAGCCCGGCCAGTTGGCGGATCCGGGCACGCCGAGGGCGATGTGGCCAACCTTGACCGAGGCTTTCGATCGCGAGATGCGCAAGCTAAACACGTGTGCCGCTCGAAAAGGCCGGCGCGGCAAAGTAAATCGGTGCCCGAGGTGTGATCCTCTGCGGCGGAAGCCCCGCAAGGACCATATAACAGATCTGTTATACTCAAGACATGGGTTCGTTCGGTGGAGATCTGATTCGCGAAGCACGTCGGCGGGCCAGGCTCACCCAGGCCGAGCTCGCCGCTCGTGCCGGCACCGCGCAACCGGCCGTAGCCCGATGGGAATCGGGATCTACTGCCGTCAGTCTCGATGACGTGCTCCGGTTGGTACGACTGTGCGGGCTGGACCTCGAGTTGCACCTCGTGGATCGCGACGACAGTGACCTGGCGCAGGCTGCCCGCCTTGCTCATCTGTCAGGGCAGCAACGGCTCGACCGGCACTCACGGTTGGCACACCAGCTCAGGAAGCTGCGCGATGCCTGAGGTGGAACTCGATCTGGAAAAACTGTTCGACGTGCTCCAGCGCCACAAAGTGATCTACGTGCTGATCGGCGGCCTTGCTGCGGTGTATCACGGTTCCCCGTTTCCCACGGAGGACGCCGACATCACGCCTGAGGACACGCACGCCAACCTCACCCGTCTGGCTGCCGCTCTACGCGAGCTCAATGCCAAGATTCGTACCGAATCCGTGCCCGAGGGCCTGCCTTTCGCTTGCGACGCAGACGGTTTGGCCGCAGCCCGGACGTGGAATCTCGTCACTAAGGCTGGCGATCTCGACATCGCATTCCAACCTTCGGGCACCGATGGTTACCGAGACCTGCACCGCGACGCTACCTCAGCCGAAATCTATGACACCACAGTGGAAATCGCCTCGCTGAGCGATGTGATCCGATCTAAACAGGCGGCCAACCGTCCGAAAGACCAACGCGTACTACCCACTCTCCGGGAAATAGCCGCCAACCGCCGTTAGAGCCGCCATCACGGGGATATGACGGTGAGGTTGTGTTGTTCGCAGGCGGTATTAGGATTCCCAGGCGGACAACGGAGTTGGCCTTGGTCCACGCTGAGGGCTAGCGCACCGCATCCAAGGGTATGGGTGGGCTGATGAGTCGGAATCGCGATGTGCTGCGTTCCATGAACCGGCGCTCGAATGTGCCCTGGATTTGCTTGCCGTCCAGCTTGCCGGTGAGCACCAGGTGGTCGGTGTCTGGCTGGGTCGCGCGCAGCACGATGTGGGCTGAATCGGGCTCGGGTTTGCGTAAGTCGAGGTGGTCGCCGTCGACCTTGAGTAACCAGGTGGTGGTGTAGCCGGCTGGGACCTGGCTGGTGAACCTGGCCACGGCCAGTGGCGCCTTGTTGCGGTCGGTGATCGCGACGTTGGCCCATGGCTGCGGATCGTTTTGGTTGAGCGTTGCTTGGCGCCCGTCGATGGTGAATGATGTTGCGCGCCAAATTCCGTCGAGGGTTGAGGTGGGGGTGTGATAGGCGGTGTACATCATGGCGCCCCCAACTGCGCTGACCGCCAGCAAGATCCCGGCGACGCCGAACTTGGCGACCGCGCCGGTTCTCCGCAGCCAGCGTCTTTCGGCCCCAAGTGGTAGCCAGTGCGCAACCGGGCGGGTGTGGCCGCGGTTGAATACCACGCGCGCCAGGTTCGGCCAGTAGGGCGCGGTGATACCGATGGCTACCGTGAATAATTCGCCGGCGACCAGCTTGACCGGCACGTCGTAGGTCATGTTCAGCAAGAAGATCTGCGCGGTGGCGATCACTGATCCGAGTGCCCCGAGTAGCCACGTGCGGTTCCACAGCAGCAGGATTCCCGAGGTGACTTCGATGAGCCCGGTGGCGACCGAGTAGGGCTCGGAGGCGGCCATGAAGCCCCAGAGTGTCTGGAAGAGGCGGGTGTCGCCCATCAATTGCAGCTGGTGATGGGGCAGGGCCATGAATCCCATTTGGACGGGGATCACCTTGCCCGTCCCGTAGTAGATCATCACCAGCGCCAGTCCGAAGCGGGAGAACACGATTAGTGAGGCGGCCAGGCGTCGGTAGTCAGGGCGCCGCCGATCAAGCAGTGTCCACACTGCGGTGATTGGCAGGGCCACGACAATCCAGCCGAGATGGAAACACCAGAACCACAACATGTCTGAGCCGGCGGACTTGGTGATCTCGACTCCGTGGCCTTGAGTCAGGTAGCTGCCGATTTGTGCGAACGGCCAGATCAGTGGTTCGAGTGGGTAGTGGCCCGTGTTGGCGTTCACGACACTGGCGTCCACGGTGACGAGCAGGATCGCACCGCCGAGGACGATCAGCATGCCGCCGCCGATGGTGAAAAGCAGTCGGAAGCCTAGTTTTTGCTGCGGCGTCCACTGCGCGGCTTGGGTTGGGTCTGGTGTTTGCGTGGCCGGAACGGCGCTTGTCACGACAGTCAGGGTAGGTGAGCCGCGTCCTGGCGGTGGGTGTGTTTAGGTGATGCCCAGAACCATGGCTAGGGCGCGTTCGACTTCGCGCATCGTCTCTGGCTTCAACGTACCCAGCGGTCGGATCAGTCGACTCTTGGTGATGCCACGCACTGCCCGACATACAGCGAGCCAAAGCTCTCCGCGCCGGGGATCACTCAATGCCGTCACCTGCGGTGGCGTCCCAATCGCGGTCCTCGTTCTGGGTGTCTGCCATTTCGGCGTCGGCCAGGGTGGCCGTGCGTTCTGCTGCGAATGCGGCCTGTCGTTCTGCCTGGTCGGACAGTTCCTCGAGGAGAGCTGCGATGGAGATGCCCCGCTGGCGAGCCTGTGCGGCGAGCTTGTCGCGGGTCGGGATCGGCACCCGGATCGTCGTCGTATCTGTAGCCATATTCTGCATACTCGTTTATCTACTTTTGCAGCGCTGCTATCGCCCTGCGCTCCTCAACATGTCTTACTGTTACCTTAGGTTTCTCTTACTTTTCTTAACTTTGGTGTACGGTCGCTCGTCATGGGCTTGAAAACCCCTTCGCGTTGGGGGTGGTCACTCAGCTCGTTTTGGGGTCGATAGCCCGCATGTCCGTCGGCCCACGGGATTGATTGGACAACGGAGAGGGAGAAGCTCGTGCATGAACCAGCGTCGGTGCCGGATACAGGGTTCGGGCAGCGATTGTCGGCGATCACCGGCATGGCGTTGCAGGGGCGGCGTGTCGATCGTGATGATTTGCTGGCGGTGTTGGCCAGCGGTGATGGCGATCTGCTCGATGTGGTCGCCGCTGCGGCACGGGTGCGCCGCAGGTTTTTCGGCCGGCGGGTCAAGCTGAACTACTTGGTGAACATGAAATCTGGGATGTGCCCGGAGGATTGCGGCTATTGCTCGCAACGGCTCGGGTCGAGCGCTGAAATCCTCAAGTACTCGTGGATCAACACCGACGAGGCCGCCCGGCACGCGCAGTGCGCGATCGATGCCGGCGCCAAACGCATCTGCCTGGTTGCCGCCGGCCGCGGGCCCGGCGATCGTGATATCGATCGTGTCGCCGACACGATCGCCGCGATCAAAACCTCCGCGCCGCACGTGGAGGTGTGTGTCTGCCTGGGGCTGCTCAAGCAGGGGCAAGCCGAGCGGCTGCGCGAGGCGGGCGCCGATGCCTACAACCTCAACACCAGCGCCGACAACTACGCGCGGATCTGCTCAACCCACACGTTTGACGACCGGGCCGCCACCGTGGGCAAAGCGAAAACTGCTGGGCTATCGCCGTGCTCGGGGGCGATCGTCGGGATGGGTGAATCCGATGCTGACATTGTCGATGTCGCACTGGCGTTGCGTGAACTCGAGCCCGATTCGGTGCCGGTGAACTTCCTTATCCCGTTCGAGGGCACCCCATTGGGTGGGCATTGGGAACTGACTCCGCAACGCTGCCTGCGCATCCTGGCGATGTTCCGGTTCGCCTTCCCCGACATCGAAGTTCGCGTCGCGGGCGGCCGCGAAATACATCTGCGCACCCTGCAACCACTGGCCTTGCACCTGGCCAATTCGATGTTTCTCGGCGACTACCTCACCAGCCAAGGACAGCCCGGCCACGCCGATCGGGCGATGATCACCGACGCTGGCTTCGTGATCGAAGGCCTTGACGAACCCACCCTCCCGGTCGAGCGCCACGACCTCGTCCTGGCTCGCCGCCGCGGCGCAGGCACCACCACGCCCGCCAACACCTAAACCGCGGATGACTTCGGACACAGAGGTGGACTCAACCATGCCGCACAAACCGGTGATCATTGTCGGCGGCGGCCCCGTTGGCCTCGCCGCCGCCCTCGAGCTCGCCCGATTCCATGTTCCCAGCGTGGTTGTCGAGCAACATGATTCGACCTCCTGGCATCCCAAGACCCGCAACCTGAACACGCGGACCATGGAGCTCGCCCGAGGATGGGGGAGCGCGGTGTATCGCCGGCTGCGCGGGATCGATACCCCGCCGGGCTGGAAGAGCCCGATCAGGTTCATGTACACGGTTGCCGGCCGACAAGGCGCTCAGATCGAGACCCAAGGTTTCGAAGGTCCCGGCCCGACAATTAGCCCGGCACAGCCGATTATGTCGTCGCAGGACCTGATCGAAGCCATCCTGCGGGACGCAGCGCAGGCGACCGGACTCGTCGATCTGCGGTTCGGTCATCAGGTCACCGACGTGCTGTCCGGGGCCGGCGACCACGACACCGAAGCGGCCGTGGCGGTCCGCGTCACCGCGACCGAAGACACCTACACGCTGGCTGGGGAAGCGCTGGTTGCCGCCGATGGTGTCCACAGCACCGTGCGCACCCAACTTGGCATTGTCCTCAATGGCGCACGGGCCCTGCATCATTTCGTCAACTGTTACTTCCGTAGCGATATCGAACGCCATGTCGGAGATCACCGCGCCGTGTTGTTCTTCGTCGCCAACTCCGAGGCCGTCGGAGCGTTGCAACCACTCGACGCCGGCGGCCGCTGGCTGTGCCAGATCGGGGTGCAGCCCGACGAGTGGGTGCGCGAGCTCTGGGACGACGAGCGGGTGCGGCGGTGGGTTCGCGGCGCGGTCGGTGTGCCCGACCTCGACGTTGAGGTCAAAGGCGTGGGGCTGTGGCAGATGAACGCCACGGTCGCCGACCGTCTCGTCCAGGGACGTGTGGTGTTGTGTGGCGATGCCGCCCACCAGTTCCCGCCCACCGGGGGGCTGGGCCTCAATACCGGATTGCAGGGCATGCACAACGCCATGTGGAAGCTGGCGCTATGCGTGCGCGGTCTGGCCGGCTGGTCGTTGCTGCAGACCTACGACGACGAGCGTCGAGGGCCCGCGATCACCATGATCGCCCAGTCTTTGCAGAACTACCGCAATGTCGGGCGTATCGCCGCGGCGGCCTACAACCCAGCCGGCAGCGACCTCAGCCCCGAGGAACTCCTGCGCGAGACCCGACGCTACGGCAATCACCTCGGCGTCGAATTCGGCACCGCGTATCGGTCAGCCGCCGTAATCGACGACGGCACAACACCTCCCGACGTCGAAGACAGCTACACCGACTACACGCCCTGCGCGACGCCAGGCTGCCGGGCCCCGCATACATGGCTGGGCAACGAGGGGGAACCGGTCTCGACGCTCGACCTATTCGGCGCCGGCTTCACCGTACTCACCGGCGCAGGTGGGCAGATCTGGCGACAGGCCGCCGCCAATGCCGCTCGGCTCGGAGTGCCCATCGCCAGCTATGCCATCGGCGATCCCGGCCTAGCCGATCCCAACAACGCGTTCTTCGACCGGTACGAGATCGGCCACGACGGGGCGGTCCTCGTGCGCCCCGACGGGTACGTCGCCTGGCGCAACCCAACCGGACACTGCGACGGCGCCCCACTTGTGCGCGCCGTCGAACAGGTCCTGAATCGCCACCCGTAACCAGACTTTCGGGACAGAAGGGGCATATGGCCGACCACGCGGTAGTCATTGCCGGAGCAGGCCCGACCGGGCTGATGCTGGCCGGCGAGTTAGCGCTAGCAGGAATCGACGTTGCGATCGTCGAGCGCCGCAGCACCAGCGATGAGCTGATCGGCTCGCGCGCGGGTGGGATGACATCGCGCACACTCGAGGTCCTCGACCAGCGCGGAATCGTGGATCGGTTCCTTTCCCAAGGGTGGCAAGGTCAAATCGGTCACTACTCCGGGATCTTTGTCGACATCAGCGACTTGCCCACCCGGCACAACTACGGGTTGGGGCTGCCGCAGTACCGCATCGAGCACACCCTGGCCGACTGGGTCAGCGAACTCGGGGTGCCGATCTATCGCGGACGGCAGGTGAGCGGTGTCGCACAAGACGACACCGGCGTCGACGTTGAACTCTGCGATACCCCACCGCTGCGCGCGTCATACGTCGTCGGGTGCGACGGAGGGCGCAGCGTCATCCGCAAGGCCGCCGGCATCGAATTCGCGGGATGGGATCCGTCGACGAGTTGCTTGGTCGCCGATGTCGAGATGGACGAGGAGCCGCCCTGGGGCACGCACCGCGATCCTGGGTTTTGCTCATTCTTCAAGCTCGAAGATCCGGGCCCGGTACGGGTCATGGTGGCCGAACCGCACGTCGGGACAGCCGCCGGTGAGCCCACCTTGAGTGAACTGCGGGACGCGCTTATCGCCGTGCGTGGCACCGACTATGGAATACGCGGTGCCACGTGGGTTTCCCGGTTCACCGATGTGACGCGACAGGCGACGTCCTACCGCGACAGGCGTGTTCTGGTAGCCGGCGACGCCGCACATGTGCACTTCCCGATCGGCGGGCAAGGCCTCAACACCGGCATCCAGGACGCGGTGAATCTGGGCTGGAAACTAGCCCAGGTCATCAACGCGACACCGGAAAGCTTGCTGGACACCTACCATGCTGAGCGGCACCCGGTCGCCGCCAGCGTGTTGCACAACACCATGGCCCAAACCGCGCTCAACGGCCCAGGCGAACGTGTCGACGCGTTGCGCGACATCATGTCTGAGCTACTGAGCATGGACGAGCCGCGCAAGCGAATCGCCGCGATGATGACCGGTCTTGATATCCACTACGACCTCGGTGAGGGACACCCCCTACTCGGGCGCCGCATGCCCGATATCGACCTACTCACCCCCGCTGGTCCACTGCGAACATTCACACTTCTCCACGACGCCCGCCCGGTACTTCTAAACCTTGGCAAGCCTTGGGCTTTCGACATCGTCCCATGGGCACATCGAATGAAAGCCGTCGACGCCGAATACGGCGGACCGTGGGAACTTCCCGTTCTGGGCCACACAGCAGCCCCCGAAGCCGTCCTGGTTCGCCCCGATGGATACGTCGCCTGGGTGGGAGATAACACGGGTACCGGCCTGCACGAGGCCCTTACCGCGCGACTTGGGTTTGACGACGATTCGAGCCCGTCAGCTACGACGCCGCGATGATTCGGCACTCGCAAACCGAACCCTTGAACCGCCGGCGCCGGGCCCTCACGTGATGGCCGCGCCCGGCGACGCGGGCTCAGGCTGTTCGACGCAGCCGGATAACGTCGTGCTCGACACACCCCACGCGATCAGCGGCCTCAGCCACCGACAACGCCGGGTTCAACAAGATCTGCAACTCATCAGCAGTGAAGGTCGGTTCAGCGTCCCAGGGCGCCTCATCCCACCCGAATTCACTGAAGCCCGAAAATAGTCCGTCGCACATAACTATCCTCACGAAAGATGGGGAATAGGTGAATATTTCGCTGGCCGAGACATCCACCGTCAATCCGCGGATTTGCGTGGGCTCCGTCGCCCCGGCGGAATTGATTGCCAGGGATCCCATGGTAGCGGCGCAGCGATCAAACCGCCTCCAAGCAGGGACAAGGTCATAGGTGAGTCCGGCCGTGCGGCGTCGGTTTCGTTAGATGCTGCCGGCGCTCGGTGCGGGTCTGAGGCCGGCCGCGATCGTGGCGAGGTGGTCGCCTGTGAGGTTGTCTGAGACGAGGAATACGAACGTTCCGTCGCGTTCGAGATATGCCTGGGCCTGAGACCATTCGGCTGGTCTAACCCTGACCGGCAGCTCACCGTGGGCTGCCTCTTGCCAGTTCTTATCTGCGGTCATGTGCCCGTACTGCTGGGAAGCATCAGCCGCGGTCATCTGCGAGATGGTTACGCTCTGGTGCCCGTCGTCGGAGTAGTAGCTCAGCGAGACTTGCGCCGGCGCTGGTGGCCGCTGCGAGGCTTCAACGAGCACGCAGTGCACACGCCAGCTCGCGGTCACGCGCTCTGGCACGAAAATCGTGAAAGGGACACGTTGTTGGGCTTCGGTGACCGTGAGGCGCTGCAGCCGGCGGCGATCTCGGGTGGGCTGGATCTGTTCGCCTTGCGGTGGCGCGAATTGGAAGACGCCGGCGGGGATCGGCTCGTCGAAGCGGATCGCGAGCGTGGTGATCTGGTGGAATGGCTGCTCGTCGCGGATCGCGGTGGCGGCGAGTAGCACTCCGCGTTCCTGGTCGACCTCGAGCTGGTAGTGGTGGGCGCCGGTGCCGAGCTCGTGAAGCCCGCGGAACACCGTGTGGCGTGGATCGTGTGGGCGCGCGGTGGCGTGAGCGGTGATCGTGGCTTTGCCGGCAACCTGGGCGTTGCCGGTCACGCGGAAGCGCAGCGAGTTGAGCAGCGGTGTGGGATTGAGCATGATCTCCAGCTGCTGTCCGACGCCGCTGCCGACACTCGGATCGTCTTGGTTGCTCATGGCGCCCATGTGCGCGTCCCAGAACCACCACAGCGGACCGTCAGCGACGCCGTAGTAGCCGTCGCGGCGGCCGCCGTGGTGCTCTTCGCGGAATCGTGAGCCGTCGCGCCAGATGTGCACCGTCTCTTCGGTCTCTGGGGCTTCGGTATCGCCACTGCCGACGGCGGAGGTGCTGCTGATGGAAGCGCCGCGCTGTTTCTGCTCCTCGGCGTCGGCGCGGAACGCCGCCAGTAGGCGCTCTTCGTGGCGCCAGACACGGTAGGTCGCTTGAACCGTTCGAAACCGGTCAGCAGCGTCGTGTAGCAGCGCCAGCAGTGCGCCGAACTCGGCCACCCCGCCACTCGGGCGGTGCGGCGCCTTGGACACGGCCTCACAATAGACCGGAGAACGACTGGGGGACAACACCAAGCCACCATCGAGCTTGCTCTACGGAAAGCTCCAGGACCGCCACCACGTCAGCCACTAGACAGTTGGGGAGGCTCGCTCTTCTCGCCTGCTGGGGTGAGCCCGCGCGTCGCGATCGTCGTGGCGGCAACGACCAAGAACAGGAGCGGGTGTGTGGCAACGATGAGCAGCTTATCGAATCGAGCCATCTGGTCGATGGCGGCATCCAAGGCCTGAATGTAGGTCGGATAGTGCGATTGAATCCGCAGCGATGCGCGATAGAGCCAGGCGTTGAACCACATGAAGGCAACGGCGTAGACCGCCACCGTGGTTACCACCCAGGTGCAGCGCGCCGCCCCGGCACTGCGGGCGATCCGATCCAGCGCGACGGCCAACAGCGACACCAGCCACAGCCAGTGGTGTCCCCACGCCAGCGGCGGCACCGTGCACGAAAGCAGACCGGTAATCGTGATCGCAAGCAGTCGCTGACCTGCCCTCTCGGCTCGGTAGACAGCGCACAAGCCCACCAATCCCGCGAGCGTGTCGCCGACCAACCACCACATCGTCGGCATCGGCGCGGGGTCCCACAAAGTGGCAAGGACGCCGCCGATCGAATAGTTGCCCGGGTGAGTCAACGGACCGATTCTGTCGGTCTGGAACACGGCATGCGTCCAGTACTGCACCGAATCGACAGGCAGCACAAGCCATGTCAGTACAACTGTGGCCGCGCAGGTCGTGATCGCCGCGATTGCGGCGCGCCACTGCTGCGTGAGCAGAAGGTATGGAATAAACACCGCCGCAGTGAGTTTGACGCCGGTGGCGATGCCCACCGACCAGCCTCGCAAGTACGCACCGCGGGGCCGTGTGAGATCCCAGACAACGATGGCCATCAACACGAGGTTGACCTGGCCTTGCCACAGAGTGCCGCGCACGGCCTCGACGTCGAGGGCCACGAGTGCCATGGCCACACTGAAGGCAACCAGGAGTTGGTCGCGCCGGTAGCCCAAAACGGTTGCGCAGCGCCATATCGTTGTGGCCAGCGCCATGAACGACACCAGCATCCACGCCGTCTTGGCCACGGGAAAGCTCAACAGCGCCAAGGGGATGAATGTGATCGCCGCGAACGGCGGGTAGGTGAACCAGCCTCCGGCAGGGAGTTCGGCGGCGTACAGGGTTGCGCCGTGGACTACTTGCAGCCCACCGTGGCAGTAGATGTCGAGGTCGCCACCATTAGTAAGCATGCCCATGTGGGAGTCAGCGGTGAACGGTTCGAGCCATTGCTGGACCAGCAATGAAAGTAGCGCCGCTGCCCACGCCGCGATTACCCATTGTGGCCTGACCGCACGTAAATCGCTGGTGGCGTGGCGCTTTCGATTGCCTGAGTAGTCTGTTGTGTTGCGTGACGGGCGTGGAGGTGCCGACGGGTTCACATCCCCCTTCGTATATGAAGCATATGTTACAGTCAAGTATGCCGCGCCCGATCGATCACGCTAAACGCGAAGAACTCCTCGCGACCGCAGGACTGATTCTGGCGCGTACCGGCGTGGTCGATACGTCGCTACGCGAGCTTGCCACCCAGATGGGCACCAGCGCGCGAATGCTGGTCTACTACTTCGACAGCAAAGAACAGCTCATTCTGGAAGTGCTAACCCGACAGCAACGCGCCGCCATCCCGGCAACCAACGAGTTAGAACTACCGGTTTCCCTTGCCGCACATCGCGCATGGTGCTTTCAGGATTGGTACGAGTGCACACGCGGTGAGCGTCACAACAATCTGCGCGTCGTGCTACAGGTCTTCGGCGCCGCCTGCGGCATTGACAGTCCATACCGCAGATACACCTGGGAAACACTGTCTTTGCTTACCCGCAATTCCCAAGCACGACTCGAAGCGTTAGGAATGCCACGCCATGTCGCTGAAACCCGTTCGCGGATCGCCCTCGCCGCATTCCAGGGATTCATCATAGAGTTCTTCACCACCAACGACCAGGACCATGTCGATGACACCTTCACCCGGTTCGTCGACGAATTCCTGCTAGCACCGTACCCAGCTCAGGGCCGATCCCGACGAAAGGAATCCCTTGATTGACAACAAGATTGAATCTCAAGTACAGCCAAGTCCTGAACAACTTGTCAGCCCGGTGACTGTCCCAGCAACCCTGGGTGCACCCGGCTACGGCGAACTGCGCCGCGGTGTCATCAGCCTGTTGCTGGGTATGGGCTCGTACTACATGGCCCGCTACCTCGGCGCAGCCGCACTCGATGCGTTGCTGATCAGCACTGTGGTGTCAGCAGTACGCGTGGTCTACGCAGCCATGCGTGCCCGCCGGTTCGATCCGATCGCCGCATTCCTGCTCGCCGCTGACGGCGTCACCGTTGTCGTCGGCCTCGTGTCGCGATCACCTATTATCACCATGTTCGGCCAGCACATCCCCGGCATCGTCTTCGAAATCTTTGTCATCGCGGGTCTGATCAGAAACCGGCCGATCACCGAATCACTCATCAACTGGTTTCGGCCCGGATGGGTACAACACCACATCGACAACCACACCTGGACTGGCACCGACGCCCACGCCTACCACCGCGCCCACATGCGCCTGACCCTCGCGGTCGCCGTCGCACAACTGCTGCACCTGGTCGCCGCGTCCGTTGGCATCCTCGCGCTGCCCGTTGACATCGCCAAGGGGCTACTCGGCATCCTCGCGCTCGGCACCGACGCCATAGTGCTGACCATCGTGCTGGGAGGCATCGGATACTTCCTGCGCCGCCGCCGATACGAATACCACCAGGAGTGGTGATCGCCGCCGACGCGTGGGGCGGCGGTAAACCAATGCAGTGTTACTTCAGTTCTTTTCTTCGCAGGAAGACCGGTGGTTGGGTGCTCAGATCGACACCGCCGTCGACGGGGATTGTTTCGTGCAAGTTCACGGGTCGACCTTGCTGGGTTGCGCGGGCGCGGTAGTGCAGGACACCAGTGACATGAACCCTCAGGGTGTTGGCGTCGAGGTCGTAATGCATGTCGTCGGTGGTCTCAAGAGAGTCCACGTTCAAACTGTCGTTGTCGATGGCGTTGGGGCCGGTGGTGACGACTTGCCGACACCCTTCAGGGGGGCAACACCCTTCCGGCGGCGCGGCCCCGGCATAGCAGTAGTGCACTCGTCTATCGACCGTCTCTAGTGATACTTGACGGCCGACGTCGTTGAGCGCGATCACGGGTGTGATGGTGGATGGGTTGGCCGCCGTCAGTGCTTCGAGCAGCAGTGGTGTCGTGTCTGCGGTGATGTCGATGTAGCGGTTCGACGAGGAGACATGTGGTGTTCCGGGGAACACCGAGATCGTGCTGGCCCCATTGGTGAGCGCGCCGGCGACGGTAAGGGCTTTCATCGCGGCCGCGGAGTTCGGCGGTGCGGTGATCGTGACCGCGATGGTGGTGGTCTCCAGCTTCCACTGGCCGTCTTTTTTGTGGACGGTCACGACGGCTTGGGTGGGGGTGGGCCCGATGCGAGCCGACAGCACGACGCGTTGGGTATCCGGCGAGGCGTCCGGATTGCGTGCCGGGTCGTTGGTCGCGGTGATCGCGCTGATCGGCGTCGCCGAGAGCTGGTCGACGAGTGCCTTGTCGGTCAAAAGTTGCGGGGTAGCCGGTTGTTGGGCGCCCAGCGACACTGCGGTCTGGGCGTCGCCGGTGGCCAGCGCCTCCAAATAGTGCTGGCCCACCAGGCGCGCGGCCTCGCCGTCTTGCGCGGCACGCTGGGCCGCGTCGGGACCGCTGAATTTGGCTACCGCGAAGATGCCGCCGCCCACCAGCAGGGCCACCACCGCCAGTGCCGAAACTGCTGATACCACAACGCGTTTGCGGGAGCGCCGCGGTATAGGTGCTCTCTGCGGTGGCGGGGTGGGGTAGCGGGGGGCCCTCGGTGGCGGGAAGGCGGGGTGTGGGCCGGGCCCGGGTGCCGGGGAACTCGGGATGAAGTGGTGCGGGGGAGTCGGGGCGGCCAGGGGCGCTGAGGTGGGCGGGGGCAATGCGCCTGGGGCCGGGGTTGGGGCGGGGCTTTGGAGCTCGCTGGTCAGGGCGGCGGCGAAGTCGCTGCACCGGGGGAAGCGTTGGGTGGGGTCTTTGGCCATGGCGTGGACGAACACCACGTCGGTGATGGTCAGGTCCGGGCGGGTGGTTCCGGGGCGCGGAGGTGGCGAGGTCAAATGCGCGCGGATCACCGAGATGGGATCTGTATCGGAAAAGGGTGGAACGCCGGTCAGGAGGTGGTAGGCCGTGGCGGCCAGAGCGTATTGGTCGGCACGGCCATCGAGTGGGGCGCCGCGCAGTAGTTCGGGTGCGGCGTAGGTGAAGGTTCCCAACGTTTCGACGGTGTCTGTCATCAGGCTGGCTGTCACGTCGTTGTCGTCGGCGGGGCGAGCGATACCGAAGTCGCTCAATAAGATTCGGGGAGTGCTGCCGTCATCGGGGTGGCTGATCATAATGTTGGCGGGTTTGACGTCGCGGTGCAGCAGGCGGAGCTGATGGGCGTGATCCAACGCCGCGCCGACGGCGCTGACCACGGCGAGCACCTCGGCCGGGGGCAGGCCCAGGCCCTGGCGTTGTGTGAGGACCGTATGAAGATTGGGGCCGTTGACGTAGTCCATGGCGATCCAGAGCTGGCCATTGAATTCGCCGCGGTCGTGGACCGCCACGATGTGGGGATGCCAGAGCTGCGAGGCTCGATCGGCCTCACGGATGAAACGTTTCTGGAAATTGGGGTCGGCCGACAGATCCGCGCGCAGCACCTTGAGGGCCTCCAGCCGCGGCAACCGGGGGTGGCGCGCCAAATACACTTCGCCCATCTCGCCGGCACCCAACAGCCGCACCACCGTGTAGCCGGCAAACGAGGCACCTTCGCTCAACGGCATCGGGGCTCACCTTCCTCAGTTCACGCTCGACTGTCTAACGATGGTTGGGGGTGGATGAATACACCGGGGGATCTTTGGTCAAATCGACTGTGCCGCTGGCTTTGTAGATCACTCTGCTGGTGGTTGGTGAGTGAGCGTTGTACACGACGCTGCCTGATAAGGTCACCAACATGGTGTTGGGATCGAAGGTGAACCGGGTGTCGGAGAAATCACCGGCACCGATCACCGATACTTTGGTGTCACCGGTGTCCAGGGTGTTGCACTCCGGTGGCGGGGCGACTCCTTGGTAGCAGTAATGCTGCCAGTTGTCGATGGCCGTTTTGGAGGCTTGCAGGCCGGCATCGTTGAGGGTAGCTACGGGTTGGATGCTGGGGTGGGTGGTGTTGGCGCCCAAAGCATTCAGCAGTACCGGGGGCGCCTGGGCGGTGATGTCGATGAAGCGGTTCGACGAGGAGACGGCCAGGGCGCCTGGGAAAACCGAGACCGGGGTTGTTCCGTTCGTTGCGATGCCGAGCAGTGCGACTGCCTTGAACGTGGCACTGGTGGTGCCTGGCGTTCCGATGTCGACGGGCACGGTGGCGGTGTCGAGTTTCCAGTCGTTGCCGTGGCGGTGCAATGCGATACGCGTCTGTGACGAGGTCGGCCCGAAGCGGGCGGACAAAATCACGTACTGGACGCTGGCTGGGTCATCGCCGGATGCCGGGGGAGCTGAGGTGACGGTAATGTCGGTGATCGGTGTTGACGCCAATTGGGTGTGCAGGGCGTCGGCGCTGACCCACTGTGCTGTGGCCGGGGCGGTGGTTGCCAACGACAATGCCGTGTCGGCGTCCCCCCGCGAGAGCGCCTCGAGATAGTGCTGCGCGGCCAGCCGGGCAGCCTCTTGAGCCGATGTCGTGTCCGGTGGGGAAGGGGTCTGAGCGCCGTGCGGCAGGACGAAATACGCGAGCACGCCGGCGGCGGCGAGCACCACGGCCGCCGCGGCCGCGGCCCGTAGCCATCGGCGCTGTCGTGCCGGCCGGGGTGGTGAGCCTTCATGATGCGGGTTGGGCGGCGTCGGCGGCCATCCCGGGCTTGTGTGCGGTCGCCGAGGTGGCTGTGGTGGCGCGGTGAGCGCGGCGGCGACCGGCTCAGGCGACGGTGGAGTCCGATCAGGCCGGGTCGTTGTCCACGGCCGGGTCTCGCTGGCTGGCTGGCCGGCTGCTTGAGCCGCCGGGTTGTGTGAAGATGGCGCAAAGCGGAGTTGATCGGCCAACGCCGCCGCGAATTCGCTGCACCGTTGGAAGCGTTGCCGCGGATCTTTCGCCAGAGCCCGGGCAAACACGGCATCGGTGATGGCCAGGTCGGGACGAAGGGCTCCAGGAAGTGGCGGTGGCGCGGTCAGATGGGAGCTAATAACTGCCACCGCAGGCAGATTGGCGAACATCTTGGTGCCGGTCAACAGGTAGTAGGCGGTTGCTGCCAGCGCGTATTGGTCTGCCCGGCCGTCCAGTGAACCGCCCATCAGCTGTTCGGGTGCGCAGTAGTTCACGGTTCCGACCGCCATGTTGGTCGCGGTCAGGCCGCTCGCGTCGTCGATCGGGCGCGCGATACCGAAGTCGCTCAACAGGATTCGTGACTCTCCGGTGTCATCGGCCCGGCTGACCATAATGTTGGCGGGCTTGACGTCGCGGTGCAGCAGGCCGCGGTGATGAGCGTGATCTAAGGCGTCGCTCACCGCGTTGACCACCGCCACGACGGCCTCGCCCGGCATTCCGGACGCATAGTTCGCGCTGACCACCGCGCCCAAATCGGCGCCGTCAACATAGTCCATGGTGATCCACAGCTGGCCGTCGAATTCGCCGCGGTCATGCACCCCCACGATGTGGGGATGCCACAATCCCGAAGCTAACTCGGCCTCCCGGTTAAACCGCTGTTGGAAATCGGGGTCGGCCGAGTACTCAGTGTGCAACACCTTGAGCGCCTCCAGGCGCGGGAAACGGGGGTGGCGGGCCAAGTACACCTCGCCCATCCCTCCGCTACCCAGCAACCGCACCAGCGTGTAGCCGGCGAACTGTGCACCTTCGCTAAGCGGCATTGATACCCCGATGCGTCTCGCGGTCCTCGCGGGGCTGGTCACGGCACGACGTGACGCTCACCTCCTCGATTGCGTTGTCGCCCAGCGGAGTTGGCGCAGCGCTGTCGAACGAATGTGCCACGCTCACCGCCCCCTCCCAGGCAGACAGACCTTGGCCATCGGTGGCAAACCGCTTCTGCATGGCGTTAGGTGCTTGCCGGTTGGGTCTGTCTGCGCCGGCGCCCACCGCGCGGGTTACGGGCAGCCGTCCAGCGTTTGTGGAAGGCCCGCACGGATGCCCTTGTGTAGAGCCGGCGACTGGCCGTATGCACGACGGGTGCGGGAAAGTCCGCGTCGTCGGCGAGTTGTCCGGCGCGCTGGCGGGAAACGCCGAACTCACCAGCGATCTCGGTGATTCCAATGAGGTCAAGGTTCAGCGGTGGTGGGTGCTCAGTGTCGGCGACGAAATCAGCGGCGCTCTGCACCAGCAATCGGATGGGTGCCGCAAGACCGGTAGCCGCGGCCGCGGCGCTCAGACCCACTCCGGTGGCTTCCGCCAGGGTCGAGGCCTCCACCGCCAGGGTGATCTGCAGCCGATTACTGCCAGCGTCGTAGCTGACGTCGGCCCTACCAAGGGCCTCGGCCAGTGCCGCGGTGTCGGCAGCAGTCAGTCCTGCGGCGGGGTAGATGAGCTGAGTCGTCCAGGTCATCAGACACCAGCCCCCTTGTCGGGCGCGCACCGCGCCTGCGGGGCCCCAGGACATACTGAGCCACAACTATTGACAGACGCAAGGGTCCGCGAACTGCTCGCCAAAGACCGCACCGAGTAACGGCGAGATAACCGCCGTCACTGCAGAAAGGTGAATCGCCGTGGAAATCCCGGAGGCTCCTGACCTTGGAAACGAGGATGGAGTCATGCCGAAGGAACAGTCGTCAGGGAAGCCGACCAGCCGTA
>NZ_JAZGLW010000010.1 GCF_036409155.1 Mycobacterium sp. 050128 | reverse complement strand
CATAAACGCTAAGCCTCGTGCCCCAGATTCAATGAGAAAGACACGCACTTACCCCAGATTCAATGAGAATGCCCCAGAATCAATGAGAACGGACAGCCGAATTTCGTCACAGTGATGAAACTCTGCCGCCGCGATAACTCCGTTCGGCGTGGAGGGGAACTAGCGGGGGGATTGATCGCGGTATGACCAACATCGGCTCGCTCGTCGATCGGGCAGACGATTGGCGAAGCCGACATTAGTCCGATATCACGGCTGATCGGGCAACCGTGCAATACGTCCCACTCCCCCGCCACACGCCCTACTAGCACCAGCTCAACACCATGGCCGGCACCGGTGATTTAGAAGTGCGATGACCCCAAGGAATTCCCCTTGTGAGCGGGTGCGCTCCGGCAAGAACGGGGTCGTCCCGCCCTTGCGGCGATCCCCCGCTCCGCGCCCGTTACGCCTCGGCTCCTGCGCCCGCCCAGGAGGCACGTGACGCGGCTACTCCTTGAAAATGGTTGATATCCAGCGGATTTCAATCTCGACATTGCTCAACGCGATGGACGCACCGATTCGAGGAGGCCAGTTTTCCGCGGAAAACTGGCCTCCTGTCGTTACTTCAGTAGTTTTCTCAGATGGCCGACGAGCGTCTTGGCTCCGGCCTCGCCAAGTTGCTCATGCAACGCCATGGCCAGGGCGTTTGGGTCACTCTCGAACTTCCGCAACGCTCGAGTCACGGGACGCATCGACGGCCCCGCCGACTCACCCTCGCGGGTGCGCTCGGAGCCGCTACTCCCCGATGTTCGGTCGGAGTCAGTGACACCCGCGCCGCGAGAACGGGCAGCATTCCAGCGCACGACTTGCTGTTCTAAGGGCACGCGCGCAAGCGTGCGCGCCTCGCGGATCGCCAGGTCTCCCCTGCGGGTGGCTTCCTGCAGGTCTGGTGCCAGCTGCAACAGCGCTCGCCGATGCGAGACCCACGTTTTACTCTTTCGCAGGTGCTCGGCGGCCGCATCTGCACTGCCGTATTCGGCGACCAAGCTCTCTACGGCCTTGGCTTCCTCGATCACATCGAATCCTGACCGGTCGACGTTTTCAGAAATGACCGCGGTGAGCAGCGTTGCGCGATCTCTGGCGAGCTCGTCTTTGACCACCACGTCGAGCTCGGGTCTACCGAATTTGTGCGCTGCGGCCAACCGTCGGTTGCCAATAATGACCACCCACCGCGCCGACAGTTTGACCTCGGGGTAGATGTTCTGAAAGGCGGCGCGGGTGACGACGACGACCGGCTGAAGTTGGAATTCGACGATGGAGGCAAGCTCCGCTAGATCGCCAACTGAGTCGCGAGGGTTGTGCGGGTTCGCGATCAGATCGCGCAGGGGCACCGACCGAGACAAGCCCAGCCTGGGGCCCGACAGGGGGGCCTCGGTGGCCCCGTCAACGGAAGAATGGTCACCGACCGCGTCGACGAGGGCATCGAATGTCTTGACACCGCCGCGCCCCATTATCGGACTCCCGCCATACTTAGTTCGTCGGCCAGCTTGTAGAAGTCAGCCGCCGCGTTGACCGCCGAGCCCGCCTTTTTGTACTGGGTGACGACGACGCCATCATTGGAGGCGTTGGTGTGGATCTTGTAATGACGCACGACAGTTTCAGCGAGGGGCCATCCTTGTCCGCGAATGAACTTCTGGGTTTGCTCAAGCCAGTGATCGCCGTCGCGCGGGTCCCAGTCGTTGATGAACACGCGGTAGGGGATGCTGCGGGGTTCTAGGATTTTGCCGATAGTGCGCGCGGTCGGGTCAAAGCACATGGGGTGCGTCAGCATTGGCACGATCGCTTGGTCGGTGACATCCAAGACGGTTCGCAGCGCGTCTGCTGAGTACCCATCGCCGAGACCGTCTCCAGACGAATCCGGGTCTAGATCGAACCAGCCGGCTGTATCGACATAGACCTCGTCTATGCCGGGGAGGTTATTGAGCTGCTGTAGCCATTCGAGCGGATCGTCGTGCGCTTGGACCAAGTGGAAGGGGAGTGAGTCAACTCGGTTGGCCCACCATTTCGCGGACCCCTGGGGGTCGATCGAGACCGCAGCAACCGGAGAGAACGCGTCGGGATCGAGGTGCGAGGTCAGTTTTTGGGCTCGCACCGCTGCGAGATTCACAGTCGCGGTGCTTTTGCCGACACCGCCTTTTTGATTCAGAATTGTGACAACTCTAGTCATGGAGAATGGCTTTCGTGACGTTCGGCCGCGCCCGCGGCCTACTGGGGATGAGGCTCTTTAGGTTACGTGCGCGGCGCGACGACCAGCCACCTGACACGCTGAATTCTGTGTTACAGCTTGGCAGTTTTCCGCGGAAAACTGGCTCGGTCGGGCTGCCAACCATTTGCCGGATGCGAACAGCACTATGTGTCGAACATACGTTCGATATCTCCGTCTACCTGCTACTTTCGGCAATCTCCAGTGAGTTTTCCGCGGAAAACCGGCGCAGCCCGGCTGATCTTCGCCCGGGCTTCCCGAAGCGTAGTCGTCGTCTGATCATGGCGATCAACGTCCACCGGCGCGGGGGAGTGGGTTCGGTACTGCATCGCCAGTCCACGTCGGGCGAGCGCCAATTCGGCGCCGTTCCCGTCGTCTGGCTTTGCGGGCGCCCCGCATTTTGTTGACACCGATCTGCGTCGGCGTCGAGGATGTCTGGCGGAGCAGGCGCCTTGGCGCCTTGTGCACTCGAGCGTCGGGCCGCTGCGCAGGGGCAGTGGTTGATAGACGGGCAATCGGGCCACCGATACGCGCTGGGCGGCGCGTCTTGGATTGGGTCATACCGGCCACTGGCGACATCGCGTGTGGGCGTCCAAGTGGGCACGCTAGGGCCTTGACGGTCGGGCGTCACTGAGGAGCGACCGGGGCCGGGCGGACGCCCTATTCCGTGAGGCTGGTGCTCAGAGGCGCATCTGCGACAACCCTGATCGCCCTTCCCGGTAGCGATCCCGGGAGGGTGACCTTGGCGGCGTTGGTGGCCGGTTTGAGCGATTTGTCCAGCGGCGCGGGTCTGAACGATCACCGGGAGTTTGACCGGGGCCTGCTGACGCTGTCATCCGACACTTCGAGTGTTTGCCGCTCGTCGATTCGATTCGCTCGGGAGGTCTGTATCGGCGCGCTGGTAGCCGTCGAACGGCTTCGACACACTTTGAACCTTGTTCAGGAATGGGGTGGCGTGGTGCCCAAATCGGCGAATTGTGCGCGCAGACGATCGGCACGAGCCAACAGCCTGTGGACGCCGCGGGGTCTGCTGTTATCTAGAGCCAGCAAGGCTGGTGCAGTACGCAGCTCCGCGATGGCGAGTCCCAGGATGACCATCGTCGTCGAGGTGATGTCGTCGTCGCGTGCGTCGATCTCGAGTTCGTCGATCCATTCGCGATCTTCGACCGCATAGTCTTGGGCCTGCTGCGCGACAGCGCTGATCACTTGATGCAATTCGTCGCGCCAGGCGCCAATCCAGGCTTGTTCTATGTCGCACCGGTGGCGCCGCTCGCGTGCCGCGCGGCGCGCGGCGCGGGTGATTTTTTCGTCGGGGCGGTCATATTGCAACAGCGCCTCGAGCCGGTCGATTCGGTCGAGCACTCCCTGCTTGCCGACGCCTACCTGGCTGCCGATCTGGGACAAAAACAGGCCGCGGGCGCGGCCGGCTTTCAGGAAGTACAGTTCGCGCCGACGATCGTCCCACCACAGCCAGTTGTTCAAAATCAGCGCATCGCACACGTCGGCCTGAAGCACCCATCGCGGGATGTGGGGGCCGCTATGTTTTTGCAGGTAGTCAAGCACTTCACGGGGGTCGGATTCCGGCGAATCCGGTAGCATCTCTCGGTGGCGATCATCGATTTTCTTGCGTCGCGAGGCGATTCTGGCGATGGCTCGAGCGACCTCGGAGCGATGCACCTTCGGTCGGGTGGCCACTATGTCAGTATTTCACTGACGGGTGGTCGCCACCCGGGGACGCGCGACTCCTGGTTGCAGCCCACACGCGGCCCAACACGACGTCGCCGTGATCGTTCAGGGTGCGAGGACCCGGGCCCCGACTAGTTCGGCTAGTAACTCGATTGCCCGACTTTCTTCGTCGATCAGCGGCGGCCCTGTGGCGAGCACGGCGCTGAGGTATTCCTCGTGGTGCGTGTCGTGTACCTCGGCGCTGGTGACGGTGGGGCCGGCCGTGGGCTGCGCGTTGGCGGGGGAGTGGGGCATCTGGTCGCGGCCCAGTAACCAGATGTGCCAGCTGGCGCGTTCTCGCTGGTGTCGCTCGATTCGGGTGGCTCGTTGTTCCTCGAGTTGATGGGCGGCGGCGATGTCGTCGAGGGTCGTCGGACCGGCGTGCAGGCGGCCCCGATCGTGTGTGATCAGCCCGGCGGTGCGTAGGGCGGCGAGGGTTTCGTAGCCGCCGGTGCTGGCCGTGTGGGCGGCGGCGATGACGTCTCGGGGGCGTTCCACCTGCTGGTGCACGATCAGTTCGTAGATGCGCCGGTGGCGATGTCCGACGACTTTCCACGCCGGGTGGACGTCTTCGACCCTGGTCGCGGCGACTGTTTCGCGGGTGACGCCCATCTGATTTTGCTGGGTCAGGGCGTAGTAGTCGGGCGCACGTCCCTGTGCGATGCGGGTCCGGACCAGCGGTGAACCGGGCAGGTCGCGGGTTTCTCGCAGGAATTCCCACACTGCTGTCTCGCTCAGCAGCCCTGTAGCCACCGATAGCGATCGCCCGCCCACACCTACCACGGGCACACCGTTTATCACCTCTCCGGCTCGTACAGCGTGGATTGCCAGGGCTTGGTAGACGGCCGCTCCGATCCATCTGAACCGGTGCCCCGGGAATTGCGCGTACACCCAGGTCACTGCGTTGGCCAGCCACTGGCGGTGTAGCTCGGGGCCTTGTGTTGTCCCCCCTGTGTGTACTTGTTCTTGTGCGCGGACTGGTCGGAAAAAGTGGCTGTTGGTGGCGGCCCAGGTCAGGGCTTTGTTCCAGTCGCGTTTGAGGGCCTTGTCGGCGCTGTGGCCGTAGCGGGTGTAGGCGGCGCCCAGGCCGGTCTGCCAGGGGCGGCCGGGGGCCATCAGGGCTTGCACGGTGGCCAGGCTGTGGCCGTGTAGTGCGGCGTGTGCCAGC
Source organism: Mycobacterium sp. 050128 (assembly GCF_036409155.1). Lineage (NCBI taxonomy): Bacteria > Bacillati > Actinomycetota > Actinomycetes > Mycobacteriales > Mycobacteriaceae > Mycobacterium > Mycobacterium sp. 050128. The sequence goes on along the minus strand of NZ_JAZGLW010000010.1, from coordinate 39,041 downwards.
ACGGATTGGCGGGCTTCTGAGTGGCTTCGCCAGCTGCGGTCGGCGGGGAGGTGGCCGGTGGCGGCGTAGGTGGTGATGCGTTCGGGCAGCGCGGCGGCGCGGGTGTATTCGGGGCGCAACTGCTCGTGTGCGCCAGTTCCGGTCGTGGCGTCGCCGGCCGCGAGTGTTGGGGTTGTGGGGGCCGGGTTGAGTACGCCGAGCAGAACGTTGAGGCGGGGGAGCAGCCCGGGGTCAGAACGTGTGGTGAAGGCATCTATGGCGGTGGCCAGGGGGCCGTCGAGGACGCGGTATCCGCCTTCGCGGCAGGCAGATCCGGGCGCGGTGATGCACCCGGTTGCGGTGTTGGCCATGGGGGTCTTGTCCAGGCTGGGGAGCCTGGCTTCCAGTAGGCGCATGAGGAGGGTGACTTCAGCAAGCGTGGCGGCGGTGCCGATGGCCAGCGGAACGAGGATGTGGCGTCCGCCGCTGGTGGATTGATCGGTGACGGCGACCCCGCCGGCGGCGGTGATCCAGTTCAGGGCGCGAGCGAAGTCGGCGTCGACGACCTGCTGGCTGTGGTGTTTGGTGTCGAAGTCCAGGACGAGGACTTGGGTGCGGTTGCGCGAGTAGAGCAAGACCGCAGCCGGCTGTGCGGGCAGGCGGGTGGTGAGGTTTTTGGTCCGGTCGAATTTGTTGGTGGCGGGGTCCCAGACCCGGATTTTGGGTCGGGCAGCGATGAGGGGGGCCAGTGCTTTCCAGGTGGCGCCCGGGCTGGCGGGAAGTGGCGTGGCCGTCGGCGAGGGCATGGCTTTAGGAGGCGGTGTGGGTCACTGTGAGATCGTCGGTGTCGTGCAGGCGCCCGTGGGTGTCGAGATAGACCCAGCGGTGCTGGCGCCACAACATTGCTGTTGTGCTGGTGGTACTGCGCGGGTCGACGAGGTAACCAAGGTCGAGCGCGGTCGGTATGTCGGTGTGTTCGATGAGGTCAATGCAGTTGCGGCAGGCGGCGATCGCGTCGGCGGGGCTGCCTAGCGGTTGCGGGTGCGGCCGGCGCCGCCGGGAGAAGATAGCCGCCTGTTCGAATGTGCAAGCGGGAGCCATGATTTCGCAATGGCCGCTGGCGCGGGCTGCGATTTGTTCGGCGATGGCCGGCGCCGGCGCGGTGAGGACCAGTTTTCTGACTCGAGCGCGTCGCCCTGGGCGCGAGGCGTGTGTGGTGGCCGGTGCGGCTGACGGTGGGACCGGTTGGGAGGCAACGGCTTCCGTGTTGGCCGTGGGCCAGGACGCGAGGCCCAGCAGATGCTTTTTGGTGGGAAAGTCGCCGTCGATCCACACGCCGGCCCACATGCCGTAGGAGGGTTCACGTTGGCGCGCAGTTTGGCTGCACGCCAGAAGGCTTGGGCATATGAGGCACTGTTGGCGGGTATAGGCGCGACGCGTCGGGTCGAACCAGTCGCCACGGTGTCGCATGCAGGCCGTGATGGCAGTGTTGGTGTCATGCTTGTGGTTCACGAGGGCGTCCTCTATCGTGAAACCAGCCCGGTGAAGGCTTGGTTTCTGGTTACAGAGGCCATTGACCGGAGTTGTAGCCTCCGGTCGCAGTTGTCCCCGCTTCGGCGGGGCTTCTGCGTTTAGGGCCGTATCAAGTTGTGCGTCGACGTGTGGTGTCCGTCAACGGATTTGGCTGAAGGTCTGGTTCCGGGTGTCCTCTTTCGCGTGGGGTGTTGGGAATCTTGTGGGACCACAGTGACACGAGTTGGCATCGATACTGGGCCGACACGCCGCGCGGTTTTCCGCGCAGGCATCACCGTAAGCAGTCGTAGCCCCCTTGCGCCGCACCCGCGGGGAAAAACTTCCTAAGAAACTCGCCGCGGCGCCGGTGCTCGGAAATCGGCGCTCACCGACCGACGCGTAACGACGGCAGCGGCGGTAGGTTCAGCTTTAGCCCCCACCTCGGCCGGGGCCGAATGGGACTGCAGCGCTGCTTTTCTGGCTTCCACGGGCACGGCCCGATCGTGCGCCCTTTTTTATTGCCTGCGAAGGGATTCCGCTAGTGACGACACTGACCACACGCCGCAATGGCTCCGGTATCGCAGCGCGACCCGATGTCGAGGATCACCGCGTGGACGAAACCTTAGTAGGTGGAGTCGTTTCGACGGCCGATGGTGTCGCGCCCGACTCGCGGCAAACCTGGAGTCGCCATTCGCGGGTCTCGTCGGCGGCGCAGTGGAATGCGGCCAACGAAAACGACGAGTGGCGCACGTTGCGCCTTGTTCGGCGCAGCCGTACCGCGGCGGTGTGGTTGACGGTGGGTATTGCGACGGTGAGTTTCGTTTTGTCGTTCACCTCTTTGCGTAATCTTGCGCCGATGTCGGCGTGGCCGGGCTGGTCGTCGTGGTTGTGGCCGCTGATTCTTGACGGCCTGATCATTCTGGCGACGCTGGGGATTGTGTCATTGGCGCCGTACCGAGACCAGCTATGGAACCGCGTCTACCTATGGGCAGTGCTGGGTGTCGCCGCTCTCGTCAGCGTCGGTGGCAATAGCTTGCATGCGTGGTTATCCACCGGCCAGCTGACATCGTGGATGCGTTGGGGCTCTGCAGGTTTGGCGTGTGTGCCGCCGGTGGCCCTACTTGCAACAACCCACATCCTGGGCACCCTGTGGCGGTTCAACCCAACTCCACCACCAGATGCCCGCTCGCAGCTACGTGATCGAGCCCTGGCACTGGCCGCCGAGCGGATGGAGCGCTGGGACGCGGCCGCGGCCAAGCTGCACGAAGAAGGCTATTGCCCAAGCGTGGCAACCGAAAAGATCGCAGCGGCGCTGCGCTATCTGTACGAGTGCCGGCCCGCACCGTCGCTGCGCCAGATAGGGGCCAAACCCGAGGTTGGACTACACCACGACACAGTCGCCAAGATCCGTGACGCGGCCGCGGCGGTCCTGGGCTCGGCGACCAACGAGCAGCAGTAGCCGTTCGCCGACGCCGCCACACAAACGGTAAATCAGTCGCAAATCGGTTGACCGCGACCGTCGCATAGCGGGTAAAGGCAGCGGTAGCGTTTTGCCCAACAACCTGCGGTGAGAGGGGATTTCGGCGCCATGGGCCTATTTGACGTCTTGGACGACCTTTTCGGCGACCTGTCCGGAATATTCGGTGGCGACGACGACGGTGACGGCGGCGAGAATGGCCCGCCCCCGCAGCAGTCGATACCCGGCACATTGCCCCCGGGCGCGCCGCCATGGGGGCCGCCCCCGCCGCCGCCCGGCGGTCCCAGCGGGCTCCAGCAGGGCGCCGGGCTCGCCGGGACCACTTACCAGCAGACCGCCGGCGCGGTGAATCAAACCGATGAGAAGCTGGCCGAATTGCTCAAGCAGATTTTCGCCACCAACGATGACAATCGCTCGAGAATCAGCGCCATCATCGCCAGCATCGAGACAGCGCGCCGCGCGCTGACCACGGACCCGCAGATGGCGGGTGATCCGCATGCGCAGGCGTTGTTTAACCAGTTCTTGGACGGCCAGCTCGCCCAGATTCAACAAATCCTCGACAGTTCGAAAGTGGACAGCAAGAAGCAAGCTGAATTGCTTGCCGCACTGGGTGATCAGTACCGCGGTACCGCTGGCGGCGATCCCAAGAAGAAGGGCAAAGAGGACGGCGGCGGGACAGGGGAGAGCGGCGGTGATACCACCGGCGGCGGTAGTGGCGGCGGTGGTGGTGATGACGTAGCCGACGGTGGCAGCGGGGCGGGGCCAGGCGGAGCCCCTGCAGGTGGAGCCGGCGGCGGGTTGACTGATCCGCTGGCCGGACTGGGCGGGGCAGGCATGGGCGATCCGCTCTCGATGCTGGGCCCGGCGATGGCAGGGCTCGGGTCGATTCCAGGCGCACTGGGTGGCGCTGCGGGATCGCTACCCATGGATGCGCTGGGAGCGATGGGCCCGCTGGCAAGTCAATTGGCCGGGCAAAACGGCGCAGACGGGTTCAAAGACGGCGACGCCCACAACCACGGCAAGTCCGACGATTTCGAAGACGGGCCGCATGGCAAGAATGATGGCGACGCCGGCAAGAACGGCGACGGCACATCCGGCAAGGGCGACAAGAACGAGACGACGCAGCCCGCGGGGGCGACTCAACCACAGCCGAGCACCCAGCCGGCGCCGCCCACGGCGGTGCCGGTCAGCGCGGGCGGTGACCCAAGCCGGGTCGTGCAGATGCCCGATGGTTCCCCGGTCACAGCGACCACGCCCCAGCACGCCGCGGCGGTGCGCGCGGTGTTGAACGGATCCACGGTCAGCGAGGCGTGGAAGCAGGCTCATGTGGAGTTGCCGCCCCCGGGGACACCGGTGACCGCTCCTGCTGATCCGAGCCATTTGGTGCCCGGTCAAATCGCCCAATTCAAGAGTCGCGACCCCGTGATGTACATGGGTAATGGCAAAATCTGGCTTGATGGGCAGCTGCAACCACAAAGTGCACTGCCTACGGGTGATTTTTTGGGGTGGGCCGATCCTCCTCAGCTGGCCGGTACAACCCCTGCCCCGCCTTCGCCGGGCACCACTGCACCGGCCGGTCAGCCGGGGATCACGAACACCAGCGGTAGCTAAATGTGGGCCAACGAAGCGGGGGTCGCGGTGACCGACGAGCAACAGGAAGTACTTCCGAATGTCGCTGAATGGTCAGCCGATGGCGCCTTGATGGTTGAGCTGGACTGGGACCAGCACAGCGTGCGGGTCCAGCTCGAGCCCGAAGTCACCCGATCGTGGACGGCCGACATCCTGGCTGACCGGATTATGCGGCTACACAGGCTGGCGTTGATGCGGGCGCGTGCCGAGCAACGCATGCGCCTGATCGAACAGACTGGCCTTGCGTGGCCGACGACACCGGGCTGGCCCAGTTTGACCGACGTCGACGAATATCGGCGCACCATCAATTTTTAAATCTTTTCGACCGATGCGTAGACCGCTGAGCCGTTGTTACGCTTGGCAAATAACCAGATTTAGGGGAGGTGTGCGGTGGCCGGCGACGACGTGAAGCTGGATTTCGACGAGTGGGACCAGCATGCGCAGTGGTGGGACCAAGAGGCGCCGCGAGTGCGCGAACGCCTCACTGTCGATCCCGGCACGGCGGAAAGCATGGGGCAACGCTTCGGCGACATCGGTTGGGAAGTGCGTCAAGCGCTGAACGAAACGCTGCAAGCGCGGTCTGCGGCGGGCCACTCCTTGGGCCACTACTGCGAGGGTGTGGCCGGCCATATTCGGTCGAACATCTCGTCCTACCAGCAGACCGAAGAGACCAGCCAGCAAACTCTGCAGACGTAACTCGAAGGCTGCTTGGTGGGGGGTGCCAGCTGTTGCGGGTTGAGTGGTCGTTAGTTGTCGGTGGTGTGCTGTAGGAACGGAGGCATGGCGGTAATGGGTATGAGAATGGGCGTGCCGAACACGTCGTTTTCGTGCTTTTGCTGCGGTGCGGAATTCGTTTTCACCATCAATTCCGGTGGGCTTTGCGACGCATGTAACGACGGCGAGTGCGCGGCATGCGGCGAGGATGGCGAGGACTCGTTGTGATGGCTCGGTTCGAGGTGCCCGAGGAGTGGTCGGTGCAGGCGTTCCGGTTCACCCTTGACCCAACCGCCGAGCAATCCGTGGCGCTGGCACGGCATTTCGGTGCTCGCCGTAAGGCATTCAACTGGACTGTGGCCACTCTGAAAACCGATATCCAAGCGTGGCACGCGACCGGTGTTGAGACGGCGAAGCCGTCACTTCGGGTGCTGCGGAAACGCTGGAACACCGTCAAAAGCGAGGTGTGTGTCAACGCGGAGACCGGGCTGGTGTGGTGGCCGGAATGCTCGAAGGAGGCCTACGCCGACGGCATCAGGGGCGCGGTCGATGCGTACTGGAACTGGCAGCAGTCTCGCTCAGGCAAGCGCGCTGGGAAAGGGGTCGGATTCCCGCGCTTCAAACGAAAAGGCGGCGACAGCGATCGGGTGTGTTTCACCACCGGCGCGATGCGCGTCGAACCTGACCGTCGGCATCTGACACTGCCGGTGATCGGCATGGTTCGCACGCACGAGAACACCCGCCGGATCGAACGGTTGATTCGTGCCGGGCGCGCGCGGGTGCTCGCGATCTCGGTGCGCCGCAACGGCACCCGTTTGGATGCGAGTGTGCGCGTGCTGATTCAACGCCCGCAACAACCCAGCGTCAGGTCACCTGGTTCGCGGGTTGGTGTCGATGTCGGGGTGCGGCGGCTGGCCACGGTCGCTGACGAGGACGGCGCCGTGCTCGACCAAGTGCCTAATCCACGGCCACTCGAGGTGGCGCTCAAAGAGTTGCGGCGCGTCAGCCGGGCCCGCTCGCGCTGCACCAAGCGCTCACGGCGCTACCGTGAGCGCACCATCGAGATTTCAAGGCTGCATCGCCGGGTCAGCGATGTCCGCACCCACCACCTCCACTGTCTGACAACGCGTTTGGCTCAAACCCACGGCCGGATCGTTGTTGAAGGTTTGGACGCGGCGGGGATGCTGCGGCAAAAAGGGTTGCCGGGTGCCCGCGCCAGACGGCGCGGGCTCTCCGATGCCGCGCTGGGCACACCGCGTCGGCACTTGTCCTACAAGACGGTCTGGTACGGGTCGCAGCTGGTGGTCGCTGACCGGTGGTTCCCGTCGTCGAAAACCTGCCACGCTTGCGGGCATGTGCAGGACATCGGCTGGGACGAAAAGTGGCAATGCGCCGGTTGTTCGGTCATCCACCAGCGTGATGACAACGCCGCGATTAACCTCGCACGCTACGAGGAAACACTTAGCGTCGTCGGCCCAGTTGGGGCCGCCGTCAAGCGTGGAGCCGACCGTAAGACCGGGCCTCGCCCGGCCGGTGGCTGTGAAGCGCGGAAGGGACGCAGCCGCAAGGCTGCCGAACAACCCCGAGCCGGGGTGCAAGTCGCGTGACCACTAAAGATCACTCACTTGCAACGGATTCAGTACGCGTTGATACCGAGGTCGTGCGGGCGGCGGGCCGGCAGGCCGAGGCCGCGGGCGGCGTCGCAACGCCTGGCTCCGACCAGGTGCAGCCGAGCGCCTCGGACATGGTGTCGGTAGGTGCAAGCACACGTTTCACCGCCGAGGTGGCACTGGCTCGCAAATACACTGCTCTGGCCAATGCGCAGGCTCGCCAGTTCGGAGTGAAGATGGATGCCAGTGCCGCCGCTTATGACGATCAGGAAGCGCAATCGGCCGGGACGCTGGGCAGCGGCGGCGCCGCGGCGGCGGTCCCCGCCGGGCGTGGGATGCCGGCCGGGCGTGTGGTGCCAGCCGATCTGCTGTCTGGCGGGTTGGGTGCGGGTCTGCCCGCAGGTGAAGTCCCGGCAAGCCCGCGCGACATCGCTCGCTTGATCGAAACCGGCCGCGGCGGGGCTGGCAAGAAAACCTGGCAGGCCGTGGAGACAAGCCTGCGCTCGGAGGCCAAGCAGCTCGACGACGCCGCCGATCAACTCGGCCAGGCGATCGGAACGACCGGCGAAGGCTGGCAGGCCGAGTCCGCGGACGCTGCCACGACACAGATGCGTGCACTGCAAACCTGGTATCAGGGCCACGCCCGCTATGTGCAGGGTCTGGCCGAGCAGGCCCAGGCGCACGTGGCGAATTTCTCCAGAGCCCTGACCGACGTCCCTGCCTATCGTGACGTGGAGAACGCCGAGCGGGAGTTGAAAGCGGCGATGCAGTCAAACGCGCGCTCCGGCGGCCTTCAGCGGGTCGCGGTGGTTCATGCGCAAGTCAAGGTGAGCAAGCTGTATCAAGCTTCGACGACCGGGTTTGCCAGCTACTCCGTTGCCGAAGCAGCTCCCAATCCCAAGCTGCCCGTTCCGCCGCCGATTCCAGCGAGTCCGGACGTGCCGGCCGCTGTGCCCCCAGCCGGTGCGGGCGGTGGGCCGGCGGGAAGGCCGCAACCGCAGCACTCGCCCAAGAGCGCACCCCTGGGGCCGGTGCAAGGCGGTCCTGGTGCCGGAGAGAACCTGACCGGCGGCCCGTCATGGCCGCCCGGGGCCGTAGATCCCACGGGTCCCGCCAATCCGCTGACCGCCGCGGCGCCGGAAACGGCCGGTGGCGCGCCAGCACAAGTCGTGCCCGCCATCATCGGTGGTGTCGTCGGCGGCCTGGGCGGCCTGGTCGGTGGCATCGCCGGGGCGCCGCAAAAAGCGTTGCAGAGCTTGGAGCAGGCTGCCGGGCCGATGATGAGTGGTCTGGGCCAGCATCCGCAGGGCGGTGAACCGCAACACGGCGGCGAACAGTCGCCCCAATCACCGGAGCCCACGGCCGGCGATCTGCCGTCTCCGGGCGATCTGGGCGGCGGCGGAGGCGAGACCGAGCCCGCCGGCGGGGGAGGGGGCCCGCTGGCGCCACCCACGGACCTCGCGGCAGCACCAGTGGCGGCCGCGCCGGCCAGGGCGCCGGTGACCGCGCCCGCGGAAGCACCCGCACCGGCGATGGGGGCGATGGGCCCGATGATGCCGCCCATGGGGGGCAGCGGCGGGGGCTCCGGGGCGGACAACAAGCAGCTCTACCAGGAGCGCAAACTCAAAGTGGTGGCTCCGGCCAACAGTGAGCCAGTCAAGAACCGTCGAGAAGGCCGCACCAAACCCGATCGGAACCCGCAGTGAGCACCCCTCAGGAACGGATCGCGGCCGTCGACCAGGGCCTGCGCGTCACACGGGCGTTGATGGCCGACCTCAACACCGCCGCGCACAACATGCGAGAGCAGGACCCGCTCAGCGACGTGGTGGTGCCAACTTTCGACGGCGACGGGTATCTGTGCGAGCTGTTCATCGCGCCGACCGCACTGGCCGATTACACCCACACCGGGCTGGAAGACTTGATCACCGAGGTACTCGGCGAAGGCATGCAGCGACTGCGTGAGGTGGCGCTGGCCGCCATCGACCGGCACTGGGGACCGGAGTCGTCGTGGCACGAACTCAAGGTGCTGCGCGACGACTGGTGACCCGCCGGGAGGTGGGCAGGCTAGTGCTTTGCAGAAACCGTGACACGCCGACGTATTCGCTAATTACTAATAGCAGCAACGTAATTCGATATCGGCAAGTCTAAATCAGCATGAATCGGCGAGAATCCTGTTGCCGTTGACGTGTTCTGATGGGCGCTGGTGGTGAATTGTCACCGAGGGTGTGTGAGCGTGCTGGGTGGGGCCCGCGCCGATGGTCCGTGGCAGAGTGATGTGCGGCAAATCGTATGCTGCCGTGGTCAATTCGATGCCTTTTCCTACGACAGTCCCATTGCCTGGAGACTACGTGATGGTTCGTGGTCGCACACACGTAGGAATCATCGGAAGACCTGCAAACGCCGCGGCGTAGCGATCGAGTGTGGCGTCGCTGAAGTCGGCGGGTGCCCTGTCGCGGCTTAGGTCGTCAATCATTGTCGCGTATTCGTGGAAGGTCATCGTGATATTCCTTGCTGTGTAAGGGATTTCAATAAGAGCGCAGCCCGGCTGAAGCATCGGGTGAGCTGGGTCCTTAGCGCACAGCGCCGGTGAGGCTCCGCGCAGCGCGGCTTAGGCGGCCTCCGGGTGCGTGTAGAGGTGGGCGATTATTTCGAGCCACCGACACGCATCCTGGCGACGTGTTGTCAGCAGAGGAGACGGCGGGATCTGCGGGGCGGGGGAGTCGGCGCTGGCCACCGCCGTGGTCATGTAGAGCCGCCACTAGAGGTGGCCGACGGGTTTGAAGGCCCCGCAGATCACCGATGCGTCGTGGTCGAACACCGTGATGCGTTCGGTGCCGTTGTCGTCGACGCTGGCGACCACGGGATGTTCTGCAACGACGCTCATGGCTACCTCCTATGCGGCGCCGGCGGGAAAGATCACTGGTTGGTCGTCGTCGCTCTCGTCGTCGAGGTCGAGGTCCGGTAGTGGGGCGACGCGCACGTCGCCGAGCTCGGCCTGGCGGCGCTGCTCAAACTGTGCGGCCAGGCGCGCGTAGATCGGTTTGAGTTCCTGGGGAAAGTTGCCGGGCAGGATCACCCCGCCCCAGATGCCGTGGGTGGCGCCGGTGGCGACCGCGTTGTAGCCGCAGCGACCTCTGAAGGGGCATTCGGTGCAGCGCTTGATGGCGCGGTGCCTGGTGCGGGGGTTGAAGTACAGCTCGGGGTCTTCTTGGCAGGCTAGGGCCTGGCTGGTTTGGAATTGGCGCACATCGGCGCGCATCTGGAAGGAGGCAAACGGTCTGGCGTTGGCACGTGTGTCGGCTGGTGGGACGAGCTCGATTGTCATTGGAGATGTCCTTCCTCGTGTGGGTCGGGTTTCTTCACTGGGGCGGAACACCCATGAATTACCGATAATCTAACAGATGTTTTAGCGGTTTTGACGGTTTGACCGCTAAATTTTCTGAGGTGGACATCGTCGGACGCCGCCCAGGGAGCAGCAGTAAGCGGCTTGTGCGCATGTCAAACAAGGTTTCGTGACCAACCTGCCTGCCCTGAAATCAGCGGCAATCAAAAGCGCTGAATGCTCTGTTTTAGCGGCGCGGATGGCGATATCTGGCGGTTCGTCGGGCAAGATACGGGTCATGTCCTGGGAACAGCTCGGCGACGAAGTGCGACTTCGCCGCAAACAGCTGAAGCTGACCCAGCCCGACTTGGCTGAGCGCGGTGGCCTCTCGGTAGCCACAGTGCGGGCCGTGGAAACCAACCGCTCAGGCCGGCTCAGTCGACGGCTACGCCGAGCCTTAGAGCGCGCGCTTGAATGGCAAGAAGGCAGCGTCGAGGCCGTCTTAGACGGCAGCCGACCTCGCACGGTCAACGCCACCGGAACCGCTGGCGCGCCACCAACGGTCAGCGCAGACACGGCGAGAGCCGCAGCCGAACGATTCGCCGTCGCTCAGCGCCTGATCACGATGCGCCAGACGTTCCTCGAACACCGCGACCACATGCCCGAGGCCGCCCGCACGGCAATGGAAGCCGAATTCAGCGCCGCCTCCCACGAAACCGAGGAGGCGCTGATCTGGATGCTGACCTGGCTCGGAGATGACGAGCGCACAGAAGCGATCCGAATTCTCGCCGAGCTAAGGGAGATTCGCCGCCCCCACGCCTAATCGGCTGTGCCAGCTGGAATTACCCACTGGCAGGGTTGGCCGGTGACTTCGGAGATGAGGTCAAAGTCTGCGTCATAGTGCAGGACAGTTAGTCCTTGTTCTTCTCCGGCGGCGGCGATGAGCAGGTCAGGTATTTTGCGACCGCGCTGGCTTCGCTGAGCGAGAAGCCGCTGGACCTGAAGCGCCCGGCGATGATGCGATGCGGTTGTTTCTACGAGATCGAATGCGCCCAATGCCGCTATTAGGCGGTCCCATTCGGCCTGATTGCGGGCCGAATATCCGATCTCAAGATCGGATATTCGGGCTCGGGCGAGTTCACCCGCCGCGGCGAGTGGTTCCACCGTTTGCCGCACTTGGGGCTGGCCGAGCCGTTTGATCACGCTGGTGTCTATGAGAAACGTCAGCGCCATGCCGCAGCGCGGTCTTCTATTGGTGCGGCGGCCAGTGAGTCCAGCGCGGCGGCCACTTGCTCTGCCCGGGCGGACGTCGCTAGGCGGAGGGCCGCATTCACGGTCTCTTTGATGGTCGTGGTTCCTAGTTCTGCGCGAGCCATGCGCAGAGCTTGCTCATCGATGTCGATTAGATGTTTTCCCACCAACCCAGTATATACGGCTATGGGCGCGATATATACTCGTGGGGCGGCTGTTGGGGTTAGATCCCGCTAGCCGGCGGCTGGGTTTTGCGCAGCCGCAAAAGTCCACGTGACGTTTCTGTGTCGTATGCGAAAGGTAGCGTGCGGTCATGTTTGACATTCCGGGGATGGCACCCACGCAGCGTCATAACCTTCCGGTTCGTCGGGCCTCGTCGGCGCCGGCCCGCGTCGAGCACGGCCACGGCGCGGGCGATCACCGTGCGCGCCGACCACAGACCGTCCGGCAGTCGCGCACCCCTGCCGAGCAGTGGTGGCACTACAGCCGTGGTTGCGCGGCCGCGCTGCGGGCCGGTCGGCCGCCAACCCCGATCGAGGTGTACGGCCCGGTCCTCGAACCGGGCGAACAGGCGCTGCTGAGCGCCGAGATCGACTACAGCCGCCTGTGTAGCGGTGATGGCCGATACTCACCGCTGCCGTTGATTGTTGCCGGTCGCCCGGCGGTCATGTTGGGCGCGTTGGCGGTCCAAGGTGTGGTGAATCACCGTCGCAAGACGGCAGCAGCGCAGCGCGCCGCCGCCCAGTGGCGGTTTCATCAGACCTGCCCGGTGATCGTGACGACTGAGCGGCTGATCTGCACAACCGCGCCGCATGGCCTTGTCAGCTTTTGGTTCGGAGCGTGCACAGAGTTCTATCCGGATTTGCAGCAATGGACATTGACGCTGGGTTTCGACTCCAGCTACCCGGTACGGCTCAGCGGCCCGGCCGCCCCCGCACTGAGCCTGTGGAGCGCTCACGGCATCCTGGGTGACGCTTGGGTCGACGACCCGCGCCTGGCACTGCTGAGTTAAGTACATATCAGCGCTGGTTAGACGATGTGCAGCCGCGACACCGACGGTAAGATGCAGAACATGGCAGCAGGCAAGTTCACGATGGATGTGGCGGAAACCGAGGCTGGCTTGTCCGCCGCGGATGCGGCAACAGCTCAGCAATCGGGCTCGAGCCTCAAAAGTCTCGCCATCGGCGGTTATACGACAACCTTGCTGGGGGCGGCTATCGGTGCACGCGCGATGGCGGAGGCCCAAGCGGCTGGCCGCGCGGCAGCGAACGTGGGGAGTCGCGAGTTCAGCATCTCGACAGTTCAAAGCACTGAGGCAGGTAACTCCAGCGTCCTGACGACGTAGCTAAGGGGGGCTCATGACGTCATCACCGTGGTCGAGAGCGGGGTCACCATCCGTCACCCTGCCTCCTCCCGCACCTTCACCAGCGCCGCTGCCGGCGCCGCCGCGGGCAGCGCCGTTCCCAAGCGGCTTTCCGGGGGCCAGGCCGCCTCGTCGTCGCGTTTGGCCGTGGGCCGCATTGGGGCTACTGCTAGCGATCGTGGTCTCAGCTGCCACCGGGTCGATAGTCACGTTCGCGGCAGTGCATAACGAGAACCGCGCGCCCGCGGAGCCCTCCTCTGCGCCCACAGCGCCGCCGCAATTCAGTGCAGCCGATGTGTCTGCAGCAAAAGCTCACGTGTGCCAGGTTTTCGATGTATCAGTACGTGGCCAAGAGGGGCAGGGCGGCCTTCGTGTGGAGGGCAACCTGAACTTGCCAGTCATCCTGCGGGGTGTTAACAGCGCGTCTGCAGTTCAGAACGCCCTCACACCTGCGGTGCCACCGGATATTGCGGATGCTGCTCGGAACTACATAAGCGCAACGCTGGATCAGACGACAGCGGCGATGGGGAACACGCCCACACCCGAAGTGAACCGGCTAACGGACGGTCGCAATCACGCAACAAATGTGCTGGCCGACGCATGCGGTCTGCCGCGGTAATCGTCGATGGCGGGGACAACAAGCCCGAGCGGGGACGAGGTTCCAGCTTGGTGGGCCGAGCGTAACAACAAGCAAGCGGAACGGCTGCTGAAGCTGTTCGACCCGGTGAGGTCGATTTCCAAACTGGCATCACGAGTTCCGCATGTCGGCGGGGGTGGTGATCATCCGAAGCCACAGGGGGCGTTCGTCAACGTTCTGTTTCAGCCTTTTGTATGGCCGCAAGACTCTGAAACAAGCCTGAACAATGACGCTGACACGCTCATGGATGAGTCAAAGTCGTTCGAGGACAACGGAACAGACGTCCAACAGGCGGCGAACCGAGTCCTGGACGGTGGCTCCTGGGTGGGTAAGAGCGCGGACGCGGCTCATGCGGCCTACAACGAGGCGGCAGCGATCAAATTCCACCAGGCCGACGTCAGCCGAGTTGCTTCCGGTCTGATCAAGCGGGCAGCCGCCGACGTCGCGGGGGCCAAAAAGCACATGTTCGAGGAGAACAATCAAGCACATAAAGAGGTCGAGGCGTTTTTGCGAAGCGGGTCAGGTCAATCGCTCGCGCAGGTAGCGGTGATCCTCGGTACGCATCGGACGATGATTCAGGGCTACTCATCCGAATTGCAGGGCTTCGTCACTCAGTACACAACCCAATTCACCAACCACTTCAAGGAGGGCCCCGGAAGCGGCCCCAAAATCCGGGAAGCGGGGAATGGCACTGAGACGGATCAATCGACGGACGGGCCACTAGGTCCGCCAGCTCCAGCCGGCCCGAATGCGTCACCGGTACCTAAGGGAGACGGCCTCGGTACAAAGCCATCGTCCGATGGTCTAGGACCTGGCCCGGGCATGCCGGGCGGCCTTTCAACGGGCCTTTCCACAGATGGCGTACCGCGGCCAAGTCATAATCCGTTGACGTCGTTGTTGGGCGGAGGTTTACCGAATTTGCCGAGTATGCCTGGCGGGGGGTCGGGCGGCGGGCTTTCGATGGGCCCGCTGCAGGGGCTCATGAGCGGGTTCGGGGGTTTTCCTGGGGGGATGTCGCCGCCCGCGGGGCTGAGTGCGTCTGGGTTACAAGGCTCTCCGATGTCGTCGCTGGGGATGGATTTCGGCCGTGGTTTGGCGGCGGGTGCTTCGGCAGCTGGTGCGGTTCCGCCTGTGGCGCAGGGTCCGATGACGTCGTTGGCGGCGCCGATTGAGACTGCTCCGACGTCGGCGGCGCCGGCGGCCGCTCCGGTTGCGGCTACGCCCCAGGCTCCTGCGTCGGCACCGGCACCGGCGCCCGCGCCGGGGGTGCCGGCAGGTGGCATGACTCCGTACGGTTCGGTGCTTCCTCCGCAGAGCGCTTCGGCGGGTGCGCCGGCTGGTTCGGTGCCGGCGGCACCGTCGATTCCGGCCGAGGGTGGGGGTGGGTCGTCAGGGCCCGGGACTGGGTTGATGCCGGTGGCGGGTCGGCGCGAGGGCGCGGCGGTGCGCCGGGATTTGGCTGAGTCGGATTTGGAGCTGGCGAAGATGGCGGTGGCCGAGCTCGCCGGTGCGGCAAGCGTGACCGATCCGGGCTTGGATTGGGCTGTGGCCGTTGGACGTAACACCTCAGGGATGCCGACGTTGTGGGTGGCCACCAACGACGGTGCCGCCTACATTCCGCCGGGGGTGTTTTTGCGGAAGACGATGCCGTTGTCTGCGGGCTTGAATGAGGAGTTTGATGCCCGCTGGTTCGGCTGGGTAAATCCGGCTGATAAGGCGGTGCGGGCCGCGCGGGCGTGCGGGGATAACGTTGGCGCAGTTGCCACGACGTGGGCGTGGCCGTCGGAGTTTTTGGGTGAGCACCCTGCTCCGGAAGTGGCTACCGGTGTGAAACCTGTTGGGTTGGCGGATAATCCGGCAGCAGAGTTGTTGCCGTCGAGGTCGCATCGGCTGCAGACTGTGGATGCGGCGCTGTACGCGGATTTGGTGGCAGCCGATGAGTCGGTGGTGCGCGACTATTGCCGAGAGTTGGTTCGGCAGTTGGCGTTTGGTGTCCCGGGCGAAGACCTGTCGCCGGTTGCTCAGTCGGTGGCGCAGGCGTTGATCGCGCAACGCTGGCCTAAGCCGCAGGAGTGGGTGCTGCTTGGCGAGGAGCATGAAGACGCGTTGGTGATGATGGTGGCGCAGCGGCCTGGATTGAACGGGTTGGAGAATCCCGACCAAACACTCAGCTATACAAGGGAATTCGTTCGCTGCCGCCAGCTCGAGGCGCTGCTGGGCTGGGAGCGGCACGGCGGAGATCTGCTCAACGTCGTGTATGCGGCCTGGGTTGCCGGCATTCGAGCCCCCCTGAAGGACCTAGCACGGACCTGAGAGTGGGCCGATCGGTGTATTAGTGCGCTGAACCCTACTCGGCCTTGCTTTGGCCGTGCTTGGCGCGGCAAGAGACTTGATCACTCAAACGAATTACTCTGAGGCAGAGAGTGATTGGGAGCAGCACAAGCTCGGAGATTTGCAGAATGAGTGTGGGCTCGACGGTGACCAATCCGCCCTGCGAACCGTCGTCGACGCGCCTAAGTCCGCCATCGACCCCACCAAGTGATCTCGGCGAGGACTCAGCTCACGGACGCTGATGCCTCGGAACTCTGCATACGTTGCGCATCCCTAGATTCGGACCATACCGTCGCGATCGTCAGAGCAGAAAAGGCACGGATCGCCGTGTTCACTGCCGTAGTCGGCATAGCCCGAGACGGTTTGAACAACGGTTGCGGCCGTGTGGGTTTCAAGGGACGGTTCGGCGGCTACGGAGTCGTAGGGTCGTAGTGAGGCAACCGAGCGGACTAGCGCACTCGAATGGTCAGGATCGCCAGTAAGGTCGACCGCAGGACGGCCATCCACAAACAATGTGTACATGTCGTGTTCTGGGAAACCGTAATTGAGCCGCAACACCCACCAATGGCCGTCCTGTTGTGCGGCATAAGGGAAGAATTTGTATCCTGTCCGCAACCACTGTGGATGCGCGGTTTCGTCGACTGCGGAAGCAGGTACGGGGGAGGGTCTCTCGCCGCCTGACATACCGCAATCTTATGCCGTCGATGTGACATGACAGTCGGGTAGCCAGACCCTGAGGGACTGAGTTGGTTTGGGTGTCGGACCAAACAACGTGGGGCGCCGTGCGGTTCGGTGAGAAGCAATCGTCAAGGTCGCTCGCTGCTTTTTGGCTACGCAGTTTGTGCGAGCCAGATGGTGCGCTGCCCGCAAGTGGGGTCTGTGACGACGTGGGCTATGACGTCGAAGCCGTTGTCACCGAGGAGTGATTGGTACTCAGAAGGGTCGAGACTGGCGTGGTAGAGAGGTTCGCCCTGGTAGCTGCCGATCTGCTCGCCGGCCGACCCCCCACTGTTGAACAACAGCACTGCGCCAGGTGCCGCGTGTCGCGCGAAGATCGGGAACATGCGTCGCTGATCGGGGGGTGAAAGGTGAAATAGGCTGTCCCAGGCGATGATTCCACTGAATTGGCGGTCGACTGCCAGTGCACGCATGTCGGCGACATCCCACTGGTGGTCCGGGAAGCGCGTCGTGCTCAGCGTGATCATCGCGCTCGATGAATCTACCCCGTGGAGCTGACATCCCTGCTTGATGAGGTACTGGGCGATTGGCACCGCTGTTCCGCAGCCCACATCAAGGATGGCGCGGCGCTGATCCGGGAGGAATACCAGAAAGCGATCGAGCCATGTGCGTTCAACAAGCCGGTCGCCGCGGTCGCACGACCACGTTCCGGCATGACGGTCATACAAGGTGATGACCCGAGCAGCGTCGGGATGCTCCTCAACCACCCCTGCAGTATCACCGCTATAGCGCCGCCGCGGTGGCCGATGGTTCAGTCGGTCGGTTCGGCCTTTGGCACCGCAGAGGCCATCTGAATTGACGACTCCCAACACCGAATAGCTTTTCTTCACAGCGGATTGCCACGTTTTCTTCCATTTTTGTTGAGTGCCTTACCTTCACGCGTGTAACGACTGGTCAATGTCCAAGACCGTAATGAGTGTCCGTGCCGGCGAGGACCGCCGCGATCTGTTCGGTGTAGTGATCCTCGCCTTGGATGAGAGCGGCGACGGCGGCGGAGTCGAGGATCACGGTTGCTCAGACTCCCGTCGCTGTGTCGTATCCGAGGGCCCGTTCGCGTTCGGGTTTGGTGATCGGGGACCGATCGTGCAGCAGTGGCCAGATCTCGGTTCTGAGAACGTCGAGGAGTTGGTCGGCGCGGTTGCCGGTGCGGGATTGGGTGATCTCGAGCTGGGCCCGCAGTGCGTAGCGGATAGCGTCGACGCGGCTCGGGAGGTGAAGGCGTGCGGCGAGCTCGTCGGCGAAGCGGATCACCTCTTCGTCTTTCACATTAAAAGCCATGGGTACGTGCTACCACAGCTGGGATGCGTACTACTTGTCGTCTTTGGCTGGCTTGGGTGTGGCCTGGCTGGTTGGGTCGGGTTAATTTTGTGGGGTGAGTCTTGCGGCGTTTGTGGCTGGGGTGGACCGGTTGCTGAGTCGTGCGCATGATCTGTATCCGTCATGTGGTGCGGGGGCTTCGTTGCCTGCTGCTGGTGGCGGCTCGGTGCCCGCGTCACCAGAGGGAGTGGGCGGGCTGCGGGTCGGTGTGACGCGGGCCGCTGGTTCCTACCAGGAGGCCCGCACGGGTGCTGCGGGTCTGGACCAGGAGTTGCAGCAGGCGGCCGAGCAGGGCGGCACGATCGGTGCGCAGGGCCGGCTCGGGTCGGGGGTGATTCGTGATCAGGCCCGCGCGGTGGCTGCGGCGGCTGGACCGTTGGCTAAATCGCCGGCGGGAGCGCAGCTGATCATGGCCGCGATGAACCAGCACCTGTCCGCGATGCAAGGCCAGCTGCAAACGACGAAAACCGAGTACCAGGCCGTGTCGGCGACGTTGCGGCAGACCGCCGCGGGATACCACACACTGTCGGGCGGCGCCAAAGACTCCCCGCCGGCGGTACCGCTGGATTCGAAGGGTAAGTGGAAGCCGGGAGATAAGCGGCATATGCCGTACGGCGCCGGCGTGGGCGGGTTGGGTCCACCCAATTACCCTGATTCGCCGCCGTGGGTGGATGTTTACGACAGGACGAAAGATCCGGCTCAGGTTCCTCACTATTTCGTGAGATCTGATGAGATTCCGGACTACAAAACGCTTCCGCCGGGGGCGTTGGGGCCGGCGACGGTCGTCGACGAGCACGGCCATCCTGATCCGTATGTCGAGCTGGGCCCGAATTCGGGCGTGTGGGTGCCGCAGTCGGCTTTTCCCGGCGCAAAGTTCTATCCGCCGGCGTGGGCTGGTGATCTGCCGCCGTACGGCTGGGAAGAGTACGTGCCGGGTTCCGGGATTTACCTGTGGCACGGCGAATTGGAGCCAGAACCCTTGCGTCCCTTTGGCCCGTCGGGGCCGCCGACAGTTCCGCAGGGCCATTAATTCGGTGTGCGTGGCTGTGGCCGGGGGGGTTTGCTCGGGTTAATTTTGGTGGGTGAGTGTTGCGGCGTTTGTGGCTGGGGTTGATCGGCTGCTGACTCGTGGTCACGGGTTGTTCCCTGCCGGCGGGGGTGTTGATGGGGGCCAGGTGTTTGCCGCGGGTGGTGGCCAGGGTTCGGTACCGGGCGTGCCTGCTGGCGGGGGCGGTTTGACCGGTGGTGCCGCGGCCGCCGGGGGTGCTTATCAGCGGGCTCACGCGATGGCGACGGGGTTGGATACGAACTCGGGGGAGGCGGTCGACGAGGGTGGTGCGGTGGGCGCGGCGGGGCGCGGCACATCCGGGGTGATTCGTGATCAGGCGCGTGCGGTGGGCGCGGCGGCGGGACCGTTGGCGAAGTCGCCGGCGGGTGCGCAGCTGATCATGGCGACGATGGATCAGCATCTGTCGGCGATGCAGCGTCAACTGGATCAGACTGTGGCGCAAAACCGGTTGTTGGCGTTGCGGTTACGGCAGCTGGCCGCGGGGTATCGCGGGATGGGGTCAGCGGGGATGGGTGGGATGCCACTCTCGGGGCTGGGCGGCCTCATGTCCGGCGCCGGCGGCGGCGGAGGCCTCAGCAGCTTAAGCGGCCTGAGCGGGTTGGGCAGTCTGCCAGGAAGTTTGAGCCGTCTGACCGGATCCGTGCATGGCGCGCGAGGAGCGCGCAGCGATGAAGCGGTCCCGCGAGGCGATGCGGGGACCCCGCTAGGCGGGCTGACGCTGGACTCCTCTCCGCGCGAGGTGGCGACGGCGATCATCCACGAGGCCCAGCGACGCGGTTACTCGCCACACCAAACAATTGCGATCTTGGCGGACGCGATGCAGGAAAGTGGGCTGCG
Organism: Mycobacterium sp. 050128; assembly: GCF_036409155.1. Taxonomy (NCBI): domain Bacteria; kingdom Bacillati; phylum Actinomycetota; class Actinomycetes; order Mycobacteriales; family Mycobacteriaceae; genus Mycobacterium; species Mycobacterium sp. 050128. The sequence continues at coordinate 19,255 of NZ_JAZGLW010000010.1, read as the reverse complement.
CCCTCGGGCTGTGAGTCCTAATGGGTTGTGGAAGAGCATTTTTCAGCAAGATGCGAGCTACCCGGGCCGGAATAATCCGAACACAGCGATCTCGGGGTTTTTTGATCGACTCGCGCATCACGGTGGGCCGTCGTCGCCGGATATCTGGAAGTCGATCTTCTGGCTACAACAGCGGCCGGGTGAGCCTTCGGCCGAGGCGGCAGTAGCCCACGGCCGCAGAGGCTATCTCACCGAGATCCAGAGCCAGCTGCCGAAGGCCACTGCCTTGTATCGCAGCATCGCGGGCATGTGGTGATGATGTGCGGGTTCTCAAGGCGCCGAGCGGTCCTCGCGCACCCCGAAATAGCACCACCTTCTGAAGCAAAGCGGTCCAAGCTTTAAATATCGTGTGGCGCCGTCCCTTTGAGGAATCCGAGGGCGTCGAGGTCCTCCCATAGCCAGCGGATGGCCAGTCGGGTGGCGGGCGTGCGGTGGAAGACGTGCATGCGTCCGTGGGTGCTGGTGAAGGAACGTGCGAACGGTTCGTGGGCCGGGTTGGCTTCGATGTAGCGGCGGAATGCGGTGTAGAGCCGGGTTTTGTCCTTGGTCATTTCATCGGAGCGGCCCGTATCGTTGATGGTCAACGAGATCCGGTTGTGGGCCGGGTCGATGTCGCTGCTGGTGGGGCCCAGTGGCCGGAATAGCCACGAGAATCTGGGTTCGTGTGGGCCGAACAAGTCGTAGATGCTCCGCTCGCGGTCCGGGGAGTAGAACATGGTGCCGAAGAATTCGGCGGGCATGAGCCCGCGAACCCCCAGGGTGCGGTCGAAGTGGGGCGTCACCCAGGTGCTGAGCTCGAGGTAGCAGCGCATCGCAGCGTCAATGACAGCGACCGCATACCGGTACATCGTCTCGGTGGTGTAGCCACCGGACCGATGCGCGGGTGAGGGTTGAATGTCGGCAGCAGGGTAGAGGCGCTCGATGTCCAGGTTGCCGGTGAAGCCGGGCGGGGCGGCATACATGGCCTTCATGGCGGCGTTGTAGACGCGTTCCTCCTCGGACGCAATGCCATGGTGTTGGCGGGCGATTTCAAGAGCGCGAGCCGTGAAGCTGTGTGTGAGGTCTGAAGCCAGGAGATCGCGGGTGAGCTCCCAAATGCCGTTAATGGCGGTGGGGGGCTTGAAGCCGTTTTCAATGTAGCTGCGCTGCGGCTTGCCGGGGCCGAACACGCTGACGTCCTCGACGACGGTGGTTAGTGGCTGGTCGGGGATCTGAAAGCGAGGAAGCCAAGATACCGTCATGCCGTGGTTACCGATGCCGACTGCAACGGCGACGTCGTCGAAGCTGGCCCCGAATGTGCGGGTGGGCCAAAAACAGTCGGCGAGTGGGCCTAGTCCGTGCAGCCAGGCTTGCGTAGCGGTGCGAATACGGCCCCCGACCTCTTCCCAGTCACCCTGACCGATATCGGGGAATGCGCGGGTCAGGCTGCCGGCACGGGTTTCGTCGACGACCCAGGAAGCGGCGCCAGGATTCCAGCCGGCCAGCGCCGCCATCACGGTGTCGGCTCGGGTGGGGTTAGCTGTGGCCGCAATGATAGCGAGCACGTATCGCCAGCGGTTGAACGTATCCATCGAGACGAGGACCTCGTCCATGCCCACGATGTTGTCGATAATCGCCTGGGCGGCGAACCATTGCTCGAAGGTGGCCAAGGCGAACGCGCATTTGCGGCCTTCCGTGACGACGAATGGTGAGGCGCGGATCATCGCGGCGATGTCTGCGGAGGCGATGCTGGTGGGGTCGATCGCGCCGCCAGTGCGGATCGTTTCAACTGCGAGAGCACGCAATTCAGCAAACAGGTCGTATTTCTCGCGTGAGACGACATCGGCGACGACGCGATCAACGATCTCGGGTAGTCCTGTCGCGCCATCGGTTGCGGTGAGGTGCTGGGCGGTGAGCAGCGCGAAAAGCGGTCGAGCAACGGCGGTTTGGAGCTGCGGCCCCAGGTGGGGGATGGTGGCACTGGCTACGGCCGTCATGAGCCGGCCCGCCTCCTGGTTCGACAGAAGTGGGGCCCGGATGAGGATATCGTCATTGACCAGCTCGGGGGCGCGCGTGGTGAGCAAGATCCGCGATGCGGGCCATTTCTTGACGAACTCGCCGGCTTGACGCGTCAAGGCGGCGGCCTTATTGATGCGTTCGTCCAGGCCGTCGATGACGGCGTCGACTCCGTGCCGCGAAAGCGCGGGCAACCCGACTTCAGTGAGAACGTGGGGCTCGAGCGCGGCGGCGAGATCGTCGATACTGATCCACAGCGGGATCGCGGCCGCGGCGTCCTTGCGTGCGGCGGCGATGTTGGACCGGTACCACTCCTCGGCTATGTCTGACTTACCGGATCCCAGCGGCCCATACAGGATTCGCAGCTGGCCAGGCCCGAGGCGTTGCAGCTGATCGGGAACGTGTGCGCGGTGAGTAAGGCTGCGCTGTACCTGGACATCAGTCAGGCCAGCGCCTCGGCGCCGGTGTACACAGCGTTCATCGGAGACCGCCAGGGCCAGCGCGAGATACTCGCCACGGTCATGGGTTTCGAACGGTGTCGCGGGATGCGCCGGGGTCGGCGGCCTGTCGAAGGTCGGTGCCTCGCCTACCGGTGGTGCGGTGTGTTTGGGTGCATTGAAGAGTGCTCGCAGCAGATCGTCGATGCCCGCACGGGTCAGTTCGGCCACAGAGAATCTGTTTAGCCGATAGAGGTCTTCGGGTACGACATCTGTTGGCACACCGGGCAATAACACGAGCAGTGTCTTGTGCTGGAATTCGGTCTGATTCTTCCCGAAGATGCCCTTGAGGGTGTCGGCTTCGGCGACTGCGCCCGCGCCGACCGTCGGGGCATTGGCGCCTTGCCACCGCTGCTTCCACGCCTCGCTGAGGACAATGATCACAAACTGGCTGGTGAGGGCCTTGTCTTGCCCCCAGCGTGTCCAGTCGATTGAGGTTTCGGTGAGATGCCAAAGATCCAGGTCGGCGTCGACTCCGAAGGTTCGCAGTAGTTGGGCGAATTGTTTGACTGCCTGCTCCCACTGCGCGGCCTGGTCGTGTTTCCAGTCGATATTGGTGTGAGCCCAGCTGACCAGTGCCGTTGGGGCGGTTGGGGTTTCGCCTGATTCGGTTGCTTGCGCTGATGACGTCAAGGCTACCGATCCGGAGTCGCCAGAATCTTGAAGAGCATGTTGTTCACATCAGTGAGGCACTGGACATCGGCGCGTTCGTGAAATGCGGCGAGCCGTGTCTTGCGCAGGCTCGTGATGAATCCGGGAGCGGCCCAAGTGTCGTTGCCGATGGGCACCCCGAAGCCGGCGGCCGGTTCACCGGTGAATACGGGAACGACGATAATCGTTGGTTCAGAGGAGATTTCGTTATAAAACGTCGATGACAGGACGAGGACAGAGCGGCCGTCATCGAGGCGCCAGACCTCGCCGCGGCGTGGGATCATCGGCGCGGCAACGCCTCATCGAGGTTTTCGTCAGCCCACGTTTCCGCGAACGTGACTGCTTCGGGGTTGTTCGACATCCACTCGCCATGGGCTGCGCAGCGGCGCCTCATGTCCTCCACGTCAACCAACGCTTCGATCCAGGCGTTCATCGACTGCCGGTCGACCTCGGCGTACCGCTTGACCACGTCATATTGGTCATCAGACAGACGGAGCGTAATCGTCTTTGCCATCGCATGATGATAGCGTACATTGCTAGCATCGCGTGGCTTCAGGCACGCAGAAAGCGAAGGCTGACGTGGTAAGCCTTTCCGATCCGCTCAAGGAGCTGCTCGCCGAGTTCGCGCGTATGGTTTATCCGCTGAAACGGGAGAACGTTTCGTTGGTGCCGGGCCAGAAGACCCCGTTACTGATGTTCGGCTACATTAATTTCGCCAAGTGGAACGACGAGCTGGGCCGGCTAATTGCCGGTGACGACGCCCTCGCGAAACTGTTTCCACCAAACGGCAGCACTAAGGACCGGTTTGTGTACCGCTCTGTCGGCGGTACCGGCCCGGTGTCGGCGCCTAATGTGGCCGGCACAATATGCGAAGCGGCCTGGCTGGCCTGGCAACAGAGATGTAATCCGCCACCGACAATGGACGAATTCGTTGCGGAGGTCTGCGAAACGCTCGATCGCTTGCGGAGGGCCGCCGTGGGCGAGACGGTCACCATGCCCGTCAAAGTCGGCCTCGCCGGGGTCAAACTGCCCGCGACCCGAAGCGAGATCGTACTGCCGTGGTGTCGTATTAGGCCCGCCGATGAGCGGGACGCCGACGCGATGGCCTATCTCAAGGACGCCGGCGAACTTCAGACGACCGACGCCAGCGGCAACACCGTTTCGGTCAGCTATGGCGGCGACCTGGTGGCCGAATTCGACCTACCCTATACGATCCGCACGGCGGATCTGCACATCTTCGGGGCGGGACAAGCAGGACGGGATCCTTGGCCAACTCGACTCGACGCACCCGCCGACGAACGCCGCGCCACGATCAAACCGGTCGACTGCATACGGGCGGGCTTCACTTTGGCCGGCATCGTGATCAACGGCAGCCTGGCCGCGACCTGGCGATGCGAAGTGGACCCGCTAGAAGGATTCGGGTGCAACATCGGTTGGTCGGACAGCCACAGATCGCGGATCTTCCCCCATCAGCTGTCCGAAGATGAAGTCGACCGCTGGACGGAATGGATGGAGCGATCATGGAAATTCTATGACCACATCCCGATAGCGATCACACGACTTCTGCGCGCGGTATCTGAGATCAAGCCTCGCCCCGAGGATACCCTGATCGATGCAATCATCGTGTGGGAGAACGTCTTCGGCACTCCACAAGAATCCACGATGCGAATCACATTTTCGATGGCCCGCATACTCGCGCAAACACCAGAGGAGCGTCGCGACCGCTGGAGCGATTTCAAATCAATCTACACTCTGCGCAGCGACATCGTGCACGGCAACGACAAATCCGAAAAGATATCCCCCGCCAAGCTGTACGACGCAGCGAACCGCGCTGTTCCGATCTCCGTCGAGCTACTCCGTACGGTAATGGCATCGCACCCAAACCTGTTGACCAACCACAAGAATGGCGCCGAAAGAAGCTCCGCAGTTCTTCTCAGCTAAGACGACAGCTCGTGCTAACAGCACAGCAACGATATCGCCGATTCACACGTTTGACCTCCGAGCGCTGACCGTCGCTCCACCGGGCGAGTGGCGGCACCGTACGGTTTTATAGGATCCGCCACCAAGATGAGAAGGCCGCCGCCAACACCTTGGTGAGAATACCGGGAAAGCGCAGGCAGAGTCGCCGTCAGCAGCTGCGATGAATGGAAACACCGAGGTGATGGGAAGTTTCCGTGCGTGGCTGTGGCCGGGGGGGTTTGCTCGGGTTAATTTTGGTGGGTGAGTGTTGCGGCGTTTGTGGCTGGGGTTGATCGGCTGCTGACTCGTGGTCACGGGTTGTTCCCTGCCGGCGGGGGTGTTGATGGGGGCCAGGTGTTTGCCGCGGGTGGTGGCCAGGGTTCGGTACCGGGCGTGCCTGCTGGCGGGGGCGGTTTGACCGGTGGTGCCGCGGCCGCCGGGGGTGCTTATCAGCGGGCTCACGCGATGGCGACGGGGTTGGATACGAACTCGGGGGAGGCGGTCGACGAGGGTGGTGCGGTGGGCGCGGCGGGGCGCGGCACATCCGGGGTGATTCGTGATCAGGCGCGTGCGGTGGGCGCGGCGGCGGGACCGTTGGCGAAGTCGCCGGCGGGTGCGCAGCTGATCATGGCGACGATGGATCAGCATCTGTCGGCGATGCAGCGTCAACTGGATCAGACTGTGGCGCAAAACCGGTTGTTGGCGTTGCGGTTACGGCAGCTGGCCGCGGGGTATCGCGGGATGGGGTCAGCGGGGATGGGTGGGATGCCACTCTCGGGGCTGGGCGGCCTCATGTCCGGCGCCGGCGGCGGCGGAGGCCTCAGCAGCATCGCGTCTGGGATACCCGCGTCATTGATGGGCAGCCTGACCCGCGGCGGAGCCGGGGGCGGGGAATCGGGGCGCGAGTCTTCGGCGGCGATGTTCGGCGGGGATGGCCAGGGCAGCGGGACAGCGCTGCGGGCGGTGCAGTACGCCGAGACGAAGTTGGGGGACCCGTATGTGTGGGGTGCGGTGGGGCCGCGCACGTACGATTGCTCGGGCCTGGTCATGGATGCCTACCGGCACGCTGGGGTGCAGTTGCCGCGTATGACCTACGACATGATTCACCGGGGTGTCGCGGTGGACCGCGCTGATGTGCGGGCGGGCGATCTGGTGTTTTCGAATTTCTCAAGCCGGGGCCCGGAGCATGTGCAGCTCGCGGTGTCGTCGACGAGAGTAATCGAAGCGCCAACCCCGGGCGGTCATGTGCAGTATTCGGGCTTCCCGCATGGCCGGGTAGTGGTGAAACGAATTGTTGGGCAATGAGTTTCGGACTTACGGGGATGACACGGGTGACCAGGGACGGGCGGGGTGTGTGACGGTGATTGAACCTGGAGCGGATAAGGCCGACGAGTCGCGGTGGCGGGGCCGCGGTTTGGGGCTTTCGACACGGGTGCAGGTCTCAGGACACAACTTTTTTGCCCGCCGGGCGGTGTTGGCGATGACGCGGCGGCGGGTTCGGATGGAGGCTGAGCCCGGCCGACGTCAGTCGATGGCGCTGTTGGCGGGCGTGACGATCACCGCGGTGCTGTGTTTGGGGGCCTTGTTTTGGTCGTTCGTGCGGCCGGCGGGCTCGGCAGGACAGGCGCGGATTTTGGCGGATCAGGATTCGGGTGCGCTGTATGTGCGGGTGCGCGAAAAGCTGTATCCAGCGCTGAATTTGTCCTCGGCGCGGTTGATCGTCGGGGAGGCGTCGGCGCCGGTTCGGGTGCGGCGCAGCGAGATTGAGGCACACCCGCGGGGGCCGCTGGTCGGTATTGCGGGTGCGCCGCAGGATATGTCGGTGACGTCACCGGGCCGCTCGTCGTGGCTGGTGTGCGATGAGATCACCAAAGCGTTCGGTTCGGCAGCGCCAGAACCTGTGACGGTGACAGTGATTGATGGCCAGCCGGATCTGGGTCCGCGCCGCCACGTGCTGGGCACTGACGATGCGATGGTCCGCCGCTATGGAGATGCGGTGTGGTTGATCCGCGATGGCCGGCGCTCGTTGATTAATCAGGGCGCCCGGGCGGTGCTGTTGGCGTTGGGTTTGGGCGAGGACGCCGTGTCGGGGTCGCGACCGATGAGCCGGGCGTTGTTCGATGCCATTCCGGTGGGACCGGAGTTGTCGGTGCCGGTGATTCCGGGTGCGGGTTTAGCGGCGCGGTTCGTTGGGGCGCCGGGCCCGATCGGGACGGTGGTGTCGACTCCTCAGGTTGGCGGTCAGACGGCCTACTCGGTGGTGTTGACCGATGGCGTGCAGCCGGTGTCGCCGGTGGTGGCTCAGGTGCTGCAAAACGCCGGTCCTGCCGGCGCGGTGATGCCGGTGGTGGCCGGGCCGGTGTTGGCCAAATTGCCGGTGGTGCAGACGCTGGACTTGTCGGCGTTCCCGCCGGCGCCACCGCATGTGGTGGACAGCCAGCTCAACGCGGCCGCTTGCTGGCATTGGGAGAAAGTGAGTGGGGAGTCGATGGCGACCACGTCGGTGATCGTCGGCCCGAGCATCCCGGTGGCTGAGGCCCAGGTGGACAAGGTGGTGGACTTGGTGAAAACCCCGGGCACCCAGATGCAGGCCGACCGCGTCTATTTCGGCCCCGATTACGCTAATTATGTTGTCTCCACGGGTAATTCGCCGTCGGCGAGCACCGTGGAGGCGTTGTGGTGGATCTCGGAATCCGGTGTGCGCTTTGGGGTTCCGCGTGAGGAGGACACCATGAACGCATTGGGTTTGAAGAAACATTCCCCCAATCCGGCGCCGTGGCTGGCTTTGCGGCTACTTGCCGCCGGGCCGGCGCTGTCGCGCGCTGATGCGCTGGTGCGCCATAACGCGCTGCCGGTCGACGCCAACCCGGCCGAACTGGAGGTCCCGAAGTCATGAAGCATGGGTTTGCCCGCAAGGAGACCGCTGAGGCGCCGTCGTTTCGGCCCGAGACCATTGAGCTGCCGACACCGCTGAAAGTGCCGCCGCCGCAAAGCAAACCGCTGTGGTCGGTGGTGCTGATCGTGGGCTTGATGGGTTTGGTGGGGGCGATGGTTTGGGTGTCGTTCGCCAGCGGCGCCCGCTCGTTCACCGGGGCGGGCTCGTTATTTCCCATCGTGATGGTGGGTGGCCTGATGGCGATGCTGTTCGGTGGTCGTGGTGGCTCGCAGGAGATGTCACGCTCGAAACTCGATGCGCTGCGGGCACGCTTTTGCATGATTATGGACGAACTGCGGGGAACCACGTCGGAGTTGGCTGACCGGTTGGATGAGAACTACCGCTGGTATCACCCTGCACCGCTGACGCTGGAAGCCAGCGTGGGCAGTGTGCGGATGTGGGAGCGCAAGCCCAACGGTTCTGATGCCTGGTTCGGGGTCGCCCGCGTGGGGGTGGGCATGACCGATTTGGTGGAGTCGCATGCCGCGGTGTTCGCCGAGCCGCAGGATGCGCCGACCGATATTGAGCTCGAGCCGGTGACCGGCAAGGTTCTGCAGGAGTTCATGCAGTACCAGACGGTGGCGTATGGGGTGCCGGCGTTGGTGTCGCTGATGGTGGAGCCCGGCTATGAGCTGCGCGGCCCGCGTGAGCGGGTGCTGGCGTTGATGCGCGCGATCCTGTGTCAGTTGATGTTTTTCCACGGCCCCGATCATCTGCGGCTGGTGGTGGTGACTTCCGATGCCGCGGAATGGGATTGGGTGAAGTGGCTGCCGCACGCCGGCGATACGGCCCTCGAGGATGGCGCCGGCCCGGTGCGCATGGTGTATGGGTCGGTCAACGATTTTCTCGACGCGCAGGCGGACGCGAAGTCGTTGCGGGGGCGCGGGGACTTCCGGGCTCGCCTGGGAGCGTCGAAAGACCCGATCAATCCGCTGCCGCACACGGTGATCGTGTGCGATACCGAGGTGGGTTGGGATCGTTTCGGAAGTTCCGAAGGGGTCAACGGGTTGACGTTTTTCGACGTGCGCGGCTGCAGCCGGGTTCCGGCGTGCGGTGATCCGCGCCGGGTGTTGCACGTCGGTGACAACGGGGTGATCTCGGCTGTGCCGCGCGACCCGGTGACGTGGGATGCCCAGGGTAACGAGCCACAATTTTTCGCCTACGCCGATCAGGTCGGCCGCGATGCGGCCGAGACGTTCGCCGAGCGGATGTCGCGGTGGCGGCTGGCCGAGGCTTACGAGGCGATCGCAATCGACTCCGGGCAGCAGGTCATGGCCCGAGATATTCTGTCTTACTACGGCATTGAGGATGCGGCCCATATTGATTTCGAGAGGTTGTGGGCCCCACGCAGCGACATCAACTCCTTGGAGCGGTTGAAGGTGCCGCTGGGTAACCGGATCGACAACAACGAGCTGTTTTTCATCGACCTTAAACAAGATGCGGATGGCGGCCAGGGCCCGCATGGGGTGATGGCGGGCACGACGGGCTCAGGTAAGACGATGATGCTGCGCGCGTTGATTGAGTCGCTGATTTTGGGGCACCCGCCGCAAAACCTGCAGTTCATGTTGGCCGACCTCAAGGGCGGTTCCGGTGTTCGGCCGTTTGCCGGGGTGCCGCACGTTGCGCAGATCATCACTGACTTGGAAGAGGACCAGGGTTTGATGGGCCGCTTCGTCGATGCGCTCGACGGTGAGATCGCCCGGCGTAAAGCTTTGTGTGATCTGGCGGGCGCTGATGATGCAGGCGTATACAACAAGATTCGTGCCGATCAGCTGGCGGCGGGGGTCGCTGAGGTGTTGCCGGCGCTGCCGGTGTTGGTGGTGGTTATTGACGAGTTCGCCGAGCTATTCAAGTTGATGGGTCAAGAGATCCAGGACTCGTTGGACAAGATTTGCCGTCAGGGTCGCGCGTATTGGGTTCATTTGCTTATGGCTAGCCAGCAGATCGAGACTCGCGCGGAGAGGCTGCTGGAGAACATGGGGTACCGGATGGCCCTGCAGACCAAAACGTCACACTCGGCCATGGCGATCGGTGTGCCGAATGCGGTAAACCTCAAGGGTTCTGGGCAGTGCTATTTCCTTGAGGGCAGCCCTCAAAATGGCAACTTGACGAAGTTTCAAGGCGAGTTTTTGTGGCGCGAGTACCGCAAGCCGGGTACAGAGGACCTCGATGACGGGCCGCAAGTAAGCGGGATGTCGGCGAGTTACTTTGCGCCGCAACTGTTTACCACTGATTTCACTCCGCTTCCGCTGTCGGATGAGTCCGATGGCGCCGCGGTGGCCGACGATGTGGTTGACGACGTCGACGAGCAGATTGTGGAGCAAGCGGACAGCGAGGATGTCACGGCGCTGATGCGTCCACAGGTGGGCCCCATCATCATCGACCAGTTGCGCCGGATCGACTTCGAGCCTTACCAGTTGTGGAAGCCTCCGCTGGATGCGCCGTGGAGTATCGAGAAATTGGTCAACACGCATCTGGGAAGGCGCTGGGACAGCGACTATGCCGATACCGCCAATCTGGTGTTTCCAATTGGCTTGGTGGACCGGCCGTTTAAGCATGACCAGCATCCGTTGACAGTTGACGTGTCGGGGTCGGGGGCTAACGTGGCGATCATCGGCGCTCAGGGGTCGGGCAAGACGACGGCGCTGCAGGACTTGATTTGCGCGGCCGCCATGACACACACCCCCGAGCAGGTGCAGTTTTATTGCTTGGCGTTTTCGTCTGCGGCGCTGGGCAGCGTCGCGGGATTGCCGCATGTCGGTGGGGTGGCGATGTCGCTGGATGGCGACGGCGTGCGCCGCACCGTCGCCGAGATGTCGGAGCTTTTGGCCTCGCGTAAGCGCAGTTTCGAGCAGACCGGCGTGATGTCGATGGAGGTGTTTCGCCGCCGCAAATCCGGTCGGGAATCGGGCCCGCTGCCCGATGACGGTTACGGCGACGTGTTCTTGGTGATCGACAACTATGCGGCGGCGGCCGGTGAATATCCGGAACTGGTCGAAAACCGGGTGAACCGGGTGATCAAGGAAGGGCCGACGTTCGGGATTCACGTGGTCGTCGGGCTCACCAAGATCTCGGACCTGCAGGTGACGGTGCGCGGCAACTTCGGAGCTCGGGTGGAGCTGCGCCTCGCTGATGTCAACGACGCCGCACTGGTCAAGTCGCGCCTGGCCGCGGCGGTTCCTTCGGCGCGACCAGGTCGGGGGATGATCGGACAGAACTATGAGCGCGCGGGCGTCGAGCCGGTGGGGTTGCACACTTTAATGGCGCGCCCGGCGCTGGAGTCCACCGATGCTGACGTGTTCGACTCACGCAGCGTGGCCGCGGCTGTGGGCCCGCTGGCCAGCGGGTTCACTCCTGCGCGCAAGGTGCGCCGCCTGCCCCAACGGGTGTCGGCGGCCGAGCTGGCCGCGCTGGCGGCCGCGGATGGCCGTACGGCCTCGACGATGGTGTGGGCGCTCAATGAGACCGAGCGTCCGGCGTTCTTCGACGGTCAGCATCTGATGGTCACGGGACAACCCAAGTGTGGTCGGACCACGACGTGTGCGACGTTGATGCGCGAGATCGCGCGCGTCTACGCCCCGGGCGCCGAGGCGTCAGCAGGGCAGCAGGCGGGCCGACCCGCTGCGCAGGTGTGGCTGATTGATCCTCGCCGTCAGCTGCTCAATGTGCTCGGGCCTTCGTATGTGCATCGGTTCGCCTCGACGCCCGCGGCTGTCAAGCAGCGCATGGATGAGTTGGCCCAGTTCCTGGCGCCGCGGCTGCCCAGCGACGATGTGTCGGTCGATCAGGTCGGCCAGCGGCGCTGGGAGGGCCCGGAGATTTTCTTGATCATCGACGATGCCGAGCGCCTTCCGTTGGGTTATGACTCTCCACTGGGCTCGATCGCCCCGTTTGTGCAGGCGGGTTCTGATGTGGGGTTGCACATCATCTACACCCGGCAGTTCGGGTCATTCATGTCGGGGATGGGGGACCCGATCCTCAAGCCGCTTCGCGATGCTCGCGAGCCGATGTTGGTCATGGACTCTGACCCCGATCAAGGTTTCGTGAGGGAGAAATGGAAGGGCCATTCGATGCCGAGAGGCCGGGGATTCTTGATGGATACGGGCGTTTCGGGCGAATCGAGAATGTACGTCCAAGTGGCCGAGGCTGAGGTCGGATAGATCGGCGATGGGCGACGCATAAGTTCGTGTATGGCGATACAATTTTTTGATCAGGCCGGCTAAATAGTCCGGTCAGGGGATTGCGGGAGGGTTCTATGTTTGTCGAGGCATTGCCTGCGGGGATTGATGCGGCCACATCAGGGTTGGCCGGACTCGGGTCGATGGTAGCGGCGGGTAACGCTGCCGGCGCTACGCCGACGCTGGGTGTGGTGCCGCCCGCGCCGGAGCCGGCTTCGGTGCTGTTGGCCGCGGCGTTCGGAACGCACGCCGGGGTGTATCAGGTGACTCAGGCGATCGGGTCGGTGGTGCACGAGATGTTCGTCTCGACCATGGGCATCAGCTCGGCTGACTATGCCGCGACTGAGGCGCTCAACGCCATCGCGATGGTTTAACCCCCGGGTTGCCAGCACCTAGCCATGCCTGATTACGAGGTTCCGCCGGAGATCAACTCAGGCCGGATGTATGCCGGCCTGGGTTCGTCGTCTTTGATGGCGTCGGCGGCGGCCTGGCAGGCACTGTCGGTGCAGCTCGGTTCGGCGGGCGGGGCTTTTCAGGCGGTTATCGAGGCGCTGACCAGCACGGCGTGGATGGGTCCGTCGTCGGTGACGATGGCGTTGGCGGCGGCCCCCTACGTGGTGTGGATGATCGCCACGGCCGAGCAATGCCAGGCCGCGGCGGCGGCGGCGGCCGCGGCGGCGGCCGCGTTTGAGGCCGCCCGGGCCGGGGTGGTGCCCCCGCCGGTGATCGCCGAGAACAGGGCCCAGCTGGCGGCGCTGGTTGCGACCAACGTCATGGGCTTTAACACTCCGGCGATCATGGCCAACGAGGCACATTACGGGCAGATGTGGGCTCAAGACACCACGACGATGTATGGCTTCGCCGGTGAGGCCTCGGGGATTACCGGCACGCTGATTCCTTTCACCCCGCCGGTGCCGAACTCCGATCCGATCGGGCTGGCAGCTCAAGCGGCCGCATTGGGGCAATCGGGCGGCCAGGCGGCCGGACAGCAACCGATGAATTTCGCGAGCAGCGCCGGTTTGCCCGCGGGTTTGGACGGCCAGACGATGCTGTCGATGGGCCCGCAGTTAGTGAGCACCATTCCTCAAGCGCTGCAAGGGCTTTCATCGCCGTTGAGCAGTGGCCTGGGGGGCGGCGGTCTGGGCCAGTTCCAGTCACTGCTGAGCCCGTTCATGAGTTTCATGAATCCTGGCATGTTCGGGGCCGGCGGGACGTCGGCGGCAACCGGTGCCGGCGGGCCCGGGCTTGCGGGGCTGGGCGGGGCAGCCTCGGAAGTGGAGGCCATGGCCGGGCGGGCGGGGTCGCTGGGCGGCTTATCGGTGCCGGCGACCTGGACGGCGGGGGCCGGCAGCGCGGAATCGGCGAGCACCGTACGGGCGGTCGCACCGGTGGGCGCCTCGGGCGGGGGCCTGTCTTCGGCAGCCGCACCGGCCACCGCCGGGGGGTCCGGGATGTATGGGGGGACTCCGATGGCCGCGGGGATGCATGGCCGCGGCACCGACAGTGACGGCAGCCCGCGCTATGGAAAACCGGTCAAAGTAGTGCGCCGCCACTAGCGCAACTTAAGCGGCGACGATGCAGGAAAAAATTTCGCATAAATAGCTTTGTCCGACCGTTGCCCGGCGTGAGATCAGGCCAATAGACTGATCACACAGCAACGCTGAAATAAAATCATCTGTGCTTTAAGGAGAGCTTATTATGGCCACCCGTTTTATGACCGACCCGCACGCGATGCGTGACATGGCGGGCCGTTTTGAGATGCACGCCCAAACCGTTGAGGACGAAGCCCGCAAGATGTGGGCCTCCTCGCAGAACATCGCCGGGGCCGGCTGGAGCGGCCAGGCCCAGGCGACCTCCTACGACACCATGGGCCAGACCAACCAGGCCTTCCGCAACATCGTCAACATGCTGCACGGAGTGCGCGACGGACTGATCCGCGACGCCAACAACTACGAGCAGCAAGAGCAGGCCTCTCAACAGATCCTGGGCAGTTAGCCGCCGGGTCCCTACCAACTCGTAATCCAAGGAGACGTGAATTATGTCGATCAACTACCAGTTCGGTGATGTCGATGCCCACGGCGCTCTCATCCGCGCTCAGGCTGCTTCCCTGGAGGCCGAGCACCAAGCGATCGTTCGCGACGTGCTTGCCGCCGGGGATTTCTGGGGCGGCGCCGGGTCGGTGGCCTGCCAGGAATTCATCACCCAGTTGGGCCGCAATTTTCAGGTGATCTACGAGCAGGCCAACCAGCACGGGCAGAAGGTCCAGACCGCCGGCTCCAACATGAACAGCACCGACAGCGCCGTCGGATCTTCGTGGGCCTAGCCCGCACTGTTCACAGGCAACGACGTGGCGGCATCGGGCATGGTGCCGCCACGTTTGCGTTCAACGACCAGGAAGCCTTTCGATGACGATCGCTGACACACCCCCCACCAGCCCTGCGTCCGACATCACCGTCAACCTGGAGGGGTTGTGGCTGCTGCAGGCCATGCTGGGCATTTCCCAGCTCGCCCCCGAGCTGCGTGGGCGCCCCTACGGCCAGCCTCAAAGCACCGAGTGGCTGATCGCACACCCGGGCCTGGCGGTGTTGGTTGACCAGGGGATTGCCGATGAGGGCGCGGTGGTGCGTTCGGATATCGCCGCGCGGATGGCCGTGTTGGCCAATCCTGATGTGGAGATTGTTGTGTTGGTGTCGCACGGGGCGATGACCGTGGTGACACCGGTGGTGATGGATGATCCGAGCACGTGGCGTGCGATACCGGATGAGCAGCTGCGCATTGTGTTGGCCCGGCGCGACGGGCGCTGGGCGTCAGCGGTGCGCGCCGGGTCCTACATCACCATCGACGACTGCCGTGGAACCGATCAGGAATGGGTGGAACGGCTGATCGTCGAAGCGCTGGACTCGGTGCACCGGGTCGAGCCGGCCCGTATCAGCGCGGTCAACGTTCCCCTCGATGACCTGCGCACCGCGATCAATCTGCATGCGCAGGCCGGCTCGGACGCGGCCAAGATGGCCGCGCTGCGCTCGCTGGGGTTGCGTGGTGGTGCGCTCGCTGAGCTGGGGGCGGCGTTAGAGGATCCACAAGCCGAGGCGTTGGCCTATGCGCGTGCACATGTCGATACCGAGACGGTGTGGAGCCAGACGGTGCTGAACTTGCGCGACACCGGCTCGGGGCGGGTGGCGCTGTATCGGCTCAATCCGCCGCCGGGTAGCCAGCAGGAGTGGTTGGCCATCGCCGCGGCCACCCCTGGCCAACTGCATCAGGGGTTGACGACCGTCTTCGACAGCGTCGGGGTCCGGGCTTGGGCGAGTCACGAGCGAATGGCCTGAGAAAAAGCGGTACATCCGTGCCAGCAAACTTTCTCGATAAATACCTGGCGGGCGTGGTATAGCGAGAATTCTGGACCTAGGATCTGAAGTAGTAAACGCCATCCATTTGGGGGACGAGTAATGACGGACAATTCCGACTTCGTGTCGCGCTACCTGTCGCCGGAAAACACCGAGCAGCACCGCGAGCAGGTCGCGCCCGCAGACGAGCGCACCGAGGAGGTGTCGTTGTCGGATCTGCGGGTACCCGAGCCCGCCGCGCCGCAAGCACCTCAGGTGCCGACACCGCAGCTGCCTTCCCCGCCGGTGGGCAAGTACGAGTTCGCCCCACCGCCGGCGCCGGGGAGCGCTCCGCAGGGCACGTGGCCGCCGACCGCTGACACCGCGCCACCGGTCGCGGGTGGCACTGAAGGCGGCCACGTTGGGCCCGCGCCGGTGCCGGCGCGACACCCCAACGCTGTGCCGTGGTCGCGGGCGGGCGGTACCGACTTTTCGCCGGCCAGCGGCCCGATCAGGCAGCAACCAGGCGCCATCCCGCCGCGGCCGCAGTTTGACCCACGCCCGCAGACACCGGCCCCCGCGCAGCGGTGGGCGCCGCCACGCGTCGACCCGTCGGAACGGTGGGCGCCGCGCGCGGACCTTCAGAGCGCCGGGTCGGTACACACCCGACACGTGGAAGTCGAGGAAGTCGTCAAGCGGCGCCGTGAGCCGGCCGAAATCGGTTGGCGTAAAGCGATTTACGTATGCACGGGCGGTTTGGTCAATCCGGGTGCCGGGCCTCGTGAGCGCCAATTGCGTGACTGGAAGGCGCAGGTGACGTCCAACATTCCCGGCAATTACCAAATCACGGCGGTGTCGATCAAAGGTGGTGTCGGCAAGACTCGGGTGACCGCCGGTGTGGGCACCACATTCGCCGATGAGCGCAAACAACCGGTGATCGCGATCGACGCCGATGCGACCTACGGGAGTCTGGGTCACTTCGTTGACCCGAAGGCGCAGTACTCAATTCGGGATTTTCTTGCCGCCAAAGATGCGGTTGTCGACTATCCCAAGGCGCGTCATTTCACCGGGCAAAACAAGCAGCGTCTCGAGGTGTTGGCGGGCAACCAAAACGTCGCTAACCCGATGGATCTCGATGCGGCAACGGTTTTCGAGACTGTCGCCCTGACGCGCCGCTTTTACCAACTGTCGTTGGTCGATTGCGGCAACGCCGTCGAAACCGAGTTCTTCAAGGCGGTGCTGTCAGTCTCGGATGCGTTGATGATCATCGGCTCCTGTGATGCCGAGGGCGCCAAGGGGATTGAAAAGACGGTGAACTGGCTGGCGGCCCGCAACGGGCACGAGCTGCTGAAGCGGTCGGTGATTGTGCTGAACAAGGCCGGCACGCCTGCGGGTAAGGGGGTCGTCGCCCATGTCATGGAGCGGCTGGGGCCGCGGGTGCGCTCGGTGAAAACGATCCCGTGGGATCCGCATCTGCGCGAGGCCGCCACGCTGGACTTCGCGGCGCTGCACAAGCGGACCCGGCTGGCGTTTTTGGAGCTGGCGGCCGAGTTGGCCGAAGGGTTCCCCAGTGCGGGGGCGCTGAGCGCGTGACGATCGAGCGGCAGCGCGACAACCCCGTGATCGCCGCGGCCGGGCCCGCGCTGCCCGACCGGGTCCTGGTGGCGGTCATCGCCGGCGTTACGAAGATTGGGGTGGTGTTGGATGCCACCGCGGCGGTGTCGGCCCAGTTGGCGGCGCTGGTGGACTTGGTGAATACCCGCCTGGCTGAGCTGCAGGAGCCGGTGTTGACAGCTGGCGCTCGGGGTCGTTGGACGTTGTGCTGGGTCGATGGCAGCCCGCTCAAACCGGGGCTGTCGCTGGCCGCCCAGGGGGTCAGCGACGGCACCCGGCTGTGGCTGCGGTTCGCCTCGGACACCGAGGCGCGTATCAACGTCGTCGAGCATGTGACCTCGGCGGTGGCCGCCGAGCTCAGTAAACGCTGGCCGGCCGTGACACCGGTGTGGGCGGCCCGCGTGGGAGCCGCCATGGTGGTCGGCGGTGTGTTGGCCGCGACCGCGGTGCTGAGCCGGTGGCGTTACGGGCATCTGGGCTGGGCGCCGGCCGCCTATTGCGGGGGTCTGGCGACCGTGCTGCTCACGGCGGCGGTGATCATTTTCACGCGCCGCGGCAGTGTGGTGTCGCGCGGTCTGGGTGACACGTTGCTGTTGACCGGATGCGCACCGGCGGCGGTGGCGGCCGCGGCGCTAGTGCCTGGGCCGGTGGGCGCTCCGCACGCCGCGCTGGGTTTGGCGACGTTGCTTGTCGCGGCGGTTCTGGTGGTGCGATTCACGGGCCGCCATATCGCGTTGGGCACGGCGGTGATCGTCACCGCGGCCGCCGGCATGGTGGTCGGGTTGGTGCGGATGCTGCTGGTGACCTCAGCGCCGATCCTGTTGGCGGTGCTGCTGCTGGTCGCGGTGATCGGGATGCATGTGGCACCTACGGTGGCGCGCTGGGCCGCCGGGATCCGGTTGCCGGTGTTCCCGTCGGCGTCGGGGCGCTGGATTTTTGAGGCGCGCCCCGATTTACCGGCAGATCATGCGGTCGCCAGCGGGCAGGTCGCCACGTTCGCCGGGCCCGAATCGGTGCGCGAGGTGACCGTCGCCACCGACCGCGCCCACTCCTACCTGACCGGGTTGTTGGTCGCCACAACGAGTTTGGCGGCGGTGTGCAGTGTGGGGTTGTGCGATCCGCACACGTCGCGGCGCTGGTTGCCGCTGATCTTGGCGGGCCTGGTGGCGGGCGCAATGTTGCTGCGGGGCCGCTCGTTCACCGATCGCTGGCAGGCAACGATTCTGGCGTTGGCCGCAGTCACGCTGGTGATCGCGGTGGCCGGGCGTTACGTGCTGGGATTGTGGACGATGCCTGCACTGCTGGTGGGGGCGTCGGTGATGGTGGGGGTCCCGGTGGCCGGGCTGGTGGCCGGCGTGGTGGTACCCAACCATTTCTACACTCCGACGTTTCGCAAAGTGGTGGAGTGGATCGAGTATGTGTGTTTGACCGGCATTTTCCCATTGGCGTTTTGGCTGATGGGTGTGTTGGCCGCGATCCGGTACCGGTAGCAGGAGTGGTTCGGTGAGTCGTGCACAAAAGGTCTGTGCGGCGGTATCGGCTGTCGCAGTGGTGGGGTTGACCGGGTTGTGGGGCGCCTCGCCCGCCGGGGCCGTCGAGCCGCCCCGGATTGATGTGGGCGCAACCCCCCCGGACGGGCCGCCGGGCCCGGATCAGCCGATGCGCCAGGGCGCGTTTTGCACCAAGGTGGGCACCTTGACGGGCACCGACTACCGGGTGCAGCCGCACTACTTGGACATGCTTGATTTGGCTGAGGCGTGGCGGTTTGGCCGCGGCGCCGGGCAGAAGGTCGCCGTGATCGACACGGGGGTCAGTCCGCATCCGCGGCTGACCGATCTTGTCGGCGGCGGTGACTATGTGGTGGCCGGTGGGGATGGTCTGGGCGACTGTGACGCGCACGGAACGATCGTGGCGTCACTGATCGCTGCACAGCCGGCTGACGGCAAGACGCCGCTGCCCCCACCGCGGGCGTGTCAGATGGTTTGTGTGAGGGGATGTGCTCCTGACTGAAAGCCGAGACACTGATGACCGTGGTGGATAAGAAGCTTGACCGTGAGGAAC
>NZ_JAZGLW010000009.1 GCF_036409155.1 Mycobacterium sp. 050128 | reverse complement strand
CCTCGCCCAACTCGCCCTTGCCTACCCAGAACGAATCAACCCCTACCTCTAACCCCAACGAGCACAACACGTTACACAAAAAACTTGACAAGCTCCCCACCGCGCCAGGGCCGCCACCCTGACACGGTGCCCACCACGGAGGCAGCGCCCCCACCACCGCCACCGCAAACGGTGACCCTGCAGGTTCCGCCTCCGCCGCCACCACCGCCACCAGACGGTGCGGGCTGGCAGCCCCGCGAGACCCAACCGGTGGTGGTGCCCGCCGGTCACCCCACACTGGCCCCGCAACGTCCTGCGCCGGGACCCGATGATCCGGCCCCTCCTGGCCCTCCTGAGCCGCCACCCTCGCCGCCAGGAGCTCCGCTGCCCCCACCGCCGCCGCCCGCGCCGGCCGCGGACGGTTTTTCCGGTGTGGCACCCGATGTGCAGGTGATCGCGATCCGGCAGAGCTCCAAAGCGTTTAGCCCCAAGGACGCCTTCGCCGGTAACCAGGACCCGGCCACCCGGCGCAAAGCCGGCGATATCCACACGATGGCCCGCGCGATCGTGCATGCGGCCAACATGGGGGCAACGGTGATTAACATCTCGGAGGTGTCGTGCATGACCGCGACCGACATGATTGATCAGCGCGATTTGGGGGCCGCGATTCATTACGCCGCCGTGGACCGCAACGCGGTGATCGTCGCCGCGGCCGGCAATGTCGGCAATGAGGGCGGCAACGACTGCAAGCAGAACCCGATCTATAACCCGTTGACTCCCAACGATCCTCGCGACTGGGCGGGAGTAACCACGGTGGCCACCCCGGCGTGGTTCTCTGATTACGTGCTCACGGTGGGCGCGGTCGATTCCAGCGGCGCTCCGCTGGACAGCAGCATGGCCGGCCCGTGGGTGTCGATCGCCGCACCAGGCACCGACGTCGAAAGTCTCTCGCCGCGCGATGACGGGTTAATGAATGCGGTCGAGGGCCAGAAGAACACATTGGTGGCTCCTGCGGGCACCTCATTTTCCGCTGCACTCGTCTCCGGGGTGGCCGCGCTCGTGCGCGCGAAGTATCCGCAGTTGACCGCACATCAGGTGATCAACCGGCTGCTGGCCACCGCACGGGCACCAGCACGGGGGGTGGATAACCAGGTCGGGCACGGCATCGTCGACCCGGTGGCTGCCCTGACCTATGACCTGCCGGCCGGGGAACCTGTTGGGCCGCAACACTTAGCGGCGCCGCTGGTGCTCGCGCCCCCGAAGGTAGGCCGCGACATGACCCCGGTGTGGGTGGCGGCCGCCGGCGTAGGTGGGCTAGCGCTGGTGTGTTCGGTGGTGCTGGGATCGGCCGCACTGATGCGCAGACGAGAGGCCCGACCATGAAATCGACGTTCCCGTTCAGTGTGGCCGCGAGCTGGGCGCGCGTGGTGGCGCTGTTCGTCGTCGACGTGGGGTTGGTGGCGTTGGGCACGGCCCTGGCGGGCCGGCCAGGATGGTGGACCGGTGTCGGCGTAGCTGTGGTGGTGGCGGTGCTGGCGCTGCTGTGTTGGCGTGGTGCGCCGCTGCTGACTCTGGCGTGGCGATCGCTGACCGCGCGACGGTCACGGCTGGGTGCGCCGGCTGGCGAGCTGGCCGATTATGAGCGCAGCTTTGGGTCTGGCCCGGTCGGCATCCGTTCTGTGGGGCCACATTTGGTGGCGGTGGTGGCCGTCGACGGGCCCCCGCACAGCCCCTCGGCGTTGGATCATCAGCAGGTGGTGTCGATGGCGACGCTGCCGCTCGAGGCGGTGGCCGCCGGACTGAGTCAATTCGACGTGTGCCTTGAAGGCATCGACATCATCGGTGCGGGGACGCGGCGGGCCTCCAAGGCACATCACCCGTATGCGCTGATCTATTCCGGTGAGGTGGGGGATCATCCCGCGGTCGGGCAGCGGCGAACCTGGCTGGTGGTGCGGCTGCATGCGCTCGACAGCGCCCGCGCGATTGTGTGGCGAGAGTCGGTGGCCGCGACGATGAGTGCTGCGGCCGAATGGTTGGCCGCAGAGCTGACGAGTTTGCGGATCCCGGCGCGAGTATTGACCGCTGCCGAGATCCGTGACGCAGACGAGGCGGTGCTGGCCGGTATCGACCCGACCGGGCTGGTGTCGGGATGGGGCCGGTTGCGCCACGCAGGCGGCTACGTGCAGACCTACTGGCTTTCGCCGGGCGACATTTCGAGCACCACGATCAACCGCCTGTGGGCCCCAGATACCGACGCCACCGTAGTGTCGGTTCAGCTGCGCCGCAACGACAACGGGTCCACGACAGTGGGGGCGATGGTGCGCTATCACACCGGCGGGCCGCTGGCCGAGCCCCCGCTAACTGGGCTCAACCCGGCAGCGGGCCGCCACGACGCCGGGCTGAGCGCCGGGCTGCTCGCCGCGGGCGCCGGCGCGCTGGCGGTGCCCGCGCGCGAGCTGGCGGCCGGGGAAAAGGTGGCTGTGCCGATCGGCGGCACGGGCATCATCATCGGAAGAGCCGCCAAGGGACACCCGCTGCTGGTCGATCTTCGGAACCCCACCGAGCTGGCGACGGTGACGATCGCCGGGGAGTTCGCGTTACTGGTGCAGGTGGCGCTGCGGGCGGCGGCAACCGGCTACCAGGTGCTGGTGTGCACGAAGCGCCCACAACGCTGGCAGGAGGCCACCGGAGCCGGGTTGCAGGTGGTCGGCGCGGCAGGCCTAGCCGAGCAGCTACCGGCCTCGCAGTACCCGTACATGGTTCTCTACGACGGCGTCGGGGGCCCGGCGCCAGCGGGGGCGGCGGTCACGCTGCGCACGGTGGGCCCGCGCTCGGCCAGCGGGGCCGATATTCATATCGAGCAGGACGGCGCCGGCGCCGCCGTGATCCGCACGTGGGCATTCCAATATCGGCTGCGCATCAACCTCGATTACGAGCGCCGCTTGACTGATGCCGGCCCGCGCCGGGTGGCATAAGTTAGATTCAAGATCACCATGACAGGAATTGAGGCAGAAACCCCGGCCCGCAGCGCGTTTCGCCGCGGGTTATTGGCGTCGGGCATTGGTGTGGGCGGTCTGGTGCCCAGCCACAACCAGCAAGTGGCCGCCGAGATGTTTCGCACGGTCACCCGCGCCGAACCAGGCGTGTGCGACGGCTGGATGGGTCGCGTCCTAGCCGGTGAGGACACGGTGGAGGTCCTGGCCGGGGCCTGGGCGGCCGCGGAGACCTTCGGCTGGGAGATCCGCCGCCTCGGGGTGCTGGGCGCGGACTTTCGCCCAATGGTCTTCGACGGCCTGTTCTTGCAGCTACCGATCGGGTCGGTAGATGCGCTGCGCTGCGCGTACGCGACCGTGCTGATCCGCGAAGTCAACTACAGCCAAGCCGACGAGTTACTGAGCGCGACAGCCAAGCCGACCGACCCCTTCGACGCCGACATGCACACCTACGCCTGCGGGCTGCTGCACTTCCGCACGCAACGCTGGACCGATGTGTTGCGACTGTTTCCGATCGAGAAGCGTTGGTATAGACCCGAATACGACTGCGCGGCCGCCGCGATGGCCACCACGGCGCTGGCGTCGCTTGGGGTGTTCGAGGATGCGTTTCGCCGCGGCGAGAAAGCCGCAGGCGATGACCGCGTGCCCCAAGCCGCCACAGTGACGCTCTACACCCAAGCGATGTGCCTTCGACACTTGGGCCGCGAGGACGAGGCCGCCCAGCTGCTGCGCCGGGTGTATTCACGTGACCCGAAATTCACGCCGGCCCGCGAAGCGATGGACGACGCGACCCGGCGCCTGGTGCTGACCGACCCCGAAACGATCGAGGCACGCACCGACCCGTGGGATCCGCAAAGCGCCCCGAGCCGACTCGAGACCGAAACGGCCCGCGACGCCGAGAAGGCGTCGGAGTATTTGGCCGAGGGTCAAGCCGAGCTGGATGCGATGCTGGGCATGCAGACAGCCAAACGCGAAATCAAACGCATCCGCTCCACCACGAAGGTTAACCTGGCCCGCACCAAAGTGGGGTTGCGGGTACCGGTGACCTCTCGCCACACGCTGCTGCTAGGTCCGCCCGGTACCGGAAAGACTTCGGTGGCAAGGTCTTTCACCAAGCAACTGTGCGGGCTCAAGGTGCTGCGTAAGCCGCTGGTGGTGGAGACCAGCCGCGCCAAACTGTTGGGCCGCTACATGGCGGATGCGGAAAAGAACACCGAAGAAATGCTCGAAGGGGCCCTCGGTGGGGCGGTGTTTTTCGACGAGATGCACACCCTGCACGAGCGCGGCTACTCCACCGGCGACCCGTATGGCAACGCGATCATCAACACGCTGCTGCTGTATATGGAGAATAACCGCGACGAGCTGGTGGTGTTCGGCGCCGGCTACGCCAAGGCCACCGAGCGGATGCTGGAAGTCAATCAGGGTCTGCGCCGGCGGTTTTCGACTGTGATCGAGTTCCACAGTTACACTCCGGCAGAGCTGATCGAGCTTACTAAGCTGATGGTGGGCGAAGATGAGGACGTGACCACCGATGAGGCCGTCGAGGTGTTGCGCCCGGATTTTGAGAGGTTCTACGCCGACGAAACCCTCACTCCCGAAGGCGATTTGATCCGCGGTATTGATGTGTTGGGTAACGCCGGGTTTGTGCGCAACGTGGTCGAAAAGGCGCGCGATCACCGCAATGATCGCCTCGATACCGCCGAGCTCGATGATCTGCTGGCCAGCGACGACGTCGAAGTCACTGAGGAGCAGCTGCTGCGGCTGCGTGAACTCACACGCGAGGACCTCGCTGAGGGTTTGCGGGCGGCGGTGTCCGAGAAACGCTCCGAATAAGAGCTACTGGCGTCAGCCGCTTTCATAGCAGTACAGAGTGAGTCCCCTGCATAGTCGACGCTCACGCCGCCACACAAAGACTCACGCCGGGCGCACTCGTGGAAGTCGACGGCACCAGCGCAGAGATCCGGGTTCTTCGATCCCCGGGTACCTAGCAATATGCACCGATCGAATATGCAGGGTTACCGGTATTTTTCGAGATAACGCGAATAGATCAACACAGCAACGGATTTCGCATATAAGGCCCCTGAGGCGCGGAAATCGATGGTCACTGATGAACTTCGGATTGTTGGTTCGAACAACGCTAGAGTCGGACCATGAAGATTGCTGGTGCAGTGATGCTGCTTGCCGCGTCTCTTCTGACAGCGGGAGCGTGAGCGCAATTATGGCTGAGTCGCGCGGTCCAGCCGAGGCCAGGTATCAGCTGCCCGAGGGCACCTATCGCGAACTGATCGTCAAGGATCGGATGACGAAGTTCCTTAAGGAACGGCTCCGCCGGGACCGACGAAAGCTGCTTGAGCTGCGAGAAGATGCGCGACGGCACCTGCCCGAGGATGAGGCCGAAAAGGCGCGGCGACAACATGCTAACGAACAGGCGCGGGAAAAGGCTGCCGAGCTCGCCGACCAGGAGGTAGCCGCTGGCAGGCCGATTGTGGTGCTGGCATGGCAGGTGCGGGTAACGCGCTACGCCCACAGGCTCGCCGCAGCGCCGAGCTGGCTAACCACCCCGGCGACAGCGACCGTGCGCGTCTTCGCCGACGACACATGCGAGCCTGCGTCGTCCTGAATCCCTTTAAGCCGAGCTGGTCTGGATTCATTTCGCGGTGGTGTGGGCGGCTTTGGTGTGGGCCAGTCGGTAGGACTGAGTTCCAGTCTCGATGATGTTGCCGCCGAACGTGAGTCGGTCCACGATGGCCGCGCATAGGCGTGGGTCGGTGAAGGTGGTTTTGGTCCATCCCGAGAACGACTCGTTAGAGGCGATGGCGACCGAGTTCTTTTCTTCGCGCTCGGTCAATACTTGAAATAACAGGTCCGCGCCGCGACGGTCTAGCTCCATGTAGCCCAGCTCGTCGACGCAGATGAGATCGACTCTGCCGTAACGGGCGATCGTTTTGGCCAAGATCTTCTCATCGGCGGCCTCGACGAGTTCCATTGGGCACCTGGGGATCGGGTCGGCTTTAGCCCGAACGGATTTCAGCGGCCCTTGACCGGGGTGCTGTCTTCGGCGAGGTCCGGCGGTGGTTGCGCGCTGGGGCGTGGCTGATCCGATGTGGGGCCGGGGTTGGCGCGTTGGGGCGTGGACGGGCCGTGGTTGGCGGCGCGGCCGGCAGCTGGCGCTGGGGCGGGGTGGGCGGTGTCGGGTGCACCGCCGTTGGCCGGTGATTGGGCGGTGGTGCCGGTCGTGGTGGGCCGCGGGCTATGGTCGCGGTGTCGACGTTGGGCGACGTGGCTGGCGACGGCGGCGCCCGCCACGACTTCGGGTGCTGCGGCGGCGGTGGCGGCTTCTCCGGCCATCACTGCCCCGTCCGCCGCGGTAGTGCCGGCCGCCGGTGCTGCGGCGGTGGCCGCCTCACCGGTTGCCGGGGTGGGGGTTTGGGCGGCTGGGGTGTGATGGCGGGCGCGGCCGGGGGAGGGCGGTCGCCCGCCGGGTGGGCGTCCGTCGACGGGGGAGCCGGTGAGGGGCTGGTCGGGCTCGTCGGGGGTATCGGAGGAGTCGTCTGGGTTTTTGGCCCAGGGGGCGCGTGAGTTGAGGTCGCAGGCGCGGTCGTAGGCGTCTTGCCCTCGCTCGTAGCCTTCGCGGCCGCGGCGGCCGAGATCGGTGACGGCTTGGGTGAATTCTTGGCGGGTGTGGTCACCGAGTTCGCGTTTGAGCCACCAGAAGACGCCGATCGCGACGGCGGAGACGATGCCGATCATGAAGAGTCGGGCGAGCGGGTGGTTCATGCCTACCTGGTCGGCGTAGCCGCCGCGTGCCCCCATTTTCAGCACGATCATCGCGGCCATGGAGATGTAGGTGGTGTAGGCGAATACCAGGGCTGCGTGTTTGAAGAACATTTTGATGCGCCGCCCGGCGCGCCGGCGCGGGTGCCCGTGGATCATGGCGGGCGCGGCGACCACGATCGACAACAAGGCGTTCACGAAGGCGGCGCAGCACACCATGACGTAGCTGTAGGTGACGTAGCAGACGAAGAAGGCGAACACCGCCCCGAGCAGGCCATAGCAGCTACCCAGTGCGAGATTGGCGCCGCTGAGGTGTTGAGCGAACGACAGGGCCTGTGGTGCGCCGCAGGAAGCCATCGCGTGCGCGGGCCCGGCCAGGTCGCTGCCGTCGTGCGGAGCGAGCATGGACGCGGTGTAGGCCCCGCCGCAGGTTCCGATGTCGTCGACGGTGGTGCCGAAGTTCATCAGCTGCAACGGCATTCGCACAGTCGCATCAGCGATGAGGCCGGTGAGGTGCTGGAGTTGGGCTTGGCCGCCACCGGTGGTGATGGAGCCGTTGTTGAAAGCCGCTTGGGAGACGCTGAACCCTAGGTTGCGTCCTTGGGTTAGGAGCCCGTTTTCGCTGTACAGGTCGGACAGCGGGTCGCGGGTGAGCACGGTACCGAGAACACCGACAGCCAGGGTGGACACGATGATTCCCGATCCGAATCCTTTGCGGCCGTGCCACAGGATGTGGAATGCGCCGACTCCGAGGCCGAGCATTAGGCAGATGGGGAACACCCACAGGTCGGCGAGGATGACCCGGATGGTCTCGAAGACGGGGCGAAACCAGGTGGCCAACCACAAGAGCCAGGTGTTGGACATGGCGAACCGTAAGAGCCAGAGCGACATGGCGATCATGAAGATGTAGACGGCGGCTTGGGCTTGGAGCAGTTCGACGATGAGCTCGTGGGAGAGGCCGGTGGTGACGGCGTTGGCCAGCCAGCGAGCCCAGCTCGACGGGTCGACGCTGAGGCCAGGGCCTGCTTTGGTGATGGCCTCAGTGGTGCTGACCACCGACAGGTAGTAGTTGCCCACGGGGACGCCGTGGCTGTCGGTGACGCCGGTCCAGTTCAGCGCACCGGCCAGGGTGGAGGCGGCGGCGGGTGGGGCGGCACCGAGCGCGGCCGCGGTCAGGGTGTGGGTGATGAGCCAGAACGTGGTGAAGCGGCGTAGCCGCGGCCGGGTGGCCATCTGGTAGCCGAGGTAGTCGGCGGCGCGTTGACCGAATGTGGTTGGCGCGGTGGTCATGCCGCACGCCCGGGGGTGGTGTCGTAGGCCTGGTGCAGCGTGGTGTCGGGTTCGCTGGCCACCCAGATGGGGGATTTTCGGCGGAATTCGTCGACGAAGAATCCGTAGCCTTGCCGCGCACCCCGGTTCGGGCCGGTGACGGTGTCGATGTCGTCGAAGGCGGTGGGGTCGCGCATTTCCTCGGGCGAGGGTTGGGCAAGGAAGAATTCTTCGATGTTGGTGTAGTCGTCGAGGCGGATGCCGACTTTGGCGGCGACTTGTCGTGCGAGGTCTTCGTTTTCAAACGGCATGATGAGTTGTTGGGTGATGAATTGGTCGCCCATGAGGGCCAAGTCGCGGATCGGATCTTGGGTGATGATCAACAACCCCGTGTAGTGCTTGCGAGCGCGCCGGCTGATCAGGTGGGCGTCATCGGCGCCGGCGCGGGAGTTGAGCAGGGCGGCGGCTTCTTCGACGACGATGAGCCCGAAGCGGGTGCTGTCGGCGAAAAATGTCACTCTGGCCAACCGCACGAGCATGCCGTAGATGGCCACCGAGGCGCGCTTGCGATCAGAGAGGCGTTCGTAAAGGTGCGGGGTGTTCATCTCTACGGCGGTGGGCAGATCCAGGCTGCCGGTGAGCCAGATCGTGACGTCGAGGGTGGCCAGGTCGGGCACGGCAAGGGTGGCGTCGAAGATGGCTTGGGTGAAGTCGTAGGTGGCCCACGATTGCAGGGCCGCCAGGATGGGGGCGAGGTCGTCGGCGAGTTTGGTGACTTGCGGGGAGCGGGTGTCGGGCCCGGCCAAGGGGGCTTGGATGTCGTTGATGTAGGTCATGAGCGCGGCGGTGCTGGTGATGCCGAGGTGCCTGCGGGCGTCGGCGTGCAAGACGGTGCGCAGGCGGCGCACGCCGACGCTGCTCGGGTCGAGATTCATCATCGGAACCATGTAGTCCAGCCAGTAGCCGCCGGCGACGTCGGCGGGGAAGGTGCGCAGGGGGTCGCAGCTGAAGTGGTTACCGGCCATGTCGATGACGGCTTTGTTGTCGATATCGGCGAGGGCTTTTTGCCATTCGGTGCCGGGGTCGACGATGAATGCTTGTGCGCCGCGCTGGATTTCGCCGCGGGTGATGCGTTTGGCGGCATAGGATTTGCCGTAGCCCAGCGCCCCGCTGCATACCAGGCAGGGATTGCGGTTGCGGCGCGCGCTGGCGGGCAGGTCGAGCAGCACTGCGCTGTTGAGGGCGTTGTTTCTGTTGAATCCCAACAGGATTCCGGTGCTGTTGCCGACCATGGAGGACGTTAACGGCACGAACCGTGACCATTTTTTGGTGGTGGTGGGTTGGGTGAACTGGTCGACGGTGGTTTTGTGGGTGGGCGCGGCCGGGTTGAAGGCCGACCATAGTTTGGTTTGGGCGCCGCGGTAGTGGCGGATGGCGATCTGGCCGGAGCCGGTGAGTTCTTCGCGGAGCCGTTTGACGCTGTAGTCCAGCGTGTGTTGGTCGCCGGCGCCGACGGCGATGAGGAAGGCGGCGTGCAGGGGGCGTTCGTCGATGTTGGCTTCGAGCTGGCGGTTGTATTCGGCGAGTTGGCGCCAGGTGGCGATGAGTTCGGCGTCGCCGTTGCGGACGTCGCGGCGCTGGGTGAATTGGTCGTCGATGTTGCCTTTAGCGCGGTCGTTGCGCACGAATTCCATTTCGCGGCTTAGTGTTACGAGGTTCACGGCGAAGTCGAAGGTGGCGCCGGTGTCGAGGTCGTCGAGGGCTTGGAGAAATTCTGAGCCGGGAAACTTGATGCCGGCCTTGGGCATGTCGACGACGGGCAGGATGGCTTGGTAGCTGTCGGGATGGGTGCCTTCGGGGCTGGATACGCGTAGGGCTTTGCTCCAGGAGGGGATGCGGCGGACGCCGGCTATCCAGGCCAGCAGCGCCGCGGCAGCGAGGACGGCGAAGGGGGCGGCCGGCAGGAGGCCGACCAGGATGCCGGCCGCGGTAGCCGCGGTGGCCAGGCCGGCAGCGATGAGACGCAGCGGCAGGGTGCGCCCAGCGTGGTGGTGTTGGTCGCCGTCGTCGAACACGGCGACCGGCAGCGTGGTGGTGTCGAGTGTGGCGGTGGTGCCGCGGCGGGGTAGGGGGTTGTTCAACACTCCGCGCCAGGCGTTGTGGCGCCAGAACCAGTCCATCATGTCGGCGCTGACGGGTTGGGGCCCGAATTCTTCGGGGAGGGCGGTGACGATGTCGTGGGCCAGGCGCTGGTAGGCGGCCACGGAGTCGTCGGAGTCTTTGTCGCGGCCGATCAGCCAGTCGCTCAGTTTGGTGGCTTGGCCGATGGGGCTGTGCCCGGCGCGGCCGGCGTCGACGGGCATGGTCAGCCAGTAGATACGGCTGCGGGGGGTTTGGTCCTTGATGATGGGCTTCATCTGCTGGCAGGCGTTGATCCATCGGGGTTTGTCGAGGTGGCCGTCGAGCATGGCGCGTAGCAGCTGGCGTTGGTCTTGTGGTACGGATAGCCCGAATATCCATGTGCCGGCGGGGATTTCACGGGCGAGGGTTTGGTGGCGATCAGCCACGCCGATGCGGCGTTTGGTGGATTGTAGGTAGTAGGGCATTCCACTGATCAGGTAGTGGGCGTAGACGCCATGGGCGGTGAAACTCAGGTTGCCGATAACGGCGCGTGGCGGTGCCAGCAGCGGGTCTTTGGCGCTGCTGGTCAGGGTGGGGCGCAGGGCGCGCCAGGCGCTGGCAATGCGGAAGCGCAGGCTGGGGCGTTGGCGGGGGATCAGTGCTGCGGCGCCGGCTGCGGCGCCGGTGAGCAGGAGCCCGTAGGTCAAGATGGCACGGGCGTGCCCGGAGTCCAGGGCGAGGATGGTGAGCAGGGCGGTCATTGCTGTGCCCGCGTACAGGCTGATTGCCACCCAGAGCCGCAGCGGCTTTTTGAACAGGATGTCGGTGTAGACGGGGGTGTCGTGGACGCCTTTGAACAGCTGCGCTGACTCAGTCACGGATTCTATCCCTCGAGCGTTGTGATCGCCACCGGGAGCGGGTGGCGGTGCTGGAGTACCGGCGGTGTGCGTTACTGACCGAATTGGCCGGTGGTGATGCCGGTGCGGTCGACGGTGCGCTTGGTTGAGGCGTAGATGGCGTAGCCGGAGCCGACGACCACGGCGACGATGACCGCGGTCAGCGCCCAACCGATGGTGGCGGCGATGCGGCCACCGAAAAAGGAGCCGGCCGCCCGTATCCCGCCGGCGAGCAGGATGAACACGACGAGCACAGCCACACCGATGGTGTAGAGGGAGTGACTGCCCGAGACCAGGTCAGTTGCGGCCAAAACAGTTGGGGCCGAAGCGATATTCATGTCAGATTTCCTTTCGTGGTTAGTGCGATAACTGCGTGCTTGAGAGTGGACCGACGTCAACCATCGAGGGGGGTGTGGGTGGCGGCGGCCAGCAGCAGCAGCGCGGCGGCGGCGCAGGCACCGGTGAGCACAATGGTTCGGATGAGCGTGCGCGTCCACCGGCGACACATGACTCGAACGAGCCGCAGTAGCAACGTGGTCGCGAAGGGGATGGTGGCCGCTGATGTGCCGATCATCGCTAAGGGGGTGTGCTCAAGGATCATGGCGAGGGTTCCAGGTTGTTCTAGCGCGGCGTGGCGGCGGTGGGGATGACGGGTGTCAGTTCGGCGCCCTCGGCGAGCAGGGGCGCATAGTCCAGTCCGGACACGCTCCAGCGGCCGCTGGTGACGGTCAGCACGATCGGGTAGTCCAGCTGCAGCGGGGCGTATTGGCTAGTGACGGCGTTGACGGTGGCCAACACGTGCAAGGTGGTGCCTTCGGCGGGCACGTCGTGGTCTCCGACGCCGTGGTTGGCGAGCAGTTTGGTGACTTGGGCGGATCGGTAGTCGGCGGCGGGCAGCAGTCCGGAATTGGTGGTGACGTAGCGTTCCAAGCCTCCGGAGCCGGTCAAAAAGCTGGTGATGAATCCGCTGATGGTGGCGAACGCCGGTGAAGTGTCAGCGACGGCGGTGGGGTAGCCCAGCGGCGCGTCCGCGCCGGCGCCGGGCCCGTTGACCCGGGCCGGTAGCGCGCTGGCCCGCAGGCCGTAGTTGCTGTAGACGACGGGCAGCCGGTAGTAGGCGGTGCGCGGGGTGGCGGCCTCAAATGCGCGTTCGGAGACGGTGATAACCACGCTCCATTGCTGGGTGGCACCGGCGTCGCTGACCAAAGTCACGGCCGAGACAACCGGGGAGGTGACGATGAGCGCCGCCGTGGTGGGCAGCCGCATTGGGTCGCGCAGCGACCAGCAGTCGTGCAGTACCTGTTGGTGAGATGCGGTGGCGGTAAGCCAGCGGGTGACACAGTCTTGGGCGTACGAGCCGACCAGGGCGGTGCGGTTGACAGCGCTGCGCGCGGGGCCGGCCACGTCGATGGGGTCGTTGAAGATCCAGCCCCAGATGGTGGAGATGGCCACGACACTGCACGAGGCGAGGCCGACGATGAGTGCGCCGCGGCGAACCGCGTGGTGGGTGCTGTCGAGGCGCTTGCGCCAGGTGTTGGTGAGCATGGTTGGTGGAGACCTTTACTGGGGTGGGTGGCCGAAGATTTTGATCGATGACACGGCAAACGTGTTGTCGGCGGGGTCGGTGTGGCTTTGGTCGGTGGGCTGGCCGGGCAGCGCGGGAGTGCTGCTGGTCGGCGCCGGATCGGCGGGTGCTGCCGGTGGTCCCAGGACGTCGCCGATGAGTCCGCCTCCGCCGCCGGGGGCGGGGCTTGTGTTGGGGGCGGTGTCGGCGGGGGCGCGGCCGGTCTCTTGGACGAGCAGGATGATGCGGGAGGCCAGCACGCCCCGGGTCGTCATGGGTTTGGTGGCTTCGCCGTGCACGCTGGCGGTCTCTTGGGGCACCACGGTCGGCGGGGTGTCGTTGAAGCTCCATTGCACCCGGGTAAGCACGCGGTGCTGGTGCCATTGGTCGGCGCCCGAGGCGTCGGCCCCGACCCAGCCCGGGGTGATCGACACGGCGGTGACGACCATGCTGCGACCGAGATTGAGGACGAGGTATTGCCCGACGTTGCCGCCGGTGACGCACACCCAGGCTTGCGTGGAGTCGGGGCCCGCGACGGATTGCGCGGCGGTCGAGCCGGGTAGGCATCCCACCGACGTGGCGGTGTAGGGGATGGCCGAGTCCTGGTTGTCGGGCGCTGGGGTGGTGCTCGACGGTGCGGCAAGAACACTGAGCCGGGTGTTGGACTGGGCAGGTTGGGATGGCTCGTTGGTGTGCGGGTCGCTGCGCATGGCCAGCAGAGCACTGCTGACGACGAGGGTGGCGACGACGGTGGTGGCCGCGAACCCAATAGCGATCCTCTTGTTGTAGCGGGGGCCGGGTTTGGATTCCCCGGGACTATCGGCGGCATCGTCGGTTCGGCAGGTGGAGTTGAGCTGGTCGATGAGATCGCTACCTGGCAGCGCAGTTTCGCCGCTGTCGTGCTGCCCGGTGGTGCTGGGATCGGTCGTGTCGGCGCCCTGCGTGGTCGGCTGCTCACCGGAGTCGCTGGGGCCGTCGAGATCAACGGGTGGGTCATCGGTGGGGCGACGCGCGTCAAGCTGTTCGGCGCTGGCGTAGGGATTGTCGCCTACGTCGAGGGCGTCCGCGGCTGGCGCAGCATCAGGGCCGATCGGTTCGTCATACTTATCGCCGGATTCGGCGGGAGGGTCGAACTCGACCTCGGTGGGGGGGTCGGCCTGGTGGATGCCCGGGTCGTCTCCGTAGACGTCGGCGAGGAACTGTTCGGTCATCGCGATGGTGCGCTCTTGATCAGTCTGGGGTTTGCTCATGTCAGGAACCGCCGCGGCAGGGTTGGCGCGCCGCGGCGAGGCGGCACCGCGGACGACATCTGGGATGTGGCCCACCGGTTCAGCGGCGGGCCCGTCATGGCGTCGGGCTGTCCCAATTCAGGCTGTGATCGCCGGGTCTTGTGCTTGTGCCGGCGCACCATGGCAACCAGGGCCGCGGCGGGCAGGCAGGTCAGCACAACACTGGCAAACGGGTGTTGGGTCACGAACATCATCGCCGTCATCAGGGTGAAAACGCATCCCATGATGGTGATGAAAACAATGCCGATAACAATGCGCATCCGCCGACCTCCTATGCTTGGGATCAGCCTAAGGGGTGGAATAATGAATATTCCACGGCCGTAGCGAAATAACTTGACCGGTTGTTACCGTCTTTTGTGTGAACGCATTTCCGGCAGACGGAGTAAGACGGCTGCTCTTTTTCGTCGAGGACCGCCTGGCGCAGCTGCGTTGGACCCGCGAGGACCTCGCTGCGGCGGGCGGCCCAGCCCCGTCGACGCTGTATAAGGCCTCCGAACGTGACGGTGGGCTCTCGCTCAAAACCCTCGCGCGCCTCGATGTTGCGTTGGGCTGGCAAGAAGGCTCTGCCCGGCGGGTGCTGGCCGGTGAAAGTCCCGCCGTTCGGATATCAGACCAGGTCAGCCAGTGTGCGGCGGTGATCGACGCAGCACGTCGCGATGCCGAATGCACCGGGGTATCGCGTTGTGCGGACGAGTTGAAGAATTTTCTGCTGGACGTCGTGCAACGTCTGGACGAGTTTTACACTGAGCCTGTACGAGCCGTGGGGGATGCTGCTGATGCGAGTGCCTGCTGATCGGTTCGACGAGGTCCGCCGCAAGTGGATCGCCCGCAATCAACGCACTTTTATATTCCAGAAAAGGCGCGCAGAAGAGCTAGCGCGCCAAATACGAGACCGCGATACCGAACGCACCGGAGCGCGGGTTGATCCCGCCGACGATGACGTTATTCATCCCTGGTATGCGCGGCCAATTAAAACGTCGTACGCAATGTTCGACTGGGTCATTCTTATGACGGCGGCAGTGCTGGCTCCGCTGGGGTGGCCGGCGGGCAAAGTCATGTCCGTTCGCTTGGTTCAGCTAATTCCTTGTGAACTGCGCTCGTACCCGATCGCCGCCTTCATGTGGGCGGCGGTGGTGGTGGGTCTGCCGTTGCCGCTGCTGTATGAGCCGGGTGATTCCTTGGTCTCAGCGGCCGCGGTGCCGTGGCTGGTGGCCCAAATCCCGGCCGCCCTGCTCACCGCCGGCATCTATGGCATCTTGGAGGGCTGGCTGGCCGTCGACGGGGCCCGGGACTGGTGGCCGATGCGCCCACCCGACGAGGTCGACGACGTCGATTTCGGCTTCCTGCAACCCGATGACCTCACCGGCCCGGGTGTGTTTCCCACGCGCCGCGACGACCCGCCCGGGGATCCGAGCCCCATTGGGAGGTTTTAGCGATGTACCGGCCACCCTCATCCCCGTACTGCGGGTTCAGCCGCGACCACTCGACCAACAAGCTGTCCTTGGCTGACGGCGCGTGCCACCTGCTGGTGTCGGCACCCACCGAAACCGGTAAGACCCGCGCGGTGTTAGCGCCGGCAACGGTGCTGTGGGGCGGGCCTGCGGTCTGCGTGTCGTCTAAAGACGACCTGATGTGGCTGGTCTGCCAACGCCGTTGGGGCCCAAAACAAGTCATCGACATGCGACCGGACTACTCGCCGGTGTACCCACCCGATGCCCTGGTCCGCTCGTTTGATCCCACCGCACTGATCAGCACCCCCGATCAGGCGGTGACCGCGGCCAACACCATGATGCAGATGTCGGCTGTCGGATTGGGGTCGGGTATCGATCAGGTCTCCGATGCCGGGATTTGGGAAGCTAACACCGAGGCCCCACTGGCGGCGATGCTGTACGCGGCCTCTCCCTGCGGGCACGGCAAAGGCATCGAATGGGTGCTGCTGGCCGTGGACAACTTGGAAAAAGACGATAAGGCGCCCGACGCGCCGGGCTGGCACAGCGCCGCCCGGCACGTGTCGAGCCAGCCGCTGTTTCGCAATGCGTTGATGCGCACCTTGGCCATGGACCCCCGCCAGCGCGACAGCATCGCGTTAACCATGCGCAAGGCGGTCACTCCGTGGATGCGGTTGGGGCTGCGCGGCATCAACGATCCGACCTTTGACGCGTCGTTTCTGTCCGCACCGGATGCGACGCTGTTCATCCTGGCCCCCGCCGAAGGGTCGATCGCCGGTGCGGCCGTCACTTTGCTCGAACATCTGGTGCGTAGCTGGCGTGGCAAGACTGCCCGTAAGGAAATGCTGCACCGGCTGCTGCTGGTGATCGACGAGGCCGCCAACGTGGCCCCGATGCCCGCACTGCGCCGCCATGTCTCCGAAGGCCGCGGCCTGGGAGTCAATCTGGTGCTCTCCGTGCAAGCTTCGAGCCAGTTCGACACCGTCTATGGCAGCACGTATGCGCGCGAGCTGCGGGATACCTTCCCGGCCGCGCTGATCATGTACGGGGCCGCCGAAATGGAGATGCTGCAGCGCGGCGAACAGTGGTCACGCGAGACCACCCGCCGCCAAGAAAGCTTCGATCAGGCCAGCGGCGCTAAGACGCTGTCCTCCCACTTAGGTCCCAGCCTCGACTACCGGCGGCTACTACCGGAGAACCTGGGGCAAGCGCGGCTGCTGCGCCGCGGAACGGCAGGCATCACCACCGTGCTGCCCGACTGGCCCGAGTTCGTCGCCAAATACGACCGCGCGGTTGCGACCTTGCTGGACGATGCCCGGCCCGCCGTGGAGGAGCCGCGCAACGTGTGGGACTGGGTGCTGGCTCGACATCGCCGCGCCGCCGAAGCGATCACCGAGTGAACGCCGAACAGTTGCGCGACCAACTCCTCGAGGTGCTCGCCGGCGCGAGTGAACCCAGGACGACCACCCAAGCCCGCCTAGCTGTCACCGAGTGTTGCCGGCGCCGCGGCCGGCCCGTGGTCGCCGAAGAGGTCTATCGCGCTTTGGTGATCCTGGCGCGCCGCGGCGTGGTGCACCGCGTCGAAGACCAGCCGGGGCGCGCCGCCCACTGGGAAGTGACCCGCCGCCACGCCCGGCGGGCGGCAGCCGGATGAGGCGCCGCGATGAGTCCCTGGGGGAACAGGCTCTACACGTTCGCACAAGTCATCGCCGGCGTACTGGGGGCCGAGCTCGTGCTCTGCCTCGGCGTACTGCTCGCCGATGCCAGCGCCGGCGGCCAGCCCGCCCAGCAGATCCACTGTTACGGATCCGACGCTGCGAGCTCGGTCCTGGCGGGTGCGATGACCTCCGGACGCAACAAATGCGTTTGGCCTCAACCGTTTTACTGTTCCCGCACCGCCGGTAGGTAGGTCTGCTGCACGTACTTCACGTCCCAAAATCAATCGAACAAGGAGGACACAATGATCACCCAAACCCCCAATGACGATCCGTGCTCGCGGGTGACCTCACCGGCCGAAGCGGTCGAATACGCGGAGGGGCTGCTGACTGCATCGGCCAAGCCCGGTAGCGAATTCTGGGGCGCGCAAGCCGTTGGACCGCTGGCGGGGATGTTGTATGCCGCCTCGCCGCGGGGAAACAACAAAGGCGTCGTGTGGCTGGTGCGGGCCGCTGCAGCCACCACCCCCGAGGCTCTTGCCGACACGGCGCAGGGCTGGCGCAGCGCGATCCCGTATCTGGCCGACCAGCCGCCGCTGAGCAACGCGCTGCAGCGCGCACTCCAGCTCGATCCCCGCCAGCGGGACAGTCTCGTGATTACTATGCGCGGTGCGCTGGCACCGTGGATACGGACCGAAAGCCACTATGAGCGTGCATGATTCGCGCAAGCTCCCGTGGCTAGGCGGCCTCGTTGCGGCCTTGCTGATCGCTGTGGTGCTGATCGTGGTGGTTGTCCACGGCACATTGCAGGTGATCAACGAATTTGCCACCCAGGTAGACGACACCACCTACCAGCCCTGAACCGGATATCGGAAGGTCTCAGGTCTTTGGAAATCAGAAACGGATGCGTCCGCACCCAATAGGACATCGCTACGGCAGGGACATCCGCCACACTGCTGGCCGACGGCTTCGCCTCGGCACGACCCAA
Organism: Mycobacterium sp. 050128; assembly: GCF_036409155.1. NCBI lineage: Bacteria > Bacillati > Actinomycetota > Actinomycetes > Mycobacteriales > Mycobacteriaceae > Mycobacterium > Mycobacterium sp. 050128. The sequence goes on along the minus strand of NZ_JAZGLW010000009.1, from coordinate 62,918 downwards.
CCTCTCCCCAGGGCGTTCGCAATGAACCCACCTCCACCTCGCGCTGCGGAGCCACCACATGTCTGCCACGCCCGGGACTGCGACGTTGAGATCGAGCCTCGGTTGTTGATGTGCCCGGGCCACTGGACTCAAGTACCACCAGCTCTGCGCGAGACCATCAAGTCGACATATCGGCCGGGGCAGGAACTCGACAAACAGCCCAGCGATCAATACATGGCCCCTGCGGCCGCCGCGATCGCCGCCGTAGCCCACAAAGAAAACCGTCAGCGACGGCCAGGGCGCGGCGCACCGTCCAAACCTATGCGGCTGGCCCTTTAGTTGGTCGTAGGCGGCCGCGTTGGTTTGGTGGCCGTGGAATGCGGCGTCGAGAAGGATCTTGGTGTCCACGCCTCGACGATGCGCGTCAATGAGCGCGCCGATCGCGGCGGGATCCGCCAGCTCGTACATCGTCATGCGGAGGGTTCGGCGCGCCTGGCCGATGACCCCGATGACAGCTGAGTAGCCTGCTTCGGGCTCTTGGATCAGACGGTAGGCGCCTTGGGCGGCGCCTACCCCAGAGGGAGGCGTCTGGTCGCTGGCTTGCGGACCGGGTGAGCCACATCCGGTGAGCAGTGCCACCGCGGCGGCCCCTGAGACGAGTCGCCGCCACGGAGGCGGGCTGGCGCAGCTTGTCAACCGATACCTTTTGTTTGTATTTGTTGTCGCACAACGACTGTCGAACCGTATAGGCGCGTAGCGTGGTGTTGCCTCGAATGGCTTGAATCGAACGTAGCGGGGCCCGGTGGGTTGCGCGACGGCCGCGGAGACAAATCAGCGTGAGCGTCGCGGCAGGCCTTTAGGAGTCGGTATGGTTTTTCCATGTCGATACCTGCGGCCCCGCCGGTAGATTCGGTGGTCCTCGTGCCTCAACGGCTGCCCGCGTTACCGCCTGCCCGGGAGTTTGTTACCTCAGCTGGGTTCGGTGGTGCCACGGCCTTGCTTGCGGCGTTGCTGCTGGCGGCTGTGATCCTGTTCGCCCTCAGCCGTGCAACCAAGCGGCACCGGTTGCAGCTTGAGCAGCAAGAGCGCAACTCCGAAAAGGTGCGTGATGCTCAGCGACACAGCACAGCGGTTGAGCGCTGCTGGCAGCGGCTGGTGTGGGTCGTGGAAACGGCAGCGATCGAACCGGCGTCGAGTCAGAGCGCCACCCTGGGGTTAGGGCCAGAGCTGGCCCTGGAGCTTCTACGTGGGTTGGTGCGTGACGCCGAGAATCTCGGCGACGACACGCTCGCATCCGCGGCGACGGTGTACTTGAATCAGTTCTCGCTGGTGATTGCCCAGCAAAGCGGTCCGCTCTCCGGACTCTCGGCCTCGCCTCCAACCGTTGACGCGGAGCAACCAGCACCCGATTCACGGACGTCTGGGCCTCCCTCGGCACCGACACCCGCCGAAACCGATCGCACACCCGACGCTGCGAATAAGGTGGCGGTCGCAGGCAGGCGCCGACGTCAATGACGACGCTGCAGCAGCACATCGAGGACCTTGACGTCGACAGCTTGGCGGCGCTGACCAAGCGAGCAGCCACGGCCGCTGTGGAGGCCGCCCGGCGGCGCGACCAAGCCCCGCCGGCTGAGTTGGCGGCGATGGCCGCGATGAGTGAGCGCGAGCTCGTCGAACGCCGCAACCGTGCCGGCCCGGCACCAAAGCGGCTCTCGCCAGTGATGCAGCTCGTGCAGGCCGACCATCTGCGCGCGATGGCTGAACAGCGCACGCGCGAGGCCGAGCAAGCCAAGCGGGACGCTCAGGCGGCCGCACAGATGGCGCGCGCGAAAGCCGAGGAGTCCGCCCGCGCCGCAGACGAGGCCCGCGAGCGGGTCCGCGCCGCAGAAACCGAGGCCTCGCGTAACGCTGCCGAACACGCTGCCGAATTGCGCAGCGCCCAAACGGATTTAGAAGAACTGCGAGCCGAGTTGGAACGGGTACGCGCCAACACGACCGCTGAAGTCGTTGCGGCCCACGAGCAGGCCCGCGCCGCCGACGAGCGCGCCGAACAACGCGCCGCAGAGCGCGCCGAAGAACGCAAAACCGCTCAGCAAGCCCTCGAAGAATTACGGGCCGAGTTGGAACAGGTACGCGCCAACACGACCGCTGAAGTCGTTGCGGCCCACGAGCAGGCCCGCGCCGCCGACGAGCGCGCCGAACAACGCATCACCGAGCGCGCCGAAGAACGCGGTGCGGCCGAGCGAGCCTTGGAAGAGTTACGTGGTGAGTTAGAGCAGGTGCGGGCCGACGGCGAGACGGAGCTCGCGGCGGTGCAGGGCCGCGCTGATGGCGAGGTGTCGGCCGCCCGGGCCGCCGAGGCCCGGATGCGCGACGAAATCGACCGCGTGTGGGCTCAATCCGCCGCGCAAGTGGCGGCGGCGGATGAGCAGACCGAGCAGGCTGTCGCGGCCCTGCAAGCGGCCCAAGCAGAGGCCGCGCAAGCCCGCGCCGAATCTGAGCAGGCGCGTCTGGTCGACGAGGCCGGACCGCAACTGTTGAGTGTTCCTGTTCCCGCTGCAGAGGTGCGCGCCCACACCGGCCCTATCGAAAATGCCTTGGCGGGAGTGCGCGATCTTGACTACGCACTGGAAACCGCGCTGGCCGACTACGGTCAAGCCGTTGACGCGGAAACTGTGCGGGCCCTGGTGGACACGGTGCAGCGCCAGGCCGGCGAGCTGTCGGAGCAATTGCAGGCGCTGTCGGCGCGGTATAGCGAGGGTTGGCGAGCACAGGCCGCCCACACCTATGTCGCGGCCGCGACGCGGGCCTATGGCGGTCTGCTCGCCCGGATCGCGGCGGCGGTGCAGCAGCTGGCCCAAGAACCTCAAGCCGACGCCGCGGTGATCGCCGCGGTGACGGAGATGCTCGACGCTCATCCGTGGCGGCGTTAGACACGTCGAACGGGGCAACACCGTCGTGACCGGGGTGTGAGAGTCGCCGGAAGCGTTGTCTGGAGCGGTGATTGGGCATAGCTGTTAACACATAGCGCTGCAGCGCTTCTCACGCCGCTACCGCAAGCAGCTCGCTGTCAGAGTACGGAGCCGGTCGAAGTTTATCTGGGGTTCCAATTGGCTGTGCATTGATGTTCCCGCTTACCGGAAAACGTGCGATTTCGCCTATGTCCGGCGGAACGCAAGCAGCGCGCCACGCGAGACATACGATGCGCTATTAGCGCGCAGTTTACGGTGGTGTGATGGTTGCGGTTGGTGCGTTGGACGTGGTGGATGATTTGCGCTCGGCGGGGTGGCTGACCGAAAGCGTGCGCAGCTTCGCGGTTAACGTCGGGTCGCTGCTTCCGGACACATTCGCCGCTTACGCGCGGGTATTTCACCCCGCCCATAACGGTGGGGAACTGGTGAGCTGGGCCCAGATCGCCCGCGCCAACCACAAAACTGTGCACCCGCAAATGCAGTTCGCCCGTCTGATCGGTTACGCATCGCGTTACGTCCCGGGGTACCGCGACACACAACCTGGCCTTTTCGATGAAGCGCCGGAAGTGGGATCCCTGCCCGCCGATATTGCCGGGCCGCTTGTCCAAGCCTTGGCAAGACACACCACGACCGCTGACGGTTGTTGGTTCGCGGTGTGGCACGGCCGCGGTGACCTCGACGAGGCGTTTCATGACCAGCCGACCTTCGCACTGCCGCAGCGCGAGTACCACTTGGCTCGCGGCCCAGTCACCGCGGCCGCCCAATCATGGGCCACCTATCCCGGTCGGCACCTCTCCGCGAATTTGTGGTGGCCAGGTGACCATGCTTGGTGCGTGGCCACCGAAATCGACTTCGACAGCACCTATCTCGGCGCCTCAGAAGCCTGCGTTGAGGAACTAGTAGCGAACTCAGAGTTGGAAGTGATGCCGGTTGATGTCACCGCGGGCATCACCGCCAACAGCGACACCCTCAACCCTGTCAAGCCGAGGCAGCTAAATTTCGACGCTTTCTATCCCCAGGGATAGAACGTCGCCGTCAGGGCGGCAGTTCGACTATCTGCTCGTCGATCTGGTCGATACGTGGTCGAAGTGTTTGTTGAACGCGGTTAGAGTTCGAGGCCGTTGCCGCGGTCTTGGTCGCGGCCGCGGGCGCGGTCGCGTTCGGCGATAGCGTCCAATCGCTGTGCGGTAGTGGCGGTATCGCGCAGCTGTGCGAGGACGTGGTTGCGTTGGCGCAGCAGTTGAACGGCGCGGCTTCGGTCTGGGCTGGGTGCGCTGGTGGCGGCGAGGTTGTGTTCGGCGCGGTCGATGGCGGTGCGGGGTTGGCGCCGCGGGGGGTCGGGGGTGCCCAGGTGCTGGGTGTGGGGCAGGTCGTTGGTGAGAACGGTGAGCAGGGTGTGGGCGGGCTGCTGGTCGCCGGTGGCGATGAGCACGAGCTTGGTGTTGGTGGTTGCGGCGCTGTGGGCGAGCCAGTGCAGCTGCGTTGTGGTGAGGGTATGGGCGTCGTCGACGATGACCAGGCTGCCCCGCGGTGGCGTGTGGCGGTTGGCGGTGACGTCGTCGCGGTAGCTGTCGACGGTGGCCGTGGTGTCGGCGTATGCGTGCTTGTCGGCGTTGGCGGTGCCGGTCAGGGCGATGGTGTGTTTGTTGTGATGGTGGGTGGTGTCGGCGAGGGCGGCCAGTGTCGCGGTTTTGTCGGCTCCGGGATGCAGGTGGAGCAGTTGGACACTGTGAATGTTGGTGGTGAGGGCGCTGACGGCGCGGCGGTGCTCGTCGTCGAGGCCGTCGAGGGCGGCGGGCGGCGGGGTGTACATGGCGGCGGGGCTGGCGGCGCTGGCGGCGTGAAGGAAGTCGACTTCAGCCTGTAGTTGGTCAAGGTCGACGCCCAGATCGTAGGTGTGGACGGGACTTTGGGCCAGAGAGCGGGCGGCCGCGGCTTCGGCGCGGCCGAGTTGATCGTCGAGGGTGCGGGCGTCGCGGCGTGCGGCGTTCAGTGTGTCGGTGTCGGTGCGCACGGCTTGCGCGCGGCGTTCGTGGAGTTGGTGTTCGGTGACGATGTCTGCGGCCTCGCCGCCGGCGGTCTCGATGAGTTTGGCGCGGGCAGCTTCAAGGCGGGCGCGGGCGGTGCGCACGGCGGCGTCGACTCGGGCGGTTTGTTCGCTGACCTGGGCGTGGTGTTGCTGGTAGCGGTCGGCGGCGTCGTGCGCACCGCGCTCGGTGGCGGCGGCGATCGCGGCGCTGAGTTGGGTGAGTAGTTGGCGGTGCAGCTCGGCGGTGTCTTCGGCGTGGACCCAGCGGTTGTGGGCGCTGGCTAGAGCCTGCTGATAGGGGCGTTGTTCACCCAAGCGGCGGTGTAGCTCGGCCAGCTCGGCCGCGGCGGCGTGTTCGGCGGGTCCGCCGCCACCGGTGAGGATGGCGTCGGCGAGCTGACGGGCGTGGTGGCGGGCGGCGTCGCGGCGGGCGCGCAGCGCCGGGATGTCGACGTCGTCGACGCCGGCGGGTGTAGCGGGGCGCATGGTGGGCAGGTCGTCGAGGTCGAGGCCGCCGAGGTCGTCTTCGACGAAGCCGTAGGGGTAGTCGTAGGGGTCGGGCGGGGGTTCGTGCAGCGCGGTGTCGTCGATGTTGTGGTCGTCGAGGTCGAATTGCTGTTGGCCGCTTGCGGTTTGGGCCTGTTCGGCGGGGTGGGGGATGTCGGGGTCGATGGTGGCGGCGTGGTGGGTGAGCAGTTCGACACGGTAGGTGAGCAGGCGGGCGTATTCGTCGGGCCGGATGGTTTGGGTGGCCGAGATGTCGTAGAGGTGCTCGGCCGCGGCGGCGAGCAGATCGTGCGGGGGCCAGTTGGCGGCGGTCACAGCGGCGACCAGGCCGGGCCAGGCGGGGTCGGTGATGACGGCTTCGGCGATGCGGGTGCCCAGTAGGTGGTGTAGGTGGGCGGTCCAGGCGGGCCGCAGCTTGGTGTCAGTGCCCTCCAGGGAGGGGGGAGCCAGGGTGCCGGCCAGTCGCCACCACAAGGCGGCAGCGGGCATTTCAGTGGGCAGGGGACCGTGTTGGGCTGCGGCCTCGTGCAGCAGGGCGGGGACGTCGGCGCCGGCGCGGGCGGCGTTGTCGAGGTGGGTGGCCAGCCGGGGCCAGTATGGGTCCTCGGTGAGGTGGGCGTCGATGGTGTCGGCGAGTTGGCGCCAGCGGGTGGTGTCGGCGCCGGCGCGGGTGAGAGCGGCATCGAGGCGGGAGTGGATGGCTTGCTGGATGATCGCCGAGCGGTTCGCGTGCTGTTCGGGCCCGGTAATTCGGGTGTCGGCGGCTTCGACGTGGTGGGCGGCGCGGAAGACCGCGATTTCGGCCAGCAGGTTGCGGTTGGCGTCGAGCAGGGGCCGCGCCCAGGCGGGGGCGGTGGAAGTGTCCCAGGCGCGGGCGGTGCCGCGGATGTGATCGGCTAGCTCGCTGACGAGTTCGGCGCGCTGGTGTAGGTAGGTCGCCCAGGTTGGGTCGACGGTGATGACGTGAGGGATAGCGGGCAGCCAGTGCAGCGGTCCGCGGTCTGCCGCGTCGGTGCCGGTGGGGGCTGGCAGGCGCCAGTCCAGGACGGCGGCGGGGTCGTGGGCGTTACCGAGTCCGGTGGCCGCAGCCTCACTCAGGGCTTGGAGGGGGTCGTGTCCTTCGATGGCCAGCAGGGCGAGGTGGCGGCGCAGCACGGGCCAGGCTTGGGCGTCGGTGAGGTGATGGCCGAGGTGGGCGGCAGCGGTGTCGATGTCGGCCATGACCGTGGGGCCGGCGTGTTGTTCGGCGGCCGCGGTGAGAGCGTCGGTGTACATGTCGGCGGCCAGGTGGAGCCGGTTAAGGGGGTCGGTGTCGGCGTCGGCCAGGGTGTGGGCGGATTGTTGGGCGCCGTCGCGGCTCAGGATGGTGGTCAGGATGTCGACGGCGGTGGGGGGGTGGGTGGCTTTGGGGGTCAGGATGCGGTGCGGGTCGGCTTCGGCGGTGGAGAAGTAGAGGTGGTTTTCGGTGCGGCCGCGGGTGGCGGCGACGTAGAGCTGTTGGCGGGTGAGGCGGTCGGAGCCGACGATGTGGCAGGTGCCTTCGGTGTCGCGGCCGCCGGCGGTCATGCCTTGCGCGGCGTTGATGGTGCTGGCGTAACCCAGGGTGGTGTAGGTGGTGACGTAGCGGGCGGGCAAGCGCACTGGGGTGGCCGGGCCGCGCAGCGGCACGACGGTGATCGAGCCGTCGTCGTGCACGGCGCGGATGATCCAGCGGTGGCCGTTTTTGACCCATGCGCCGTGGGTGGTGGTGCGTAGCCAGCGGGCGTTTTTCCGGGTGGCGACCCAGTCGCCGGCTGAGGCGGTCAATCCGTCGGCGAGGGTGACGGTGATGGCCGCTTGTTCATTGTTGGAGGCGTTGGACGGGGCGCTGGGGGTGTGGGTGAGGCGGTCGAGGCGGGCGCGCTCGTTGAGCTGGGCGACCAGGGCGTTGGTCGGGGCCAACAGGATGGAGTCGCGGCCGGCGGCGCGGTCGGCGGCCCACGCTGTGTAGGCCAAGTCGGAGGCGGTGGCATCGGCGCCGACATGGACGCGGTGGTGGTCGATATAGAAGCCGATTCCGGCGGGATCTCCGGAGCGGATGGCCAGGCTGGCGGCGGCTTCGGCTTTGCCGGTTTCGGGGTGGGTGAAGCGCACGACGGTGCTCAATGTGACGGTTTCGTGGCGCTCGGCCAGGTCGCGCACGATGCCGCCGGCGGAGATGGAGGCCAGTTGTTGGTCGTCGGCGATGAGGCGCATGCTGGCGCCGCGCGCCAGGGCGTGCGCGATGAGGGTGTCGAGGTCTGCGGTCGAGGCCATGCCGGCTTCGTCGATGATGAGCAGGGTGTCTGAACCGATGCGGTCAAACCATCGGCGGGCGGGGTCATCGGCGGCGGCGGGGGTGCCGTGGTGGGTGTCGGCGAGCTGGATGAGTTTGGCGATCGTGTCGGTGGGCGAGGCGAGGTCTTGGGCCAGGACTTCGGCGGCGCCCGCGGTGGGCGCCAGGCCGATGACGGTGCCGCCACTGTTGCGCCAGGCGGCCGCCAGGGCGGCCATGGCGGTGGTTTTGCCGGTGCCAGCAGGGGCGAGCGCGAGCTGAAGACGGGCGCCAGAAGTGGCCATGTCGCGCACCATGGCGACTTGCCCTTGGTTGAGTTCTAGGCCCTGGTTGGCGTGCGTTTCGGCCAGCGCTAAACCGATGCTGGTGTCATCGACGGTTCGCCCGTGACGCATCCTGGCCGCGGCCAGGATGCGTCGCTCGGCGGCCATGATGGCGGCGCTGGTGTAGACGGTGGTGTCATGACGGGTGTAGACGCTGGAACCGTCGCGGCGGCGCAGGACTGTGGGCTCTTGTTTTTCGGTGTCAGCGTGGGTGGTCAAGGTGATGCTGTGCTCGCCGAGCGCGCTGGCGACGATGCGGTTCACCAGGTCGGGGCCCCCGGGGTGGTTGGCGTAACGCAGCGCGCGTTGAGCTTGGGCGCGTACGTGATTGACCGTCCAGGTCGCCCGCGTTTCGGCGACGGTGGCGATGACGGCGTCGGCCTGTTCGTCGACCCAATGATCGGTGATCTGGAGGTATTGGCCTACGGCCTGATGGGTGACGTTGGCGATCATGGCGGTCAGGGCACGCTGGCTGCCCAGCACCTCGACGGCCTGCACGCGCCACACGTGGCGTTGCTCGGCCAGCGAGCGCGGATCGTGCTTGGCTTGGCGGGTTTCCAAGGTGGCCTGTTGGGTCAACGCCAGCATCTCGACCACGGTGGGTTCACGCCCGTGGGTGGTGTGAAATTGCTTGGCCAGCTGACCCACACGGTGGTTGATGGCCACGCTGCGCGAGGAGTATCTCTCGATGAGTTCGGTGGGCAAGCCGGCGATTTCACGCACCGGTCGTTTGCCGGGTTTGGTGTCCGTTTCAGCGAATTGGACACACAGTTTCGTGATGGTGAGGGCTTCAATGCGAGTGTTGTAAAACTCCGATGCGGCGACGGTGGCGTGATGCAGTGGTGTGCCGTCTAAGGCCAGCCAGCGCGGGATGCCATCGGCGCCAATGGCTTGCACTTTGTTGCTGATCACCAGGTGGGTGTGCAGGTTGGGGTCGCCGGCACGCGAGTCGCGGTGATCGAAGGCTGCAGCGATCAATCCGGTGGTGTTGACCTGCGCGACACCATGAGCGCCCATGCGCGCAAACGCGGCGTGTCCTTCGAGAAATTCCAGTGTTTCGGCCACGGCTTGGTGATGGCATTCTTCGATCGTCTGCGCGATCGGCGCCGGCGCGATGGCCCACAGCGCGGAGACGGATTTGACCGGGGTGAACGTGAGGTCGTAGCCGGCCACGGCGGTGGTGGCTGCCCGCGAATTGCGCGCGACGAAGCCCGACAATTCCCGGTCATCGGCCGGGGGGCGAGCATAGGTTTCAGTGAACATTTCGCGCCCGAGCGCGGTGCGGATGCGGGCCCGGATGTCGGGGGCCAGGCTTGCGTGCTCGTCACTGCCGATGGTGATGTTGTAGTCGCGGTAGGCCTGTCGCAGCCGGGTGACGAACTGGTTTTCTTTGGTGTTGATGGCGAACGGACGACCGAGCCGCGCGGCGGCAATCGTTCCTGCCTGACCGAGGCCAAAGCCGGTGAGGTGTCGGGTGATTCGGTCCGCGTTGGGGTGAAAGCCCTCCCCGAAAAGGGCTTTCATTTGGTCTTCGCTGACCTGCGATCCGTGTGGCACCGACCAAAGTTCGGCAACCGACGGGTCGGTGGCGTCGCGGGCGACGGGCTGGCCGAGTGCCGCCAGACCACGACCCATCCACGTGCCGGGGGATTCGCCTTTGGCACTGTAGTAGTCGCTGAGGCTGGGCCGCCCGCGGTCGGTCGCATCAGAGGCGGCTACTTGCCGGATCAGGTACATGTACCCGTCTCCGGCGGTTAGCTTGTGTAAGCCCATCACCGCGACATCACCACGAATTTGACTCTGGCATCGCCCCGGGCGTTACGCGACGCCCGCGATCAACCAAGTGGGGTCAGTTAGATCGCCTAACTAGCGCCCGTTACCGAATCGTGACCTGAGTGCAAGAGGTTTGATGTTCGGTGAGCGGTGGTAGTTAGGGTGGCCTAAGTGACGGTGGGCTGGTGTGGTGAGTGGTCGGGTCCGGGCATGGCAGGCGGGGGCGGTGGTGAGATTTGTGTGTTCGGGTGCGGCGTAAGGGTTTTGCGGGCTTTAACGTGTGATGCATGGGAAATAAGGCGGTCAGTAAGCAAGCGCGGCGGGCGGCGCGGGTAGCCGCGACCGCGGCGCAGGACGAGGTGATTCGGCGCACGAAGGCCAACGTCGAAGATTTAGCCGCGTTCTTCGACGCGCGGGCTCGCGTGGATGCGGTCGACGAGTGGTTGGATGAGCGCCAGCAGGCGTTGCGAGAGCAGGCCGCGCAGCGGCGCTCGGCGCAACGCCTGCTGGGCGGGACGGCGCTACAGGCGATGCGTGATCGTGGGGAGACGGTGCGCGAGATAGCGCGCATGGCAGGGATCACCGAGAAAGCGGTGCGGGAGCTGATTCGCGAAACAGAAGCAGCCGCGGCGGGGACACCGGCGCAGGCGGCCGCGGGCGCCTGCGCGCCGTTGAAGGCCGCACCGGCCTCAGACGCCTTCGGGTCAACCGGGCTAAGCGAACCGAGCACGCCCGCCGATGGCAGTGCGTGGGAGCCGGTGTCAGCACGGGCGTAGCACGGCACGGACGCTGTCAGTCGGTGCGGAGATGATGACGGCGACAAGCGGCCAGGGCCGCAATGGAGTCGAAAGCATCGGGAGTTATGGGGATTTCGCAACCGCTACGGCTGGTGGTGGATCAGCGGGCGCACGCCGACGAGTTGAGCCGGTTTGAGAACAGCCTAGTCCGCGGCCCGGGCGCGGAAGATTGCGCGATTTGGTGTTCAGCGATCGGCGCGGACGGCTATGGGCGTTTTTGGGTACGCCGCGGCGGAACACGGATCATGGTGCGAGCCAACCGTTATGCGCTCGCGGCGTCCCTGAACGGTAAGGCTTTGGAGCCCTGGGTGCGGGCACTGCATGGCTGCGACAATCCGGCATGCGTGCGGGCAAGTCTGCCCGGTGAGATCGGTCTGCTGCACATCATCGGCGGCTCACAGCGCGACAACATGGAGATGATGGCGCGCGCCGGCCGCGGCGGCGGCCGTGTGATGGTGCGCCGCGGCGATCACGGAATCAAAGCGCGGCGGGCCCGGGCGGTGGCGCTGCGCGAAGCGGTGCGCAACGGATGGGACGCCGAAGCCGTCGAGGCAGCGCTGCTGGGGTCCACCGAACCCACCCTTTGGTAAGGCGCGCGGCCGCAACACCATTGCGCACGGCGACGGGTTGGCGGCGCGGCACGAACGAGGACGCTCGTCGTGCAGAGTGGGGCGCGTGCATCGGGTCGGCGCAAGATTTCCAGGAGTGTCAGCGATCGGCTTGTGGCGGGCCGGTGTCGGCGCGTCGGCAAGAGTCGCCGCCGGCGGGATCGGTCACGAGGTTCGTTGCAGCGGGCGCCAGGAGTTCGGCGCGCGGAGCGCCGCGCTGGCGGCGAGCTGGCAAGCGTTGGCGCACACCGGGGTTGCCGGTGCCCGCGGGAAGAAAAAGGGGGGCCCGGCCACCCCCGCAAATGCAGGTGCTGGCCGGGCCCCGGTTCACCGATGGCGCGGCTACAGGGTCTGCAGGAAACGGAACGCCTGCGCCTTGAGCGATCCGCTGGCCGCGGCCGCGGTGACGGTCCGCACCGCGCGGGCAGTGCTGGCGTCGCTGGCGGTTCTGGCGCCACGGACCGGCACGACGTGGTCAAGGTATTCAGTGACCGCGTTGTAGGCCGCCCACCGGGTTCCCGCGATGGGTGTGATGGTGGGTGAGGATGTCCACAGCTTGACAATCCCACTGGCGCGTTCGAGGCGGTGCCGCCGAGTGGCGGCGGTGCCGGCCGAGTCGACCTCGAGCAGCGTGGTGGCGAAGCTGCGCATCTCCTCGGTATCCATTGGAGCCGCGTAGAGCGCGGCGGCCTCGGCTTCGAATGCTTCGATGTAACGCCAGCTGAGCTTAAGAGCGTTACGGGCTTCAGCGATAGCGGCCCGCGCTCGGCCGGTGTGGCGGATGGCGAAGCTGGCTTTGGCCGAGCCGATCGCCGCACTCTGGGTATTCGCGCACACGATGCGCACGGGGGACACGATGGATCTGAAGGCTGAACTGCCGTCGTGAGAATTCAGCGCCGCGAGGTAGAAGTCGGTGCGGTCCTTGGTGCCGTCTTTGCCGTCGAAGACCATGCTGCTGGGCAGCTTCATGGTGACGAACGCTTCCCTTCCGCCCCGCAGGGCTCCCGCGGTCTCGAAGTGCGCTCCGCCGCTTTGATCCACGAGGGCGTCGAGCAGGTTGCAGGAGGCCTCATTTTGAACGGGCTCGTACTTGCTGCCGACGACACCGAGAACGTCAAGGCGCCCGTTGATCGGGTTGGTGCGCACGGTCGCGTAGAAGTCGGGCACAGCCAGCGGTGCAGGAGTCGTGACGCCGGTGTCGTCGATGACGGGTTCCTGGGCCACCTGCAGCGGCATCTTGCGGACGTTCCAGCCGGCCAAGTGCGCGGCTTGCAAGGCCTCGCGGGCGGTCATCGCGTGCCCGACCGACTGACCGAGACGGTGCCATGCGTCGGAGCGGGAGTTGGCGAAGGAGACCTGGCCATCGGTGGTGTCGAGTTCGTGTGCCATGAGAAATTGTTCCTTTCCGAGAAACGGTGTTGGTTGGCGCCGATCGGCGCTGGGTGTAGGAGGACCGGTGGGGTGGCGGTGTCAACCCCGAAGAGGTCGGCGGGTCAGCCGGAGGCGGATTTTCGGCCCGGCGAGCTCGGGCGCGCAGCGCCGGACAGGCGAGCTGGCATAGGGCCGAGAAATGCCGCCGGTGCCGCCCGGGCGCAGCGGGAGCCGGCCGGCAGGCCGGCGGGAGCGCAGAACGGGCGAGCCCGCCGGGCGTGGGTTGACAGCGACGAGGCCCTGACGGTCAGACTTGCCACCCGCTGACGGCTAGGAAAAGGTGACGGGCTACGGATTTGGTGGCCACCCTGGGTGGCCAGTCCGGTCGCGCGGGGCGCGCCGGTATCGGTGGGAACCGGAAGAAAAAAAGGGGCCCGGCCAACCCTCCGGGTGGGGAGCTGGCCGGGCCCGGTGACCGATAGGGTCAGTCGCCGGCGGTGGCGGCGATGATGGCGTGGCTGATCTGCTGGGGTGGTATGCCCGACTGCAGCGCGGTGAGCAACATGAGAGCGAGTCGCGGCGGCGGGGTTTGGGTGGATTGGGCTTCCTTGAGCGCCGCGTCTGCGGCGATCCCAGCACGAACGCTGTCGCCGAGGAAGCAGTAGCAGGCGGCGGCGATAGTGAGCGCTTCGGCCCGGGGTTGGCCACGCAGGCGCCGGGCGATATGCGTCCACACGTAGGCCCCGGTGTCACTGTGTCGTGCGGCCGCGGCGATCATGGCGTCACGCACGGCGACGTCGGCGGTGATGGCGATGCCGGTGCGGGTGGGCAGGCTCCGGTTAATCGAGTGCCCTTCGAGGGCGTCGGCGATCTCTTGGGCGACGCGGAGAACGAGCTCGCCGTGGTCTCCCAGAGCCATCGGTGGCGCCGGGGGTAGGTAGGCGAATTCGGATTCGATGTCGCTGCGGCCGGGGCTGACTCGTTCACCGCCGAGGACACGGTGGGCGGTGACCAGTGAGTCGGTGTAGGGGTAGGTCGGGCCGGTTGCGCCGGTGCCAGGGTCATACCACTGCCCGTCGGTGGTGACGTCGCGCGTCATGATGCGGCGCAGTACCGGGATGCCGGCAGCGCGTAGCGCCTCACGCAGGGTGTCGAGGACGGTGAGGGCGTGCCATTCGTGGCTTTCGTCGCACACGGCCAAAAGCACAGCGGCGTGGCTGGTTTCGGCCCGCAGGTTGCAGGTGGCCGGGAATTTGGCTGCTTGCTCGGCGCTGATCGTGACGTCGAATCGAATCGCGGTGCGGACGACCATGTCGCCGGTGTTGGGGTCGCGGTGCAGCATGTAGGCGACGATGCTGTTGGTGGGGGCGAAGCCCAGCAGGGCCGCTGCGGCGGCAACGATGTCTGCTTCGGTGCGCAAGATGGTGTTGGGCATGGGTGTTCTCCGTTCTGTGCGGTGATTGGTGCGCCGGTCAGCGCTGGGGGAGTGGGCAATCGGGTGAGGGTGGGCGCGCAACCCCGACGAGTCCGCGCCGGACGAAGCAGGGTTTTCGGCCTGCGCTCGCCGGCGCGGCAGCGCCATCGGGCGAGCTGGCATAGGGCCGAAAAGGTCACTCGGCCTGCGCAGTTCGGCACGGGCGTGGGTTGCGCGGTCGGGCCCCCGGCCGATTAGACTGCGACCCCTGCTGACAGGCAAACAAGGTGAGGGGCTACGGATTTGGTGGCCACCGTGGGTGGCCAGTCCGGTCGCGCGGGGCGCGCCGGTATCGGTGGGAACCGGAAGAAAAAAGGGGGCCCGGCCAACCCTCCGGGTGGGGAGCTGGCCGGGCCTACCTCGGCTGCCAGACGACTAGGTGAGGACTTTGTGTGAGATGCGATCGCGGATGACGGCGAGATTGATGATGCGGTCAATACCGTTGTCGGCGATGAGCAGGGTGGCCCAGTCGTGCCAGCCGACCAATGCGGCGTCTACGTCGTCGAACAGAACGCCAGGGCGGCTGATGGCGATTTCATCGCCATTGTCGCTGCGGTATCCGTCTGCGACAACGGCTACGAGTTGGCCTGTGCCGTCGAAGATCCGCGGGTCGTTGCGGGGGGCGAAGTTTCGGCGGAACCGCAGCTGACAGGGCTTGCCATCGGCGGGGTCGACGAAGTCCCAAGCCAAGGCGAAATCAATGTCGGTCATCGTGAATTCCTTTCGTGAGGCCTGTTTTGGGCATGCGAAAGCCGGGCCCTGGTGGCGATCGGGCCCGGCTTCGAGGATTGGGTTAGACGGACTCGGCGGTGAGGATTTGGTCGACGAGTTCGGCGATGTTGTTCGACGGGGTGGTGGTCCCGGTATCGGTGGCCAGGGACCAGAGCGGCTCGTCGCCGATGCCGGCGGTTATGGTGTAGCGGTGGCGGCCTTGGGCGCGGAAGATCCAGTCGCCCGGGCCCGCGTGGAACATCAGGTCGGCGGCGTAGACCTTGACGATCCGCATGTGCGGGGTCGTGTCAAGGTCGGGAGCGGTGATCTCGACGGCGGCCGCGGTCATTTGGTCGGCCTTGTAGGTGGCCAACAGGGTGAGCTTGTGGCCCGCCGAGCTCGAGTACGTGTGGCGGCTGGTCAGGATCAGATCGTCGCCGTGGTTGTGCGCCTCGATGGTGGTGTTGCCGTACTGCTGGTGTTGCAGCAGCTCAATCGCGGTGTCGAGAAGTTCGAATGCAAGCTCGAATTCGTGATCCATGGTGTTTCTCCGTTCTGTGCGGTGAGTGGTGCGCCGGTCAGCGCTGGGGGTGCAGGGAGTCGGCTGAGGGTGGGCTGTCCACCCCGAAGAGTCCGGGGGCGGTGCCGGCGGATTTGCGGCCCGCGAGCGGCAGCGAGCTTGATAGGGCCGCAAATGTCCTCCGCCGCCGGCACCGGCACCGGGCGTGGGTGGACAGGTCGGGCCCCCGGCCGATTAGACTGCGACCCCTGCTGACGGCTTAAAGGTGGGGGGCTGCCAACCCAGAAGCCCACCAGCGGTGGGCTATTCGCGGGGCGCGCCGGCTTGCGGGCCGGAAGAAAAAAAGGGTCCCGGCCAACCCTCCGTTGGTGGGAGAGGTGGCCGGGCCCGGAATCCGTTTAGGCTGCCCGATAGTCGGCGGTGGTGGGATCTGCTTTGTAACGGTCTCCGTCGGCGAACACCGCGATCGCGACTCGGTGGACCCGTCGGAACGCGTCGATCATCGAAAGGACCGCGGCGCGGTCACGCAATTGCCAGGTGATCGGGCCGGTGTAGATCTCGACCCAGTGCAGTTTCGCGGTTTTGAGCCTGTTGAGCGCCGACTGTGCCACGACGGAGTAAGCCGGCGCCCTTGTCCACTCGACGCCAAGCACTGCGCGCCCGGCGGGTTCCTCGGCAAGGGCTGCAGCCGTGGGGATTTCCGCCGGGACGTGGATCATCTGACTCCGCGCAGCGACGAAGGCCTCGAGCAGGCCCTGGGCTGTCTGGCAATTCTGCAGGCCCATGTGCATGCCGCCGACCGTGACGCCGATACGGGCGGTCGCGGTGCGGGCGTGGTGCACGGTGATGTCGGGATCGAGCTGGCCCTTGACGGCCACGATGCTGTGGGTGATGACGCCGGCGGGCGTGACGTGAATGGGCGTGGCGGATTTAGTCATTGGTGTTGTCTCCGTTTCGGATCGTGATGATGTGCGCTGGTCAGCGCTGGGGTGCGGGTAAGCGGGTGAGGGTGGGCGGTCCACCCCGAAGAGTCCGCGGCGGGTGTTCGCCGGGTTTTGGGTCCGTGCTCGCCGGCGCGCAGCGCCCTGGGGCGAGCTGGCATAGGGCCCAAAACAGTCACTCGGTACGGCGATGCCCGGTGCGGGCGTGGGTGGACCGGTCGGGGTCCCCGTCCGCTTACCATGAGCACCCTGCTGACAGGCAAATAAGGTGAGGGGCTGCGGATTTGGTGGCCACTAGGAGGTTCCCGCTGCGGCGGTGGTCATGGATAGCTGACGCCGCGCGATGACGGGTGTTGGCCGCGCGCCACGATTAACCTTGTACGCTGGAGCGATGTTCGAAGAGGCGTTCGTGCGCGACCTGATGAATGGGCCGCAGGGTGTTCCGGCGGCCGCGGTTACCTGGCTGGTGACCGGGCAGTGGCCGGCGCCGGCGCTGCACTGGGACGTGTCGTATCCGCGAGCCGATTACTCGGGACTGCTGGCGTTTTGACCGAGCCGGCGGGGGGCGTTGAGGGCGCGAAGGCCGCTGGAGAGTGAGGCGAAGCGGCCGTACTCTTGACCGGCGGCGGTGGTTTTCTCGCCCAGCCAAATCCCGATGATTCGCGCGTGACCCTGAGAGGTGGGCGTCCACACCGGGCCTCCGGAGTCACCGGGGATGCTGGGCGGCATGCCGGTGGTCAGGTATTGATCTTGACCTTGGGCGGCAGCGATTTGACCGCAATGTTGGCCGCTGGAAACGCCGTTCCGGCAGACGGTTTCACCGATTTCGGGTTCGGGGTGGTCGTCGGTAAAGAGCGTGTGGTTATCGACGATGAACACTGATGCCAGCGAGTTGGTGCTGAAGTCGATCAATGCGTAATCCGCGCCGTCGCTGCGGGGGGGCTCGAACACGGTGCGCACGAAGTCCCCGGTGAGCCCGTTGCGCTTATCGCGCGCATACCCTGCTGTCGGGTTGGAGCGGCAGTGCCCGGCAGTGATGGCGTAGGTGTGCATGTCGGCACCGGTGTAGACGTAGCCGATCGTGCAGAACTTGTTGGCCCCGGCGGGGTTTATGTAGTCGACTTCTTCGCCGGGGCTGATGACGGTCAGTGCGGCGTGGGACGGGGGTGACCCGGCCAGTGACAGCGCTGCCGTGGCGAGCAGGCCCGAAGCGATAGCGGCGAGTCGACGGGGTGTGGTGGGCATGGGTGGGTCACCTTTCAGGTTCTAGGCGGCGGCGCGCGTGTGGCGCAGGCGGCGTTCGGAGCGCAATTGCGCGCGGGCGGTCATGCTGTCGATCCACGCGCGGGCGGTGATGGCCGCTGGCCCTGGCCGGCCTGCGGCGGCCGCGATGGCTGCCGCAGCACGGTTGGTGATGGCGGTCTCGAAACGCGTTGTCATGCAGACTCCTTCAAACGATCGGCGGCCGGAACTGGGGCGCGACGAGTGTGGCCCCGGTAGTCGACGGTGAGCCGCTCGAGAAGGCTTTCGACGGCGCGAGTGGCGGTGCGCGCCACTGGTGACAGGTGCTGGTTGCTGTAGCTGTGGAGCTCGTCGTTGGTGTGTTGCACTGTGCGCAGCTGGTGGGCGGCTTCAGCGAGCCACCGCGCCGCGTTGCGCGCGCTGCCAGGTACCACGCCGCGCCGGTCACGGTGGGCACTGGCCTCTCGTAGGGCAGTGTCGAAGCGGTCGGCGGCCGCGCCGGCCCTGGCGGCCGCAGCCAAGGCGTGCAGCTCGGCGGGGGTGATGACGGTGAAACCCCCGAGGGGGTCGCTGCGGTCCCATAAGCCAGCGTTGACGTGGTCGGTGACGTCGGATTTATCGACCTCGAGGGCCGGCATGAGTAGCACCACCTGGGCGGCGCTGGCGTGCAGACGGTCATGCAGGTTGATCGCCCGCTGATAGCCGGCGAGATCGCGGTCGGCCACGATGGCGACGTTGAGCCCGGTGAATGCGTCGACCAGCCCGGTGGGGAAGTTGGCGGCCCCCTGGGCGTTGGTGGTGGCCAGGCGGCCAAGCGCGGTCAGGGTGTCGGCGTCCTTTTCGCCTTCGGTGACCCATACCCATGCACCGGTCTTGGCTGCGCTTTGAATTGCGTTGGGCCGATACAGAACCGGGGTGAATCCGTGCGGCTTGCGGTACACCCATTGGTGTGCGTCGCGGTAGCGCTGCCGGAATTGCTTGTGGGGGTGGCCGGTGCAGGCGCATTCTTCGCGAATGACCTGCTGCACCGGTTGGCCGGCGGTGGACAGGTAGGTGTAGACCCGGACCCGGCGCCACTGGTGCTCGGCGTGGTCGGGGGTCGTGGTGATGCGCGCGGGCAATGGTCCTAACCCGGCAACTCGTCGGGCCGCCTTCGGTCGTGTGGCGCGGGTCCAGCTTTGACTGGTTGGCGGGGCAGGGTTGTCGAACAGATCGGCCAGGCGCAGTCCGAGGGCGGCGGCGATGTCGACGGCGGGGGCCTGACAGCTAAAGCAGTGCAGCAGGACCGCCCCGCCGCGGCCGGCGCGGGTGTTTTCGCGCCAACCCACCGACAGTGAGGGTGAGTGGTCGGTGTGCAGGGGGCAGCTGGCCATGAAGGCTTCACCGCCACGCGGCCGGATGGCGTGCCCTGCCGCCTGCAGGGCGTCACGCACCTGGTCCAAAGCGGTTCCGGGGGAACGGGTCTGCGCTGTGCTGGTCATCACGGAGTCTCCTTGTCGATGACCGTGTGCACTACGGCGTAGGCCGCGCGGGTCTGGCGAATGCTGTCGTCGAGGAAGGTGGCGACATCGCGTCCGTCGCGGCCGTCGGCGAACTCGACGTCGTAGACGGTGTTACTGCGCAACTGCTCCAAGCTGGTCGCGGCCTTGTGTAGGGCCTTCACGGCGTCGGAGAGGTGCGTGAGCAAATGGCTTCGCGTTTCACCGATTTGCTCAATGTGATCCAGCTCGGCGAACTCGGCAACTGCCTGCTGCAGTGCGGTGTCGGCGTACATGGGGTGGGTCCTTTCCAGTAAATGGGTCTAGGCGGCGGCCAAGCGAGCGACGCGATCCGGACGGAAACCCGCCCAGTGCTCTGTGGGGGAGACGTAGACGACGGGCGCGCCCAGATATCCCAGACTCATCACGTATTCGCGGGCCTCGGGATTTTCGGTGACATCAATTTTCTGGTATTCGATGCCTTGCTTGTCCAGCACCTTGAACGTCGCGGTGCATTGCACGCAGGCCGGTTTCGTGCAAACCGTGATTGGGGACATTGGTCGCCTCCTTTGTAAATCGTGGTTGCTGCGTTCGATAATTAAATATTACTGCCGTGAGTGGCCCTATGCCATAGTCGCGCAAAAGAAATTCGGGCAATTGTGGATCGTTCTCCACAGCGATTGAACTTAGGTCTACACACCCCCTTCCTATGCCGGTCACCTAAGATGCACGCACGCCATACCTGGTTGTCAGACTTAGCATTTGCCACCTCCTGCCAGGCAGAACAGGCGAGGCCCGAGGACCGGCACTGCACCGAAGATTCATGCTGATTCTCGGTGCTCGCGACTTGGCGGTAATCGACACACAAAAGCAATGATTGAATGCTTCTTCTGCCATTCCGTCATGAATTCATCCCTTACGACCGCTCGACATATGGTCATTGTCGGCGGCCCGCTTACACGTGCTTTGCAGTGTCATTGCTGCCATTGTTTTCGCCTCTCTGGCATTCACGATTTCAACCGGCCAGTGGGCCGTGGACTGCAAGGCCCGGGCGTGAAGTTTTCCCAGTGAGCCTCAGCGAGCGGCTCGGGGAAAAGTTCGCGAGCCACCGGGCCGCAGCAACGCGAAGGCCGGGGCCTTGCAGGTAGCGGTCCGGCCGGTGACAATCGAAAGGCCAGAGGACGCAACTTGTTTCATGTCCGCCCCTCGAAAATGCCGTCCGCCGCCGCGAAAGGTGGGGCCAGAACCGAAGTCCTGACCCCACCTGACAGTCGCGTTACTCCTTTACCGCATCGGCCAAATACTGCTCGTACACGTCCTCGGCGCTCTTGGCCTTGGTCACGACCTCCTCCACTGGGGCCAGGGGGTAGTCGTTCTTGTCAGCGAGCCAGCGCAGGTACTCGCTGCTGCCGACATGGTGTCCCCACCAGCCCGTGTTATTGCGCCAGGCGTCCTTGGGGGTCCGCGATTCCAGAGCACCGAGCACCAGGGCCAGCGTGATCACCTGAGCGCGCCCGTCGCCATTGGCGGCCAGATTGGCCACGAGCTTGGCCACGGCTTGGCCGCTGTCGACGCCGAGCAGTTCGGCGGTGGTGTCCAGCGCGTTGTTGCTGGTGAGCAACGCGCTGTCGCGAGCCAAGCAGTCCGCCACGAAGAGACCGGCACCCTTAGGTGGAGTCTTACGCGCGAGCAACTTCTTGATGAACTCACGCCGCACACCCATAGCGGCATCCCCGAGCTTGTTGAGCGCCAACACTTTCCGGCGCTCCCGCTTCTCGGTCTCGGCCTTTTCGAGCGCGGCCTGCTGGCGTGCGGCCTCGCGGGCCTCGTCGTCCAAGTCGACCACTTCGCCGGTGTCGGTGTCCACCAGTCCGGTCTGCCGGGCGAACCAGCTCTGCGGGGTCAGTGCGGCGGAACGGTAGTCGAGGCAGTAGTAATCAGGGGTGAACACCTCCTTCTCGGTGACCGTGTTCGCGTGACGCAGCCCCTCTGCGGGCGTGGCGTCGGGCAAATCCTCGGTCTCCCAGTCCACGCTCTGTTCGTCCACTACCTCGCCGGTTTCCACGTCGCACAGAGCGGTGTCGTCAACGAGAAACACAGCCCAGCGGGCGGGGTCGCTGACAGCGGTGTCGTCGGCTTCGTCCCCTTCGGCGGTCACCAGGTGATGCAGCGGTATGCAGGCCGGGTCCCACGAATCCGGGCGCTGCTCAAGGATGGTGAGCCCCTTATCGGCGAAAGGCTGGGCGGCGTGGGCTCGGGCCAGGGCGGTGTCGCGTTCCTGGCGCAGCTGGGCGACCGTGTGCTCGAACCAAGCTCCTCCCGCCGACCTCATCAGCCGCTCGACCGCGCCGGGCATGTCCTCGAATTCGGTGATCGCGGCGGCTTCGGTCAGGCTGAGTTGGCCGCTGGCCAGTGCATCCATGGCGGTGGCCGACCGTGCTGCCGTGTGAGCGGCCTTCACGGCATCCTTGCCGACAGATAACCGCTTGGCCACCTTGGTCACCGACAGCCCCGCGTCGATCATCTGCTGAATGCCGCGTGCCCGCTGTGCGTCGGTGAGATCGCGCTTCTGATCGTTCGTCACGATCTGGTGCACGATGCGGTCGATGGTCTCCTGGCTGGCATCCGCAGCGGTGGACGGCAGCACATAGACCGGAACGCTGGACAAGCCAGCCTCACGGGCGGCCAGGGTGCGCCGCTGCCCGTTCCGGACCCGGATGACTTCCGGCCGCTCGGCGTCACGCACACCCGTGATTGGCACCAGAACTCCGTTTTCAGCGATGCTGGCGATGAACGCCTTACTCAGCGCTGCGTCGTCACGGACATTGTCACCGATGTCGAGCAGCATCGGGTCAAGGTGTTCCAGCGTTCCGATGGGCTGGTCGGCGGTAGTGGCTGCGCTGTCGGTGTTGGTTGTGTCGGTCATGGTTGAACCTTTCTGTGTACGGCAGGCGTTCACATGGCCGCCTGCTCTTTTTGCCCTCTGGCAATTGAGATTTGGCCCGGCATAGGGGCGCGGAGTGCAAGGTCCGGGCGCACAGTTAGCCGCCGCGAGCGCAGCGAACGCGTCGGGTAACTGTGCGAGCCTTGCGCCCGGAGCGAAGCGGAGGCCGTGGCCTTAGCGCGAGCGAACCGCCGGGCAACAATCGAAAAAGCCAGAAAGGCAAAGAAACATCGGCTTGGGCCGGGACGGCCCAAGCCATTCAGCAGCGCCGCAGGCGCTTCAACTTCAACTCAACGCTACGATCGCGGGAATGGGGCTTCGGCAGACCCGGCGCGGGTGGGAGGAACCCCGTCCATCGCACTGTCCCGAATGCGGTGCGGAGCTCGGCGCGCACCAGGTACTTGTCGGAACAGCACATTGTCAGTGCGGACGGATGCACCGTTCTCACTGTTGCGGGGAGAACGAGCGATCTACATGCCATTGCTGGGAGGCGTTTGCCGGCTACCGCAGCTGGACGGGTGACAAGAGATTGATATTGAAATTACCTCTGCTGCAGTCAGTTTAGCTGTACTCAAGAGCGCGCGACCGCCATTGTTGCCTTGCTGTGCCCTGGCGAGATCATCTTGATTCGGTCACTTGTTGGTGGCGTAGCGAGCCGTGCGCCCGTTGCATTTGATGCAACACCATGTATGGGTCGGTCACATGGTCAGCGCGGCCTTGCTGGAAGTGAGCTGACCCCCCGATCAGTTGATCCATGTGGACCAGTTGACGGGTGCGGTCACGTTCGCTTACGACGCAGATGGAGGACCTTTCGTAGGGAACCCAATTCATTCGAAAATCGGTGGCTGTCAACAACGGCCGGCGTCGTCATAGATGGGTCGTGTAATCCGAGTAGGCGCCACCACAGTCGGTAGCATCGGCCGAGCACACCTACCTCCGCACACAGCTTGCGTACCCGCCGGATCGCGGCCAGGTCGTCAGCTTTGGCCGCTGGGTTGTTCGTGTATGCCGCGGCGAGCGCCTTTTTCGGGATGCTGTATTTAGCGACCAATTGTGGCGACGGCCGAAACATCATGGCTGTCATCACCGAGAGGATGATCGGGGCGCCGATTCCTAGTTGGAGGTGGTCGTACCATGTGAGGGTTGCCGCACGGCTCTTGAGATAGCTGCGCGCGAAGGAGAGGTGGCGGGCCTCCTCGGTGACGTGGATCCTCATTACCCGCTCGAGTACCGGGGGTAGATCGTTCTCGTCGCGCAGGACCTTGCGCTGGACGTAGTCGATGGGTTCTTCACCACCGAGCACGAAGATGAAGAACAACGGCGGGAAACGTCGGCCGAGCGGGATAACCAGCCGTGCACCGAGACGGGCATAAAGTGGGAGCCCGACGGCGTCAAAACCGCTGCGGTTGATGAATTCCTGGAACATCAATGAGTGCTGGCACTCTTCGATGACCTCGTGGTAGGCGTAGCGGAACTCGGTGGCACCGTTGGGGAGCGTGCCGGCGAACTCGAGTAGGCCCTGCTTGAGGACGCGCTCGAACTCGAGCCCGGTCTTCATCATCGCCACGGTGCGATCAAGGCCAAGGCCCGCTCGCTGGTCAGTTGGCAGATTTTGGTACCACTGCGTGTGTGCAAGCGGATCATCCGAGGTTAGCGCCCACCGCGGATCTGCGCGGTCGATCTCGAAGCCGGGGGAGTCCCATTCGATGTCGCCGTAGGCATCGAAATGGTGGGTGACGGACAGGGTGGACAGCCGCGCAAGCAGTGCCTGATACCTATCTATGTCACGATTGTCAGTTTCTGCGGACAGTGCGGCTGCAGTGGTCATGCGGACAACGCTAGGGTGCCGTAGCTGTGAATTCGTCCCACTGCGGTGGTGAAGATTTCTCCTACTGTGGGTGGAGAACCCATCGTCGGGATGGACGATGTCTCCTCGCTGGCGAAGTCCTAGGCTGAGCAAGTGCGGGTGATCGGCGGGGCGGTGGGCTATGTGCGCCGACACGCGGCCGAGATGGGTTATGACTACCCGGTCGTGTATTTCCTGATTTGCGCGATAGCCCAATTGGGATCGTTCGGTCTCGCCGCTGGCCAGCGTGTAGCGGCCGGCGCGGCATTGATCGCGGTCTTGGCCGGTGCGATTTGGGCCGTTCAGCTGATCGACTATTGGCCGAAGGGTTTCGTCCGGACCTTGTGGCACGCAGCGACGCAGATCGGGGCGGCCGCGGTGCTGTTGGCCCGTCCTGTCGAAAAAGATCTCGCACCAATCGTTCTCATCGTGACCGCGGTGATGATTTCGGCGGCTGCTTCGTTTGCTGCAAGCATGGTGGTCACCGTCGTCGCGGTAATAACGCTGGCCGTCCCGACGGCGGCGGGCACCCTCGACTGGGGGATTCCCTACATGTTCGGCGTGGTGTGGGGGGCGTGTTCGGGGCGGATGATGTTGATGCAACTGCGGCTGCTGTGGCGCGAGCGCGACGCGCGCCAAGCCCACGCCGGACGAGCCGCCAGCGAAGAGCGTCGCCGAATCGCCCGCGAGATCCACGATGTCGTCGCGCACTCGCTGAGCATCACGCTGCTCAACCTGACAGTAGCCCGCCACGCCTTGCAGCAGGACCGTGATATCGACGACGCGATCGAGGCGCTCGAAGATGCTGAACGCGTCGGACGCCAAGCGATGTCCGATATCCGCTTGACCGTCGGATTGCTAGGTACCGGACCGTCCAACCCTGCACCGGAGCCCGGGATCGACGACATCCCCACTCTCATCGAGGACTTCCGGCGCGCGGGAATGAGGATTCGCTACGAGATCGACGGTGCGCCTCAATTCGTCTCGGCAACAACCGGACTCAGTCTCTACCGCATCGTTCAGGAGTCACTGGCCAACGTGGCCAAACATGCGCCCGGAGCCGAAACCAACCTGCGCGTGGACATCACGAACGAGTGGGCGACCGTGTGTGTCACCAACACGGCATCACATCCGATCTCCGTGTCCCACAGCGGATCCGGCCTGCACGGGATGCGTCAGCGGGCCGAACTGATTGGCGGGTCGTTGCGTGCTGGACCGGCGCCGCCAGGATGGTTGGTTCAGGCCACAATCCCTACGCAGGTGGGGGATGTGACGTCGTGACGGAACGCGAGATCACCGTGCTGCTCGTCGACGACCAGGAGCTGCTGCGCTCGGGATTGCGACGAATGCTGCGGCCCAGAAACGGATTCAAGGTCGTCGGCGAGTGTTCAGACGGCTCCGAGGTACCAGCTGCTGTAGCCCAGTTGGACCCCGACGTCGTCGTAATGGACCTGCGCATGAAGCACGTCAGTGGAATCGAGGCCACGCGGTCGATTCAAAGTGCGAACGACCCGCCTCCGGTCCTCGTTCTCACCACGTTTGATGACGACGAGCTGTTGTCCGGCGCGCTGCGCGCCGGTGCTGCAGGCTTCATCCTCAAAGACGCACCGGCCGAGGAGCTTATTCGCGCCATTCGGGCTGTCGCGGAAGGTGACGCATTCCTCGACCCGTCGATTACCGGCCGCGTCCTCACGGCTTACCGCGCGACAACGCCACGCAACAAGAAAGCTCCAGTAGAGCAGCTAACCGCCCGCGAACTCGACGTCCTCACGCTTCTAGGCCAAGGACGCACGAACGCCGAGATCGGTCTAGAGCTGGGAATCTCGGCGGTGACGGTCAAGACCCACGTCAGCCACATCTTCGACAAGCTGCGGTTACGCGACCGTGCAGCAGCCATCGTTTACGCATTCGACCGCGGCATCGTGACGCCAGAAACCGACGGTTGACATCACCAACCCGATGGCACGCCCGTTCCGCAATGTGCCGAGAGTCCGAGGCTGTCGGATATTGAGAAATAGCGCAGATTTGGAATACGTGCCCTCCGCCAGCACACTGCCAGTACACGATTTATACTCCGCCCCTTGGTGAGTCGTGTAAGTTTCACACCCTGGACGGCCGTTGAGGACTGCTAAGGGTGCGGGAACACAGCCTCGATCCGGGTGTCGTCGGTAGACCAGAAGACCTCCGGCCTCGCGTCAACGGGAAACAGGTATGCCCGCCTCGCTTGCGGCAGTGACCGTGGTCAGCGGCTGCGGCCCAGCTTGTCGATTTTGACCGCTGTTGCCTCACCCGCGACGGTCTCGCGCGAAAAGCATTCGCGCGTGCCGAACAGGCGGCCGGACGCGAGCAGTTCGCCGAAGCATTGCGCGTCGTAGCCAGGATCGCGGATGGGAATAGTCGCATTACCGCGCTCTGCGACCTCACGCGATGCATGATCGCGTCAGGCGATGAGCGTGGGCGACCACTACTGGACGAGGGACTGCATATCGCAGCGCGAGAGCCCGACGACGCAAGCTGGTTTCGGTGGATGTCGGCCCTCGAGCTGCGAGAGAACGCTGCCCGACTCGAATACGACGGCAGCACACAAGCAGCGGCGGCATGGCGCGAGGCAAACAACGTCACAGGCTCTTTGTGGGCAGACTGGATCTGGAGGTCGCCGGAGGGCCGGGCGGAGGCACTCGTGAGAATGGCTGCTGCAGACGCGCACCCTCAAAGCGATGGCACCTTCGTTCTGGCTCACCACGCTGTTAAGGCCATTTCTCATGAGAATCTGCGCAACAATACTCTGCTCATGCTGATCACCACGATGATCACGATCGGCCGTACCGACCTCGCCGAAAGGGTGCTGCCTGATCTTCACGGCAAGCATGAACGGCGCGCGGCAATCTCGGCGCTGATGAACTACCACATCGACTCCGGGCAACTCGACACTGCGCTGGCGTTTGCTCGCCTGGAGACGACCGACTTCGAGCGGCGCAAGTTGATGCGCGATGTTGCAACGGCATTCGCGACGGCGAACCGCATACATGATGCGCTGCTGGTGATCGACGAGGCGACACTCGACGAGTTCATGGCCACCCTGTCGACAGCTCTGGCCGCTTGGTCGGAGCCGCCGTCCGGCGCCGTGCTCAAATCGCTACAAGCGGCAGCTCACGTCGCGGGTTGGGTACGGCGCCGACTGGCAAACCGTCCACGAGGAGCTGTCAGCGGCACCGGGGTAAGAGCTCAATTCTGGCGCGGCCACGATGGATCGCGTTGACCGCAGAACCCGCTCCTATCGTCGAGAGCCGCAGGCCCGATTCGAGTTTAATTGCAAGACTTGGTGACTTCGCTCCAGAGACCTATCGATGTCCGCTCATAGGCGACGGCGGACTCGCCGCCCTCGCCGACGGCTGCTGATTAATTAAGATGGTGCTGATGTCAGCAACCGCACTCATTCTTGCGGCCCTCGAGGCAGCGGGAATCGCTGTGGGAAAGGGTGGTGCCGGAGCGGTCGGCAGCGAGGCCGCAAAAGGCGCGTGGCGGAAAGTCTTCAGCGGAAGGACAAAGGCCGCCCAAGACGTCATGGCGATGGCGTTTGTTCGAGCCATCGAGGAATCAATGCCCGGAAGCGATGCCCGCGATATTGACTGGTGGACGCGCACCGGTCGTCGGCTCATTAGACCGTTCGTCGACAAGGATGTCGCTACCAATGTCCTTCGTGCCGTGGTCTCCTATCCAGGACGCGTCGATGACGCCCGCCAGACATTCATCGCCGCGTTAGAAGCGACCGGGCAGGACTTTTACCAGCTTGCAGTCGAATTAGATTTTGACGCTCCGCAATTCTTGTCGGCTCTTCCCGACATCGTCCTCGACGAGTTAGTACTCGCCGCTGCCGAGCAAAACAGTCCTCTATTGCAACTCGCGCAGTACGCCACGCTGCGGCAAATTGCGACGAAGCAGGACGCCGCTAGTGCGCCACCTGAATCTGAGGTGCTGGCCGACCTCGTCGAGGTCGTCGACGGCGACGACCTTCCTATGGTGGCAGGACTCGACCCCTACCGATTAGGGGCTACCCCGTCACCGTTCGGCGATGCCCAAACCTACGGCGAACATGATCCCTACGTGCCCCGCACCCGCGACAACGACCTGGCGACGGCACTAGCCGACCGAAACCAGTTGGTACTGCTCGTCGGCCCGTCGAAGGCCGGCAAGACCCGCACCGCATTCGAAGCCGTCCGCAAGCACTTTCCCCAAGCCCGCCTGCTGTTCCCGCGCCCTGGCATGTTCGGCCGGCTCGTTGCGGATCCGCGGCTGCACAACAGCCCTGACACGGTCGTGGTGTGGCTCGATGACCTCGATCGATATGTTTCCGACGCCGATCCGCTCACCCCAGCGTTGCTGTCACGGCTGAATTCCCGCAGCGGCCGCACCGTCGTGCTGGCAACCCTGCGGCAAGAACAACGCGACCGGCTCTATCAAGGTGGCGCGCTGCTACGAGACACCCGGGTGCTTCTCGAGCACGCCATTACCGTCGACCTTGCCCCGCTTACGGGGGAGGACCCCGACGAACAGGCCGCCGCCGGCCGTGCCTACCCTGGGCAGGATCTGGAATTCGGGCTCGCCGCGCGTCTCGCCGGCGCCCCCGAGCTGCTCAAGCGGTACGATGATGCCCTGTACACCGACCCGCTGCGCCACAGCGTGATTCGCGTGGCGATCGACTGGGTCCGCGTAGGACGCCCAGACCTCATCCCCGAAAGCGCCCTTGCTGCACTGGCTTTGGGCGCATTCGAAACAGAACGACCCGACCTCGACGCCACCGAGCAACAGGCCGTCGACGCCATCAAGGCTGCACGCACACCGCAAGAAGGATGGGGTCGAGTCGCTGCGCTGATCACGCGCCGCCTGACCGACCACACCCGCAGTTACCGTCCTTTCGACTACCTCGTGGCCGCAGACGACGGGCAAAACCATCCGCTGCGCCCCATTCCCGAATCGTTTTGGAATGTGGCGCTTAACAACGCGCCACCGATCATCGCCTTGGTGGTCAGTCTCGCCGCTTTCCAGCGCGAGAATATTCCCGTCGCCATCAAGGCGTCGAGGCAAGCCGCCGCCGCGGGGCTTGGCGCTGCCATGTTCAGTCTGGGCTTGCTGCTCGCCGACCACCAGGATCCTGAGGACCTGCCCGGCGCCCGCCGCTGGTACGAGAAGGCAGCCGCTGCAGGCAATACCGATGCCATGGTCAACCTTGGGGTACTGCTCGCGACCCGGTGGGACCCGCCCGACCTGGACGCCGCGCGCCGCTTATACGAGAGGGCAGCCGCGACGGGGGACACAGATGCCATGGTCAACCTTGGGGTGCTGTTCGCCGACCTGCAGGATCCTCCCAACCTCACCCTCGCCAGCCGCTGGTATCTGCTGGCCGCCGCCGCCGGCAACACTAACGCGATGAACAACCTCGGAGTCCTGTTCGCCGAGCGAAACGACCTAAACGCCGAACGGAGCTGGTACGAGAAGGCCGCCGACGCCGGCAACGCAGGCGCCATGATTAACTTGGGCCTACTCGCCGAGCGGGAGGACCCGCCAGACCTCGAAACCGCGAACGACTGGTACCAGAAGGCGGCCGACGCGGGCAACACCGACGCCATGGTCAACCTGGGGGTATTCCTTGTCGCAGAAGGTGATTCGCGTGCCGCCCGCCGCTGGTACGAAAACGCCGCCCATCTGGGGAACACCCGCGCCATGGTCAATCTCGCCATGCTCCTTGCCGAGCAAGACGATTCATCGAGCCTCAATGCCGCCTTCGAATGGCTGACAAAAGCGGCGAACGCCGGAGACATCTACGCCATGAATAATCTCGGGCTGTTACTCATCCACCGAATGAATCCGCCGGAACCCGCCGCCGGCCGCGCCTGGTTGAAGAAGGCCGCCGACAGAGACGACGCGGACGCGATGGTCAGCTTGGGCCTGCTCGCCGCACAGGAAAATCCACCCGACCTAACCACCGCGAGTAACTGGTATAAGAAGGCAGCCGACGCCGGCCACGCCGGCGCCATGTTCAACTTGGGTCTACTGGCCGAACAAGCGAATCCGCCGCATCTCGAAACCGCACACGCCTGGTACCAGAAGGCGGCCGGCACGGGCGAAACAAATGCAATGGTCAACCTCGGAGGGCTCGCCACCCACTCCAACCCGCCCGACCTGCTCGCAGCCCGCCACTGGTACGAGACGGCAGCCGAGTTGGGAAACACCACCGCCATGATCAATCTCGGCGTGCTCTTCGCCGACCTACAGGACACGCCGGACTTGCCCGCAGCCCGCCACTGGTATGAGACTGCCGCCAAGTTAGGAAACACTACCGCCATGGTCAACCTCGCGATGCTGCTCGCCGGACGGTGGAAGCCGCCGGATCCGGACGCTGCTCGCGGCTGGCTGGCGAAAGCCGCAGCGGCGGGACACAGCCTGGATGAGTTACTCAAACCCGAGCCCTAGCTCGCAAACAATCAGATCGGCCAGACACCCGCAACGATTGGTGATCGATCTGATGAATCCCTCAGGGGTACAGTCACATGCGCAGCATCATTGGCTCTATTATGTCGGACTGACAAGCCGACGACTCCTGCCGCTTCAATGGACGCTAGCGGCATTTAGTCGCTCATCCGCGGCGGTAGCGGAGAGTCGGTGAGGCACCTGGTGACGACGTCGTAAGCGTTGTCGTAGTCCGTGTCAGCCTTGATGGGATAGATCAGTCGAAGGGTCCGCATGTCGGATGTGCTGCGCCGAGTGTCGGGGATTTTGCCTCCGACGCGGTTGTCCGGGTCGTACACGTCGATGAGGCCGAACTCTTTGAGTTCGTGCAGCGAGGTGTAGGCCTCGGGTGCTATTCCATAGCGGCCCCATTTTGTCTTGTCGGCGATGCCGATTCCGTTTCCTTCTTCGGGCAATCGGGGGAGGGCACCGAAGCGCGCGGTGGCATCAATGATGATCAGCAGGGTGGCGAGCTCTTCAGCGGTCAGGACAAGGTGCCAGCCCGCACGGAAGAATCCGGCGGGGACGGTGATGACGTTGGTGGCGCCGTCGCCGGGCACGCGGTAGCGCTCGCCTGAGGCGCCTTCGTCTTTGAGTTCGAAGGCGTCGTAACGCTTGGCGGCACCGGGTGCACCAACGTCGACCAGTCGGTGCGTGCTGAGCTTGTGCAGGGCGCGGGTCATCCGCAGATTGAGCTCACGGGTGTCGACGCCACCGCCGCCGAGCGCGTTGAGCGTGGCCCACGAGGGGCCGGATGGTTGGTCGAACACGTTGTGGTGGCGATTGTCGACGTGTGCGCCGGGCTCGAATTCCAGGTGCGCAATGTAGATGGCGGTGGCGTAGACCTGTTGAGCGTTGCCGGGACGGTGGATCAATTTGGTGTTCGGCGGGCGCGTGTCGACATCGCCTTGGCGCGTGGCCAAGACGCTGCCGACTTCACGAGGAGCCCGGGGTGTATCGAGCCAAATGAAGCCGGTGCGCACCCGGATGGTCGGCTGTTGTCCGCGGTCCAGACGTCGGTAGCCCTCTAGGGCCGCGGCGACGGCGTCGGAGCGCGCCTTGAGCAGTTTTCGTCGGCGCCGGCGGATCGCTTCGGCTTTTTCCCGTCGCATCTGGTGGTACCGCTTGTTTTTCTCGGCCCGCTCGGCCGCTGCGAGGAGCGCAGGGAACCCCACCTCCATCGTTAGCCCCGGGATGTGAGGGTAGTTCTACACGGGGTAGCCACTGGCGGATAATAGAGCATAGTTGAAGAATAGCTGCTGTACGTCCCGCCAGCAACTACCCAACTATCCGCTAGTAGCTGGCCTCTGGTGAGGCGACCGGACCGGGGTGACCCGACCACTATTGCCGCCATGAAGCACGAACACACGCCGCGTCGCCTCGAGCACATCGTCAACCGCGGATGGGACTACACCATCCGCTACCTGCTGCTCTATTTGGCGGTGAACGGAAACACTCGGGTGCTGAGCGCGTGCATCGGGGCAATTACCGTCGTGATTTGCACTCTGCTCGGAAACCGGTTCTGAGCCGGCCAGCGATGCACCCTCTGTTTCGGGCCCGGGCGCTGCCACAAGGGGATTGGCGACGACCGCTCAACAACAACGGGAACCTAGATTGCGCCTACGGGCCTCATCGGCCAGAAAGCCTGCGATCCGGGCGTTCCCATGTGTCGCGCGGTAACCCCGCCGACCCGCCGACGAGTCAGGACGCTGTCGTGTCGCTCGGGCAGGGTCTTTTCGTAGCGTGCCGGCGTTCCCTCGTCTTCGTCGATTTTGTTGAGCGCTTTACCTTCACACGTCATGCAGATAGCTCAAAACGAGTCGACGCTTCGGCAATCAGTGCTACGGTGCCAAGACACGGCTACCGCTTCGGGGGATGCGGTCACCGGGAAGCGGTGGAAGCCTTGCCGGGGGCGGGGTTTTCGCCGCTTCCTCATTTCGTTCACAGAGGATCGCTAGTCCCGCGGCGATCGCGCACGCACGCCCTCCAGCTGGCATCAACTAAGACCCGGTGCCGATATCCACGTTCCGACGTAACGCCCAGGCTCAATCGGAAGATCCAATCGGCAAAACTGTTCGGGCAAGGACCCGATGGCCTTCTGAGTCTAATTCGGACACCGATGAACATCTGCGCCAGAGCAGAACGTTAGCTCCGCTACTCGCTACTTCCCCTGGGTACGAACCGAGCCTGTTGGCGTGCATGGTTTCTCGTGATCCAGCGTCTTTCTTACGGTGGCAAAATCGATTGGCGACGCGCACTCCCCCGCTGCTGGCGAGTTACGAACACCACAGTGCACGTACCGCGTTGACGCGATATAGCGCCGGCGCGCAGCACAGGCATATGCGATACTAGGCACTGTTTGGCAACGCCAGCGTGAGGGCGTCGTACTTGCGTCGACTGTTATCCATACCACCGTTGTCGTCGCTTACAGTTCGGTTTGTGGCGTTCAGTGGTGTGACCTTGAGTGTGCGCTACACCTGGCGCGTGCCGGAGCCGATCCGCGAGCAATTGCGCCTCACACATGAGTTGCGCGAAGAGCTGGTAGCCATCCGCCTAGCCTATGAGGCCGATCTACAGGCGATCTGGTCAAGTTTCCCCGCGGTGGCCGCGGCCGAAGCGCGCATTACCCAAGCCCAAGAGGCGTGCAACGTAGTGTCGGGTACCGCCAAAGACGAACGGGGGCAGTCGAAGCGCAGCACTCGGCGCAGTCCTGCCGAA
Organism: Mycobacterium sp. 050128; assembly: GCF_036409155.1. NCBI lineage: Bacteria > Bacillati > Actinomycetota > Actinomycetes > Mycobacteriales > Mycobacteriaceae > Mycobacterium > Mycobacterium sp. 050128. The sequence goes on along the minus strand of NZ_JAZGLW010000009.1, from coordinate 29,864 downwards.
ACTTCAGCGATGTCGGCTCTTCGTGAGGCACGCCAGCAGCGGCGCGCAGCGATCACCGAGGTTCGCGCTCAGGCCGCAGGCCCACGCGCGGCGCGAACTGCGGCGTTCAACACCGCGCAACGAGCCCTCTACCGAACCTATGTCCAGGATCGGGGCCTGTTCTGGTGCACCTTCAACGACGTGGTGGCTCAGCATATCGGTGCGGTGAAACGCCTTCGCCAGCAACGCATCACCCGACCCGGCGCGACCCTACGCCACCACCAGTTTGACGGCTCGGGAACGATTGCTGTGCAACTGATTCGCCGCCGCGACGACCCGCCACGTTCCCCAGCAGTAGTCGCTGCCTTAGATGGTAAGTACCACAATTACTTTCAGCTTCCGTGGATCGATCCCGAGGTGTGGAACCAGATGTCAGCGAGCGACCAACGGCGTGCCGGGCGAGTCGTTGCCCGGTTCCGTTACGGCCGTGGCGCCGACGGGCAGATGCTGCTGGTGGAGCTGCCCGTCCAGCAGCATCGCCAACTGCCCGCTGACGCCGACATCACCGGTGCGCGACTGACCATCCGCCACACGCCAGCGGGACCGCGCGCCACTCTCAATGTCTCAGCCACTGTGCCCGATCCCGACACCCGGCGCACCGGCCCGGCGGTGGCAGTGCATCTGGGTTGGCGCCGCGGCGCCGACGGGATCATCGCGGCCACGTGGAGATCGACTCGGGCACTGAATATTCCGGAGGATCTTTGCGCCGTCGTGGTCGCCGAGACCACGCGGACTGGGCGGCTCGTCGTGCCCGCGACCCTCAACGATGGGTTCGCCCGTGCGGATCAAATCCGGGCCCAGCGCGGGCAAGCTACTCGCGCGCTACAGCTATCCGTTGTGACCTGGCTGGCCAAACACGGGCCGATCGACGATCCGCGCACGCCCGGCGGCGTCCTGGATGCGGCGACCGTCGAACATTGGCGCGGCGCAGCGAAATTCCACGCGTTGGCTCGGGCTTGGGCGATGGCCCCGCCGGCGGATGCCGAGTCGATCGCGGCTCTACTTCTGCGCTGGCAGCGCCGCGATCTCACACTGCGGCGCGGACCGGACCTCGGCCAGAGGCGTCACGCCATCGCTGCCCGCGACGATCTCTATCGCCGGTTCGCCGCCATGCTCGCCAGCCAGGCCAAAACCCTTGTGCTGGATGATTTGTTGCTGCCTGAACTTACCGCCGCATCCGTCCCGCGACCACGTGCAGCCCACAAAGGCGCCGCCGCGCGAACCGTGGTGGCACCCGGACGGCTGCGTACGCTCATGACCACCGCCGCTAAGCGCGAGGGCTGCGCCGTCAGGGAGGTCGGTCGCTTTGGGCTCTCCCGCATCCACGGGGACGGGTGCGGCTACGAGAACCCCGCTGATGCGCGGTACCAGTCCGCGACGGTGCACTGCGACGGCTGCGGCCAAGACTACGACCAAGATCATGCGGCCACTGCGTTGATGCTGCGTCGGGCCGGCGTTAGCCGTCATGGAGCGAGGGCTTCGACTAGCATCGTCGGCCCGTAGTGGCGGACTCGGCCGGGTATGAGCCCGACGTCGCCCATCAGGGCGTGCACTTGCTGCGGCGAGCGTTCCCGCCCGCCCTGGCAGGACACCAGCATCAGCACGTCGGCCATCGCGGACACCGTGTTCAGCTGGCCTGGTCCGTGGTGCATATCGATCGTGACCAGCCTCGAACCGGGCGGCATGGTGGCGCGGACGCGCTTGAGGATTTCGCGACAGGCGTCATCGTCCCAGTCGTGCAGGATCCATTTCATCGTGTAGACGTCGGCGTGGGCGTCGAGCTGACCGAAGAGGTCGCCGGCACGGCACTCGATCCGGTCGGTCAATCCTCGCTCGCGCAGGAATGCGTCTGCGTGTTCGAGGACCTCGGCTGAGTCGAGCAAGATGCCGCGAGCGTCAGGCCGATGGTCGAGGATGGCTGCAAGCATGTGCCCGACTCCGCCCCCGATGTCGCAGATGGTTCCGCGTCTTGGCCATGGATAGGTCCGCACGATTCCGGCAAGGTCGAACTCGGACAGCTGGCGCATCGCGTCGGCGAACGTGGCTCTCATATCGGGGCGATCGTCTAAGTACTCCCACAGCGACTTGCCGAATGCCTTTTGATATCCCGAGGTTGGGGCTCCCTCGCGCAGCTGGGCGTCGAGGTGTGCATAGGCGGCCGCGGTGTCAGGGTGCGCGAAGTAGGCAGCCCAGGACGCGATCGATTTGGGGTGTTCTCGGCGCAGCGGGGCGCCGAGACTCGTCAGGCGCACACGGCCGTGACGGTCCAGCTGCATCAGCCGCGAGGCGATCGCGGCGTTGACGATTCTGACCGTCACGTCAGGGTCCAGGTCCAATTGGTTTGCGAGGTCGACGGGATCACGCGAACTCTTGCCGAGGGCATCGGCGAGCCCGGAGGAGACCAGCACGCCGGCGATCTTCAGCTTCTGCAGCCCCATCGTCACATCGAAGAACAGCGCGAATTCTCCGGGCACCGCGGCATCAGCGAGATCAAAGACACGACGTCGAGCACCCAGGGCGGCGCGCGCGACCCACAGCGGTAAGGGCAAGACGGGCAAGCGCATCGAGATACCTAACCGAGCTTGCCACGATAGTCAGAGAGAACTGTGCCAGTGCTGATCAGCGTTTCCAGCTGGTAAGTCGCATCGAGGAAACGAGTGCGCGCCTCGGCTGTCGGGATGGGACAGGTGTGATGCTGGCCGCCGATGCGGTAACGGAAAGCCGCGAAGCGCTCATAAAGCCGATCGCGCACCGCCGGCGGAATCACGTATGCCGCCAGCGCCAATTTCCACCACCCTCCGAGGTAGGCAGCGACCTGCAGCAGCGCTGCAGACCGGATATCCACGGTCTCGTCAGGCTGTCCCGCGTTGCGGACGTAGACAGCGGAATCGACGCCCTCTAGCTGATGGTGGCGGGACCTGATGTCGCGAGCGAAGTCACTGCCCAGAGAGGCGAATCGCAGCGTTCCATCACGGTCGAACCGAAGAATGGCGCGCACCGCGCTATTGCAGACCCCGCACACACCGTCGTACAGCAGAACTGGCGCATTCGGCAGGCTCTGTACCGCACTCACGTGAACCTCCCCCCGAGGAAGCGATATCGCCCACTCCATCATCGCAAATCGCGCCGCAGCAGCGACATTCGACCTAGCTCGAATGTGGCGGCGTCGATGGCTGCCCGGATTTGCTCACGGCAACGACAGAAACCGCGTCGCTGCCAACCGGTCGATCCCGCTGCGGACCGGTTGGCTATCGGAGCTCGAGGTGGATGCTCACGCGACACGGGTAGTCCGCTACTCGTGTGTTTGGCCGTGCCCGACTGATGATTGATAGGTATGAGCCCGTTGCCGGCGGCATCACGTGAACCTCGCGATCAGGCTGCTGCCGGTCGGCTCTCTCGCGGCCAACAGCGTCTGCGGCTGAGGCGACCAGCGCCACCTGCGAGCCGCCGGCAACGCACGATGGCTTCCGTCCGGCGGGGAGTGAACCGGCTGTTTGGCTGGAGCGGCTGGCCGAGGCTCGCTGCGATAGCCACGGCACTCACCGCTGTCGCAGCATTGTGGTTCTCCGCTCAATCCCTGGGTTCCACTCAAAAGCAGTACGCCCTGTCCGAGCAGGGCCAGGTCACTGACCGATTCACGAAGGCCGTTGAACAGCTCGGCTCCGACAAGCTTGATATCCGGCTAGGCGGCATCTACTCGTTGGAACGTCTCACCCGAGATTCGCCAGCAGACCGCAGTGTGATCTTCGAAGTACTCAGTGCCTACATCCGCACGCACGCCGGGCCAGCAGACAAATGCAACGCCTTGTCAGTCCCGCTGGCCGACGTTCAAGCCGCCCTGGCGGTAATAGGACGCCGTGATCGTGCGGCACCGCAATTCGAGAGAATCGACCTCCAGACCACCTGCTTGGCCAACGTGATACTGACGAGGGCATACCTCGACGGGGTGCTGCTAAACGCGTCGTACCTGGTCGGCGCATGGTTGCCATCTGCAAGCCTCGTCGACGCTGGCCTGCTGATGGCCAACCTGAATGCGGCGAAGTTCACCGATGCGAATCTGACCGGCGCCGACTTGAGCATCGCGAACCTCTACTACTCGTCCTTAGATCAGACAAATTTGACCGGCGCAAAACTCTATGCCGCAGACCTTTCCGACGCGAACTTGATCGGCGCGACCTTGGCGCGTACGGACTTGGGAAACATTTACTACAACGCGACGACGAGATGGCCCGAAGGATTCACGCCGCCGCCCAGCCGACCCCGCAAAGACCAGACCTGACCGCAGCTAGCGCTAGATCGACGGCCGCAGTGCCTAGTACAAGGGTTGACTGCGACGGTGCCGTGCCATGCGGTCCTGCGTGGAGTCAAGAAGCCATGACGAATCCCCCACCGGGGGAGCGGCACTCAACACCCGCGACAGCCCAGACTGGCGGCTGCCCCTGGTGTGATTCATCTGATACATCGCGCAAAGCTGCAGCAACTGCTCCGCACTTTATCGAACAAAGTTGCGGCGCCGAGCAATACAGAAGGGCAGCGGGCCACAACCGGGAGCTTCACATACGACAACGAAATGAGTTGTCCCACAACAGGGATAACGAACACGGAGAGGCTCATATTCTGCGGTCCTCGCACTCGGGACACGCAGCCTGTCAACGGTCTCTGAAAATTGACCCTCTGGGGGTCTCGTGAAATGACCCACCGGGGTGGGCGCCCAACCTGGCAAAGTACTGCTCGGTTGTTGTCCGGGACCGACACGGCCGGTCCCGGACGCATGACCAACCGTGATGTTGGTGGGGCGTGGGAGCGTCACCGTTTGGCCCTGTTCATGGGAATTCTCATGCACCGATAGCGCGGGAAGGGATCCAGTTGCCGTGGAAGCCGTTGGGTATGCGTACTGGTAGGTGGATCTCGGCGATTGGCCTGGTGAGCGGGTCTGCGGCGTCGAGAATCACAAGGTAACTGGTGGCGTCGCTGCCATCGTGCACGAATGTCATCAGGTAGCCGTCGTCTTCGCTAGCCCGAATATCGGTGGAAGGGACGAAGACAGCTTCTCCGCAGCTATGTCCTTGGGGAAAACGAAATGTCGTTCGTGTTCCGTTCCACAGGTCGTATTTGTAGATCTCGGATGAGTTCGGCTCGGCCTGCAGGGCGAAGCTGGTGGTGTAGCCGAATCGGTGTGGCTGCCCACACACCGATTCTGAGATCCTTGGGTATTCCGAGGCGGTGTCATCCAGAGGGGTTTCGGTGACGGCGCCGGTGGTGAGATTGAGGGTCCAGCGGTGCAGTGTCGGCATACCGCCGGTGACGTCGTCGGGTCCTTGGCGCCAGAGACTTTCGACGCGGGTTCCGGTGATGACGATTGCGCCGCCGGCTTCGTAGGCGTTCATGGTGTGCCACACGAAGCAGGAGTCGACGTCGAACCACCGGATGGGAGCGGCCTCGTCGCGGCGTGACATCACACCGAATCGCGCTTGGTGGTAGGGGTCCCAGCGCCACGGCGGTGCGCCGGCGGCTGCCGCGGAAACGTCGAAGACCACCGGCAAGTCCATGAACACGACGTGCTCGGCGGTGATGGCGAAATCGTGCATCATCACCGCAGCCGGCAGATCGATATCCAGTGACGTGCGCAGAATGCCCTGGGAGTCGGCGCGGTAGTAGGTCAGAAAGGGTGGGCGTAGGCGATACCCGAAGAACAGCAGGTCTCCGGTCAATGGGCAGGATTTCGGGTGGGCGGTCATCGGGCCCTTCAATGCCCCGTCGAACGTGTATGGGCCAACGGTGTCCAACAGTGCGGTGAGTGCGTAGGGCAGGCCACCTTCTTCCAGCGCGAGTAGGCGGCCGGCATGTTCAACGATATGGGTGTTGGCAGTGTTCACGCGATAGTCGATGTCCCCGGTTTGCGGGTCGAGGGCCAGCGCGTAGCGCGACTGAGTGGGGTTTTTGTAGAGCGGGGTGCGGATGAAACGGTTGCGGTACCAGGTGGCGTTGCCGTCGCGCAGGCAGACCGCGTGCACCATGCCGTCGCCGGCGAACCAGTGTGGCGAATGGCCGGTGCGCGCGTTCGGGCCGTTGCGGATGAACGTTCCGGACAGTCCGTCGGGGATTTGACCGACGATACGACTGGGTACAAGCGTCGCTTCTTCGGCGACGGGAATGTTATTTCCTGCCAAATGTATTGGGACGTCCTGAGGCATTGGATCTCCTTGCGGCGGGCCGATATCCGCTCGGAGACCGAAGGTAGGCCCGCCTGGCCGCGATATCCAGGCGGGTCAGGAAAGAATTTTCCTCAAGCTCACAGGTCATGACATTGCTCACATTTGCCCTCGTGCACCAGAGGTTGGCAGCACGCTTTCGCGCCCATCGCCGAGGGGTCGGACCGATCGATCACAGCGTGTGGTGGGTCTACTGTCGGCGGCCTGCAGACTGGTTGCTTTCAGACTCGACAGACGATCGGGCGTAGCCCAAGACGGACAGCGTGTGCTCGTTGATTGCGCACCGTTGATGGGGGAGGCCGACCTCACGGTCGCAGCGCGCGACGCCTCCCCTTTCAGTATGCACCGGCTGGGTGGTCTTGCCGCAAGGCCCCCTCATTGGTGCAGACTTGCTGTCCGGCAACACTTTTGACGAGATAGCAGCAGATCAGGATGCGCGCAGTATTATCGACGATCGGTTCACGAGGCGAGGCTCAGCCAATGGTGGCCCTAGCCGTCGCACTCAAAGACGCTGGCCACGAGGTGGTGGTGTGCGCGCCGCCGGACTTCCACCAGGACAAGTCGCGGCGTGGGACGCCACCGTTGGCTATGACCGATCCGGTCCAAGGAGGTCCCATCGGTTCCCGGCGATGTCGAGGAAGACCGCGACACGTCCATACGGCTCTGCGCGGGGCTCGGTCACGAATTCAACTCCGCCGCAGACCATCCGGTCATATGCGACCTGAAAATCATCGACCCGCAAGAAGAACCCGACGCGGCCCGCGAATTGCTGCCCGATCGCAGCGGCTTGCGTATCACTGTCTGCACGGGCGAGCAGGATGCCAGTTTGGGCCCTGGGCGGACGGACCACGACCCAGCGTTTCGGGCGGCCGTCATTGGTCAAAGCCGGTGAGTCCTCGACCAGCTCGAACCCAAGCAAGTCAACGAAGAATGCGATGGCGGGGTCGTACTCCTCCACAACGATCGCCATGAGGTCGATGCGCATCTGCCGAACATAGCTCGACGGCACACGGTCAATGCGCACAAGCTGCGCCCTCGGCTTGACTCTTACCAAGATCGGACGTCTGTAAGGGTGTTACCCAACCTTGGCTAGCGGATTACGATTCGTTTGTGGCGGATCCGATGATGGTCCCGTTCCTGGTCTTAGCGGTGGTCACCGCCGTGTGGGCCGTCCTGCTCGTCTTCTTCGTCGTCTACCAAAGGCGGTCTAAACGGCAACCTCATTCGACGGCCAGTGCACGTCGGCCGGGGGTGAGCTGGCAGGTCGGTCGGTGGGACACTGACCCTCGCCATGCGTACGTCGCCAATGTGGGAGAGGACACCGCCTACGAGGTCAGCGTGACGGCGTGGGACCGAGTTATCGGGACAGCGCAGAGCGTTCCGCCGTATAGCACCGATCGCCTGTCGTCATCGTCGGGACTCCCGTGCTACGTGAATTTCTGCGCCGACGACCGACTCAAACGTCAAATGATGGTTGGCACGCACAAAGGAACGCGGAATGCAGAGGTCAGATCTGTTGATTCCGATCGACCTGGATTCGTTGTCCGAGTCAACTGGCGCTCCGCACACGGCGAGTGGTTCACGCAAAACTGTCCGGTCTCAGTGAATCTGGCGGTCTCGTGATGGGAACCGTCAGCTTGATCGAGACACGTTGACGCCGGCCAGTCTTCATCTGAGATGGCGGATCGGAGTCGGCGTCTGATCACCCCGACGGCTAACTGCGCCCATCCGGAGGATCGGGCGGCCTTGCACTTACGGCCCTAAGACCGCGGATAGATTCCCGAGAGAATAAGAGACACCATGAGCTGGGGCTTTGTTGGGGACGCGACGATCGCACGCGCCCCGAGAAGGAAGGGACGTCATGGCATCGGAGGAGCGGTTCATCGAGACTGGGCGGCTTGTGTGCGTCGAGCACTTCACCAGCCAAACCGCGCGACAGTGTGTGGCAGACAGCGCCGAGGCACAGACCGTTGACGCTGGGCGTCCACTGGAGTGTTTCGCTTGTCAGCGCACACCGGCGGGTTCTCTGGACACCCTCATTCAGCTGGTCCTAGAGAAAGCGAGCTGGCTGTATCAGCCGTATGAAACCAGCACGGCTGCCGGCCGTTTTCACAAAGAGTTCGGGGATCAATCCGCGGATACCTACCAGATGATCGAACTGCTGACCGGAGCCGATGATCCAGCATGCGTAGCGATCGTTGAGGCGTTGGACGGTAGCGAGTGGATCTCAACCTATTGGGAGAGAGGTGATTTGAGTGAGCAGGTCATCGCCGACTGGGAGGAATTTACCCTTGTGCTCCAGCATCGGGCACGTTTCACAGTACTGGAATATCTCCTTGAGCATGAGCCGCAGCTCTACACCGTTGTGGCCGGTACGCTAGCGCAGTTATCCGATGCATCGCTGCGGACCGTCATCCCTGCTGGCACTGCAGTCTACCGATCTAGGACGCACGAGGGACTGGATGCGGAGCATGCCACTGTCGACCAGATCATGCCACCGCCGCCCACGCTCGCAAGAGCAGGCCGGATGAATCCCGCTGGGATCCCGCTCTTTTACGCAGCACAGGAGGTTGAAACGGCCCTGGCCGAGGTCTTTGGCCATTCTCCGACTTCGCCGTATGCGGTCTACGGCGCCTTCGTCGCCGACGCTGATATCGTCGTGCTGGATCTGACGGGCGCACCATATCCGGTTGATTTCCTTACCGGGGATCGTGAACAGGTCACTCAAACAGTGTTTTTGAACCGCTTCGTCGACTCCATCTGCCGCCCGGTCGATCCCGCGGCCGACCCGCAGGGCCTCAACTACCTGCCGACGCAGTATCTCGTGGAAGCCATTCAGCGCAGCACCGGTGTGATGACAACGCTCCCGGCTATCGACGTCGATGGGATCGCCTATCCGAGCGCAGTGCACCCAAACGGGCGCAACTTGGTGCTGTTTGAAGATCGTTTGTCCCTGCCGACTACCGATGCGAACCCAAAGTTGCCGCTGACACTCCCTGGCAGGCCACGCCTCACGATGACCGCCTGCACCTGGCGGAAGGCCATTCCCAGCTGGGTACCTGTGGCGGGATGGCCGTAATCGGCGGCGAGTAGCGGACCGTAACAACATTGTTGCTCGAAGGGCGATGTGCACGAATGTGCATGTACGCGACCCGGCGCAGCGTCTATATGAACGCAAGGGCTTTGAAGTTCTTAGGCTAGGCCGCGGTCAGCTGGGCCTGGCAACGTTCAAACAGTTCGCTGAAATGCGCCTGTCTATCAAGGCATCGTCGCGACGGGGTGTCAGAAAGGTCCGTGGCGCAGCTCCGCCACGGTGGCCGTCCACACGGTGTCTACGGCTTCCTGTAGCCGTTTCTTTGATCCCCCGAACAGACCGGCTTCTACGGGTGGCCACTGATCGCCCGCGCTTCGTGCATCCGCCAACATGTGCGCGACCTGAGTCTCATCGAAGGGGTGACTCTCGGCCGCGTGCGTGACGAACAGCCCCAGCCAGGGCTGGTCGAGGAGGCCTGGGTTACGTTGAGCCGCCAGATCGGTGACTATAAGGCAGAAAAAGATCTCGGCGGCATCGAACAGCCTGAGGTACTGGGAATCGGTGTGGTCGGGAAAGTACGTCCGCAGCGCATCGAACAAGAAGGCCGAGACTGCGTAGACCGGTCGGCGCGGAAGTCGACCCGCTGCGAGGGCGTCCAGCAGCTGTTCGGTGAGTACACCTGTCTGGGCGGCACGCAGGGCAAGTCCGAGATGCCGCTCGTGGCCGACAATCTCCCAGGGGCCAGCCTTATCGAGGACCGCCACCTTGCGGTTCGTAAAAAGGGACCAATCGACGGTGGCATCGACGGTCAGAGCGCGGATGGCGCCGTAGTTCTCGTGTTCAACTGCCGCGATCGTGCCAGCGTACATCGTGAGCGTCGCTGGCAGCAGTGCCAACGCCTCCAGTTGTTGGTTTCGGACACTTGTGATGAGCGAACCACTCTCTTGGACAAGCGGTCTCGGCTCGGCGAGTGCGGTGATGACCTGTCGATACTCGACTTCAAGCGAAGTGCTTTCGACCCGACAGCCCTCGATGACGAGAGGAAGCAAAGGCGACGCGGCCTCGCGGTAGCCATCAGCGATCTCGACATATCGGGTGATCTGCTCCGTCGGCACTCGACTGGCGAAGCCGGGTGGAAACTGTTCAGGGTCGCTGCATACGTTGATCACACCGCGGGCGGCGCTGCGCATCAGGCGGCCAGCCAACCGGTAGTTGCCGCTACCGATCGCCTCGTCGAACGCGTCGCTGTCAGAGACCGGAGGGTCCTGCAGGAGCCGGTTCTGCAGCTCGTTGAGTTCCCGATGGGTTGCTGGCTCGGAGCCGGAGATGCCGCGGCGGAAAACGGTTCCGGACCTGTAGCTTTCGTAGTCCTTGACCAGGGAGTGGATCCGGTGGCCGGGATGCGGCGGTGCGACCGTGATGATCAGGACGTCTTGCCCGTGGAATTCGACGTAGTCGACGTCCCAGTGTGGTCCGTCGACGTAGGTTCGCAGCATCCCGGCGAGATCGGCCGCGTCGTGCACCGCGACGCCGCCGAGCACGCCGTCAGGCGCAACGCCCACGACGAGGTACCCTTCGCCCTCGCACTCGCGGGCCGCGTTCGCCGGGTCGCGATTGGCGAAAGCGATGATCGCTTTGGCCGCGCTCACCTTGTCCTTCGCCTTGGAGAAGTCCAGGGTGCTTTTCCACTCCACCCAATGGGTTTCGGGCGTCGAGACCGAAGTGGCGTAATAAATCGCTTCGACGAGTTCGCCGAAGCGATGGCTGTGTCGAAATGACACATTCATGTCGAGGTTGAGACCCATAGCGGTCGAGCATATTCCGACGCCGCGTTAGGAGCATCGGACTGGGGGACTGCCGCGGGCAAGACCAACCTCGCAGACTGATTCATGGATGCGGATGGATGGCATTCCCACTAATGACGCAGGCCACACGGGAAGTGGGCATCTCGGTCGCACTTAATCCGCGCTCGTCCCCGTCGCGTCGTGTGGCGCCAAGTGATGTTGTGTAGCAACGCAAGTCAGAATCTTAGGTGGAGCCGAGAGCCCTACAGCGTAAGCCGATTCTTTGGCCGCACGGGGCGGTTCGATGATTACTACGTTTCGTGCTGGCCGCCTAGGTGACTTTGGCCAGGCGCGCAGCGGAGCCGCTGAGGTAGTTGTAGACCGATTGCCGGCTACCCGCTCAGTGTCCGGTGCCGAAACGTACGCCGATGCTGGTGAGCACGACGTTGACAGCGAAAAGGGCGACCACGCATAGCACGACGGTTTCGTTGACGGCGGTGCCAAGGCCTTTGGAGCCACCGCGGACGGTGAGTCCGCGGTAACAGCCGACCAAGCCGGCGATGAGACCAAATGATGCTGCTTTGATCATCGCGATGACCACTTCTGGCAGGCCGGTGATGGTGGTCAGGGTGGCGAGATAGGCGCCGCGCGACACGTTTTGCAGGTAGACGCCGAAGAGGTAGCCGCCGATTAGGCCGACGGTGATGACTAGTCCGTTGAGCAGTGTTGAGACCAGGGTTGCGGCGATGACCCGGGGCACAACGAGCCGGTGGATGGGGTCGATGCCGAGCACTTCCATCGCGTCGATTTCTTCGCGGATGGTGCGAGCACCGAGGTCTGCGCAGATTGCTGTGGCCCCGGCCCCGGCTACTACCAGCACCGTGACCTGAGGCCCGAGTTGGGTGACCGCACCGATTGCTGCGCCTGCACCGGATAGGTCGGCGGCACCGAACTGGGCCAACAGAACGTTGAGGGTGAAAATGAGAAGGACGGTCAGCGGAATCGCGACCATGATGGTCGGCAGAAACGCCACCCGCATGATGAACCAGCATTGCTGGACGAATTCGCGCCATTGAAATGGCCGACGGAACAGCGCTTTTCCGGTCAGCACGCACATGCGAAAGAAGCCGCCAACCATTGTAAGAGGGGGTGTCAAACGGTCGCGCAGGTAACCGGTGAGCGTCTCTGACGTCGTGACCATGATGGGCTCCTAGCGCAGTGATTCGATCCGACGCTCCAGCAGGGCTGTCCATTCGGCGACGTATTGCTCGTCGGGCAGATCTGTTGCGGTAGCGCCGAATAGGGTGCGCGTCGCGCGTTTACCGAGCAGTGCGTTGACCGCGACCGCGGCGACGGTTGCCGCACCCTGCTTGTCGACTGCCGGGACCCAGCTCTGCACCCAGTTGGACAGTTCGGCGTAGAGCCCGTCGAACAGCGCGGCGTAGGCATCGGTGAGTCGGGCTTTAGAGCGATTCGACGGAACGCGGGAGGCGATTTGTAGCAGTTGTGTTTCCTCGTCGAGCACGGCGAGCATGTATCGCCCCAGCATCGTCAGTTCACTTCGCAAGTCGCCGAGCCCGGCGAACAGGGCGCGGATGTCACGCAGGGCGTTGCGGCGGTCGAGCTGGCGGTCGATGCCCGCTTCGAGAAGGGCTTCCTTGGATTTGAAGTGGTTGTACAGCGCACCTGATCCCGGTGCCAGGCCAGCGGCGGCTTCAATTTGGGCGACGCTGGTTTCTTGGTAGCCCTGCTCGCTGAACAGGCGCATCCCTTCGGAGACCAACCGATCCCGTGTAGGCACTTCACTCACTTGTGCTCCATAAGTACGCACTTACCTCAGATAACTTGATACTGTAGTTGCTGAATCGCATTGCCGCTAGGACTTCAGTCATGGGCACGCAGGATCCGCTACCTCAGGGCAGGCTCCGCCGCGCCCTGCCAGTGGCAGGATTGACCGCGCGGACCGCAGGTGGCGCGGTCGTTGCCACACTTCGCGCGAAGACCGGCGATGCCGACGCGATGGCGAACTTTCACGAACGCGCCGCGGAACGCTATACCGAGCTCCTCGGCCATTCCAAGGGTGTGCTGATGAAAGCCGGCCAGCTGCTATCGATGCTCGACAGCAGTGCCATCGGCAGCGGCGGCTTTTCGCCGTATCAGAAAGCATTGACGCGACTGCAGGCCGACGCGCCACCTATGGATCCAACCCTGGCCAAAGAGGTCCTGTGTGACGATCTGGGTCGCCACACAGACGAGGTTTTCGCCGAATTCGCCGACCAACCGATGGCGGCCGCATCAATAGGGCAAGTCCACCACGCGGTTCTGCACGACGGCAGACACGTCGCGGTCAAAATTCAATACCCGGGCGCGGCTCAAGCGATCCGCCAGGATCTGGCCAACACCGAACTGCTCGCGGCGTTTTTTCAACTCGCGGCTTCAGTGTCGGGTGTCGCGCTGCCGGCCAATCCTCGGGAGGCGGCGCACGAGATCGCGGCGCGGATCTTCGAGGAAACCGACTACCGCCAAGAGGCGGCCAACATCAACGCTTTCAGTCAGCTCTACCGCGGGCACCCCTTCATCCGCATCCCCGAGGTCATCGACAAGGCATCCGGTAATCGGGTACTGACCATGACCTATCTCGACGGACTCGACTGGGCCGCGGCGCAACAAGCTGACCAAGAACTCAAAAACAGGTGGGCTGAAGCCATTTGGCGGTTCGTTGGCGGTTCCTATCGGCACGCAAATCTGTTACACGGCGATCCCCATCCTGGGAACTATCGCTTCGGTACGGACGGCCAGGTCGGATTCCTCGACTTCGGCTGCGTCACCGTAGTTTCCGAGCGCAGACGACGGCCCTTCGTTGAGATGGTTCGGGCGGCAATTGACGGACGCAAGCACGATATGCACGCCTTGATGATCAAGGCCGGCTTGTTCGAGGCCGATTCCACATTGACCGCCGATGAGACATATCAGTTGATGGCGGAAATCGGATATGAATTCCTCGCGCCCCAGCCAGTAACATTTACCCCCGATTCCCTAGCGCGCGGGATCCGTGGCATGGTCGATCTGCGCTCGCCTAACCATCCTGTTCGTCGCATGTCGGTCCCCGACGACTTGGTCTTCTTCTCGCGCCACAACCTGATCATGAACCCACTCTTTGCCAGGCTGAAAGCCACCCTGCACGTCCGCGCAATCATGGACGACATGGACGGCGTCGCCGAACCGATAACTCCGCTCGGCAAGCAGCATCACAACTGGCTGCGCCAGCGTGGCTTACCGTTTGGGCTAGAAATGCATGACCATCCCTAGGCCTCGATTGGCTACGGCCCGCTGACGAGCTACATGCCTGCACGGCTTGGTGGAGCGGCGACTCGCCGGGAAATCGCGACCGCGTCCAAGCGACTCACTCTGTGAGACAACGCAAGTCCTCCGCGGCGGGGCAGTGTCACACGCAGACCTGGCGTAGCGGCATGACAAGCGTTGTGCGAGCACATAATACTGCGCTGGCAAATTTTCGGCTGAGAACATATTGCCGAATTATGTTGGGGTACAACATAATTACGAATACGGAATACTTCTCTGGATATCGGTGATATCAAGATGTATCGAATTCTTCGATCACAATGTCTGGCTGTTCTTGCTGGAAGACAACTCCGCGAAGGCATCTGAAACCTGACCCTAGTTGAGGGCGTTTCGCCGCGGCGGCAACGGGGGTCCAAGGCCGCAGCAATTCGGCGTCGGAACTAACCAAGGGAGGTACGATGCCTCAGATGGTCTCTGAGTCCATTTACGCTCAACACACTCAGGCGTATGCGATGCATACCGAGAATGGCGTCGTCAACGCTGGCTACGATCGGCCGACCATCCTTGAGCTGTGCGGCGACCTGCGCGGCAAACGTGTGCTTGAGCTGGGCTGTGCAGCCGGGGCGCTGACTGATCAACTCGCGCTACGCGCAGCCGACGTCGTCGCCGTGGATCGCGAGCCGCGACTTGTCTCAGTGGCCAGGAAGCGACTCGGCGGTCGTGCACGCGTCGAAGTCGCCGACCTGGAGCAACCACTGCGCGTGGCAACCACCGCGAGCAAGGATCTCATCGTGGCGTCATTGGTTCTGCATTACGTCGAACATTGGACGCCACTGCTTGCCGAAGTGGGGCGGATCCTGGTGCCGGGTGGCACGTTTGTCTTCTCGATTCACCATCCGATCACGGGCTGGTTGCTCTCCGATATGAGCGACTATCATCGCATTGAAATAGTTTCTGAGACATGGGATTTGGGTGGGCATGCGGTCCAGGCTCAGATGTATCGGCGGCCGCTGTCGTCAGTCTTCGGCGAACTGCGGAAGGCGGGGTTTGTGATCGATGCTGTGGCCGAGCCGCGAGTAACTGATCCGGTGGGCGATGCCGATAGGCAAGTCGTCGCTGTACTGCGAACCCAACCCGTATTTTTGTTCATACGCGCAGTCCGGAGCTAATGCGGACTTGGAGCCCGCACGGATGTAGGTGAGCAGGTCTCCGCCGGATCGAGAAGCTGGGATCGGATATAAGGACACCGCAAGGTGGGCGCCGCCAGAGGCCGCACCGGCTAAGCACGGTAACGGTGTTCAATCGCGAACTGACGGATACAAGCATTCACCTCGTCAGGAGCCTCGGCCGGCAACGCGTGTGAGGCGTCAGGCCATAGGCGATATCGCCATGCGGGCACCACCGACTGCATCCGCTGAAGCCCCTTCGCTGAATCGTGAACAGTGTTGCCCGCCAGAAGAACTTGGACCGGAAGATGCACTGAACGCAGCAGACGATCACGAGGGAAAAGCAGTAACGGCGTGCGCAAGGGCGGCGCGAAGGCAGCGAATCCGGCCACAAACAGGCCGGCAAGCATATCGACGGAACTGCCTGGTGCGGGGTGACCCGTCACCCACGTGGCGGCGCGTCGAGCTCGTACGGAATGCGGGCGCGCCAACAGCAGCGCAAGATTTCGCCAGAACCTTGCAGAGAGTCGAGCCACCGTGTTGGCCGGATCAACCAGTGTGACCGTCGCCAACCGACGGGGCGCCCGCGCCGCTGTATGTGTGGCTAGCCAACCCCCATACGAATGCCCCACCAGATGCACATCGCGTAGCCCGAGCCCCTGCAGAACCGCGTCAATGTTGCGCGCACAATCTGCGGGGTTTCAACATCGTTTTCGACTGAATGCTTGCTCCCGGCTGACCCAACACATCCATCGCATATACGGTGAAATCGCCTGTCAAACCCGCGACTTGCTCCCACCACATTGCCGAGGTCAGGAAAAAGCCGTGTATGAGTACGAGGGGCACACCGCGGTCCGGCCCGTGCTGATACACGCGAACGGTGCCGAACTTCGTTGGAACATCGTGCACGACATCCGGCCGCGGACTCAATGCCCGCAACTCCTCATACTCTGCCAAATAGTGCCGTCGTGCGTCCGCGCTCTTGAACCCACCGTCAGCCAAGCCCAACAAGGAACCCCTCCGGTCAACGCGACGATGCACCACCGAGGTCACGGTAAGCAGGGGATCGGCGGCCAGTCAATTAACCCGATCCCACGCGGATGGATCAATTTTCCGTCGACATCCCTGCTGGTTTGACAACAACCAATCCTGGTTCGGTCTTGGTGGGTGCAGCCTTGGGGTCGACGCGTGGTCTCGCATCAATGTCATCGAGTCAAAGGAATTAGGGGTGCCCCGGTTGCGATCGCTCCATGGCCGCTGCGATCACCGCGCGCGCATCTCAGCGATAGAGTCTTTCTCGTGCGAGTGGACCGCGAGTGTGTCTTCGCCGCTGTCGCGAACGAGCGGCGACTGATCGCGCTACTGGTCGAAGGCTTGGACGATACCCAGTTGGCGACGCCCAGCCTGTGTGCCGGCTGGGACGTCAAGACCGTGGCGGCCCATCTCGCTTCCTCGGTCGCCGACGGTTTCTCGGCGGCCGTGAGGATGGCTTTGCGCCGCGGCAGCCTGGATCGCGCGATCGCTGACCTCGCATGCCGTCGTGCGCGGCTGCCGGCTGCCGACATCGTTACCATCCTGCGTCGGCGCGCCGATTGCCGCTTGAGTCCGCCGGTGTTCGGGCCGGTGGCACCCTTCGCCGATATCTTGATCCATGGCGGCGACATCAGGATTCCCCTGAGCCTCCCGTTTGATCCCGATCCTGAACAGGTGGGACTTGCGCTGGATTTCCTGACCGGGCCATGGCCGCTTGGCTTCGTGCCCCTGGGCCGACTGTGGGGTATCTCGTTGCACGGCACCGACATCGATCGATCCTGGGGTAAGGGAGCCGAAATCCGCGGTCCCGTGTCAGCCTTGATGATGGCCGTCAGCGGCCGCACCACACTGCTGGACAACCTCGACGGGCCCGGACTACCTCTACTGCGCCAACGGCTGCTGTCCGCTTGACCGCGGGCACGGTTGCCGACGTGGTGAAGCAGCTAGTGATACTCGCATGGATAGTGTTTCGGGGTGTGCGTGAGATATTTGGCGAGCAGTTCGATGTCTCCGCGGGTTACCTGAATACGGCGGCCGTCGGCCTGCCATTTGCCCGCGTAGCCGCCACCCTGGTCGACACGATCGCACAGTGGCGGGCCGGGACTTTGCAACTGGCCGATTTCGACGCCGACGTGGCCATCGCACGCGATGCGTGGGCGCGACTGGTTGGAGTCGCCCCATCCGACGTGGCCACCGGGGCCAGCGTGTCCCAGCTGATCGGGCTCGTCGCCGCCAGCGTGCCTGACGGCACCAAGGTAGTCACGGTGCGCAACGAGTTCACCAGCGTCACCTTTCCTTTTGCCGCACAGCGACATCGGGGTATCAGCGTGACGGAGACAGAACCCACCCAACTGTTGTCCGAGCTGCGCCGGCACGATTTGGTGGCCGTCAGTGCGGTGCAATCCATCGACGGTGTCGCGCTGGATCTCGATGACCTGCGCACCGCGGCTCAGGCCGCAGGGACGCGGGTGCTACTCGACGTTAGCCAGGCCGCTGGTTGGCAACCGCTGCAGCTGCACTGGGCGGAGTTTGTCGTCGGCGCGGCCTATAAGTGGCTCTTGGCGCCGCGGGGCGCAGCATGGATGGCGGTGCGCCGTGACGCGCTCGCCGATGTTGTTCCGCAAGTTGCGAACTGGTTTGGCGCAGAAGATATCTGGTCTGGCCTCTATGGCCTGCCGCTACGCCTGGCGGGTGACGCCCGTCGACTCGATTTATCGCCAGTGTGGTTCTCGCAACGCGGTGCGGCCATCTCGCTGCCGTGGCTTGCCGGGCTCGATCTAACCGGCGTGCGCGAACACTGCGTGGGGCTCGCGGATGCCACACTGGCCGGCTTAGGCCTTCCTTCACGCGATTCGGCGATCATCTCACTCGAAATACCCGACCAAGCCGCGCGCCGACTGCTCGAAGCCGGAGCCATCGTCAGTGCCCGGGCCGGCCGTACTCGGTTCTCATTTCACCTCTACAACACCATCGACGACGTTGAGCTGGTGCTAAGGGCACTGAGGTAGCCGCGGTGTCAGTCCCCCGGTGGGGGAGCGGCGCTAGTGCAGGGTCCATGGCGACACGGCGCCGAAGCATCCGATGCCACGGGGAGGTAACGGGAGGTATCTGGGTGTACTGGGGGAACCCGTATCGATTGGAAGCACCAGTGCGCTGCAAAAGCGTCCACTAGTTATCGGCAACCCTCCACATCTGTAATACGTTGCGGCACAGCCGGATAACGAATACGGAGTAGTTTAGTTGACATAAGATAGCTTATCGGCACTGAATTCAGATCCTCTAGAGACCTTAATTCAGGTACGATGAAGGTTATGCGAATCATATCGATCACCGACGTCAAGGCCAAGATCAACGAGTACGTCGACGCGGTCCGCGAGACTCATGATCAGATCACGATCACCAAAAACGGCGCTCCGGCCGCCGTGTATTAACCCGCGCGGGAACCAGGTCCGACGAGGGCCAATTGTTCACATCTAGAGTTTGTAGCGTGGGCTAGTATTCATCTATAACCGCAGGCAAAAATTCTGTGTCATCATTCGCTATGGTTCAATCTATCCCCAAGACTTCGAGGGTGCTTCAATCGCCTTTCGGATTCATCAGAGCCGCAGGGTATTTAGCGTCGGCCCTCATGCTGGCTTCCGCCGTTGTACTCGCCGCCGCACCAGCAAACGCCCATACCGCTTTGGTGAGCAGCTCACCTGCCAGTGGTGCCAAGCTTGATAGTCCACCCGACCACATCACACTCACCTTTAGCGATGCGATCGAGCAGACCTTCGCCGTGGTCACCGTCACAGGCCCGAATAATGTTTCCTACCAACGGGACAACTTGCGAGTCGAGGGCCGAGACGTGACTATCGGTGTCAAGCCGCTGGACCAGGCAGCCAGCTACACGGTGGCGTTTCGAGTCGTATCTGCTGATGGGCACCCAATTGCTTACGAGTACAGCTTCGAATTGACCAAGGCCGCCACACCTGCCCCAGCCGAAACGCGGTCGAGCACCCAAAGCGCTGCCACACCAACACCTGCAAGTGCGCCAAACATTGCCGCTAACAACAATAGCGGTGCCGGGCTCGCCGCCTGGCTCATCGCCTGCGCCGCTTGTATTGCGCTGATCGCGATCGCTGTTATCGTCTATCGACGGTCACGCGGACGACCCGATCTTCCCGAATCAAGCGAAACGGCACTGTGATTCGGGGTCCTCGCCGAGCGGGGTGGTAAGGCTCGAGCTTCGTTCCATATCTTGCGTTCACTTGGTTAGAACACGGGAACGCACATGCCGACGTAATGGCACATCGCGGCGAGAGCGCCGATGATGTGGCAGATATTGTGAAAGATGACCGCCCGCGCGGCCGGCGGCAAGCCAGAGTAGTGGGTAAAGAACACCTCCGAGGCTGTATAGGGCGTTGCCGGCGCAGGCAGCCCGAGACCGGTCGTACTTATGCCGACTGGAATCGATTGAGCTCGCCCGCTTATCAACTCCAGAACAACATGGTCCCCGCCGCACACTGTTCGGCGTCTCATCAGCAGGTGAAACTTCGTACAGTCGGCTATTTTTGGTGAAAGATCACCCAAGTCGGTGCCGTGGCGAGCGCGCTAGGCGGGTGCATGCAACAACCTGAGATCCCGAATCGAGATATCTGCAATTAGGTTGCGGCCGCGGACCCTACGTGCGTGCGCCTGTCTCTCGACGCAAGTATTGATCGTGCCCCGACCACGCTTGCAGACACGTTCATATCTTTTCGGGTGTCGTCGGAATACAACATGCGCACTCGTCGCTGCAGCATGATGCCTGCCCGGTTGGTGTGAGCGTGAGCGTCTGGATGCCAATCGACGATGCATGGGTAGGTGTCCCGCAGCACGGATCGCTTACCGGTGGCGGCGCACCGATGTCGATATGTGGTGTTGACGTCAGTTTCGGCACCGAGGCGACGCCTGGCAGTGGCTGTGTTTTGGCGGCGCGGATTGCGTTGAGGATGACGAGTACCTCCGCGGCTTCGTGAATGAGCACCACTGCCGCCAATCCAAGCAGGCCCAATGCGGCAATCGGGATCAGGACGGTAATGATCGCCAGCGATAGCACGATGTTTTGCAGCATGATGCGGCGAGCTCGGCGGGCGTGAGACAAGGTTTGAGGAAGGTGGCGCAAATCCGCCCCCATGAGCGCGACGTCTGCGGTTTCGATTGCGACATCGGTACCCATAGCGCCCATGGCAATTCCGATGTCGGCGGTAGCCAGCGCTGGCGCGTCGTTAATGCCGTCGCCGACCATGGCGATCGGCTTGCCGCGCGCCAATTCGGGCAGCAGCCGCGCTTTGTCCTCTGGCAGTAGATCGGCATGGACGGTCGTGATACCTGCCTCTATCGCCAAGGCATGGGCGGTGCGCGGATTATCACCCGTGAGCATGGCGACCTCGAACCCGTTGCGGTGCAACGCGGCCACGACGTCAGCGGCTTCTGGCCGCAGTTCGTCACGGACCGCGATCGCGGCCATCAGGACGCCGTCGCGTTCAAGCAGCACGACCGTTGCTCCCGCCTGCTGTAGCCGGTCAACGTCGCTTTGCACTGGCGCTGGGTCGATCCAACCCGGCTTGCCCAGCCGCAGCGTCGCCCCGTCGAGTTGGCCCGTTAGTCCGCGCCCAGGCACGGCGGTGACTTCGGTGGCGGCCGGGATGTCGGAGGCGGTGGCGGTCAGAATCGCTTGTGCGAGTGGATGTTCACTGCGGGCTTCCAACGCCGCGGCTACCAGCAGAGCTTCGGTATCGGTGATGTCGCCGACGGTGATAGTGGTGACGACTTCGGGCCTGTTGCGGGTTAGGGTTCCCGTCTTGTCCAAAGCGACGGTCCGTATTCGCCCCAGCGCTTCGACCGCAGCTCCACCTTTCACCAGTGCACCTTGGCGGCTGGCGGCGCCGATTGCGGCCACCACCGTCAGCGGCACGGCGATCGCCAAGGCGCACGGCGACGCGGCCACCAACACGACCAGAGCGCGCTGCAACCACACCAGCGGGTCACCAAACAGTGCGCCCAGCACAGCGACGGCAACTGCCAGAATCAGGATCGCCGGCACCAGAGGTCGGGCGACCCGATCAGCGAGCCGTTGGCCGACGCCTTTGCGTTCTTGAGCCTCCTCGACGACGTGGACGATCCGCGCCAGAGAGCTGTCATTGGCGGCCGCGGTCACTTCGACCTCGATGGCACCGCTACCGTTAATGGCGCCAGCATGTAGCTGAGCACCCGGGCCGGCTTCAATCGGCACCGACTCTCCCGTAATCGCTGAAACGTCCAGGCTGGTAAGCCCGGTCGTGATGATGCCGTCGGTGGCTGCCCGTTCACCGGGACGTAGCACCATCGTCTCGCCGACCGCGAGATCCTCTGGGGACACTACGATTTCGCGGCCGTCGCGCACCACAGTGGCTGTCGGTGGCACCAGCGCCAGCAGAGCGCGAAGGCCGCGGCGGGTCCGTGTGACCGCGTAGTGTTCAAGTCCCTCAGCAACCGAGAACAAGACACCCAGCATCGCCGCCTCGGCAAATTGACTCAACGCGACGGCCCCAACCGCGGCGATCGTCATTAACGTACCCACGCCGATACGCCCGCGCCCCAACCCGCGCAACGCGGCCGGCGCGAAAGACGCCGCACCGGCCGCCGCCGAAGCGCATTCCAACACCGGAGTTACCGAACTGCGCCCGAACACCTCCGCCAGCCAGGCGGCCGACAGCAGAACGGCAGCCAGGGTTGCCCACTGCAATTCTCGGACCTGCCAGAGTTTTTCCGGCCCCGCGTGGGGTTCGGCAGCCTCGCTGTTTCCGCAGCACGCATCAGACATCGTCGCGCTCCTGCGCGGGTGACACCGAGAGGGCCATGACGGCAGTGGTGAGCTCCCGCCCCTGCTCGGTGAGGCGATACATGACCAGTCGGCCGGAGCGGCGCGCCGATACCAACTTGGCAACTTTCAGCTGACGCAAATGATGCGATACGAGGTTCTGCGACTGACTCACCACCCAGGCCATGTCGCAGACGCACAGTTCGTCACCCGTCAGCAGCGCAACAGCAATCGTGAACCGCGTCGGGTCACTCAATGCCCGGGCACGAGCGGCGAATACCTCAATTCGGCCCAAGGATGGCAGCGACTCTCGAATCGACTCTGCATGCGGCAGGTCCAAGCACAGGAGATCGCAAGTATCCAACGGCGACTCAGCCATCCTCACATACTAACGGATATTGATATGAGAAGGGAGTTTCGCTGGGCATCGGGTGAATGGCGTTCCCAATCGGGCGAATGCGGGCGCGATCGCGCGCCCGCGGAAAGCGCCGAGGCTCGACATCCGGAACTGACGAACCATGCTAGGACACAGGCACATCAGCTGACCGGGCCAATCACACCGCAAGCAACGAGGTCCGTCGATCCGGCAGCCATTCCAGGCATGCCAGGCATTCCGCCGCCATCGACGCCGTGGATCATCAAGGCGGTCCTAGCACCGCGGAGCAGATCGTCCCTCGTGAAGGCATCCGTGGTGGTCACCAGGTAAGCCGATCCGTCCTGGCGTACCTCCAGCGAGGTCAGGTCACCACTTGCGGGCTGACCGGTATGCCCAGGAGCCTGATAGTGACCGCCTGCCGATAGGAAGTTGCCGGGCGGACCGCCGCTCGGGGCCACTGAGTCCGGCTCGCACTTGCCGATTTCGTGCACGTGCATGCCGTGCAAACCGGGCGCGAGGATGCCGGGGGCATCCGTCTTGACGGTGACGGTCACATAGCCGTTGGTGACGTCGAAGGTGGCCGTGGCGATTTGCCGACCGTCAGGCGCTTTGAGCTGAGCAGAGAGGGCTTGGCCGCTCGGCGCCGCGCTCGACGTCAACGACGATGAGGCCGGAGAACCGGTGCTCGCGCGCTGCGGCGAACTGCACGCGGCGATGGCTGCGATCAAAGCCAACGCCAGGGTGGTGACAACGGCGGATTTTCTGCTCATGCCTCGTAGCCTAACTTGCACCGCGCGAGGGAGAACGCGGTCAAGGGGCTGCACGGACACGCGCCGATTCGTCCCCAACTCCTCGGTGTATGAAGTGATTTGGTTCGGACTCCGTCGTTGGCGTCCGTGGTTGAAAGCGCAAGCAACGTCGGTCGAACAATCACGAGCGCCGACTGTGCGATGCGGTTGCGGCGATGTCCTACCGAATGACAGCCAGTATCGGCACCGCCGCCGCCGAACTACACCGATGGCGTGACTCCGACACCAGCGATCTCGTCGACCAACTCATTTCGATCGCCGACGCCGCGATGTACGCCGCGAAGCGAAACGGAGGAAATCAAGTGCAGCACGCGTGAAAGGCCACTGGCGTAGCAGCAGGCGCCCGAACCTCGCTACACAACACGAGCTTTCTCGCGGGCGCGCGCAACCGTGCCGCCAGCGACTTGCCACGACGATCGGGGCAGTCGCCTCGGGCAGAGGGCAGGGCGAACAACGCTCAAGAACTGTTGGCGGCAGTTTGTCCACTCCAAGATCACAAACGATGTTGGACTCAAACAGTTTTCACGCCTGTTGAGCATCGCCGACCAGCATGGCTCGGAAATTCGTTCACTCATCTCGGCTGGTTGGCTTAGAACACGGCAAGACACATGGCCACGTAGTGGCACATCGCCGCGAGAGCGATGAAGGCGTGACAGATCTTCTGATTTAGGAATGCCCTGGGGCCAGGGTCAAGCCACAGCAGCGCATAGAGAACACCGCCGATGCTGTAGAAGGCGCCCCCGACCAGCAACATGACTACCGCTACTGCGCCGGCGCTTTGCAGGATCGTGCCGCTGTATTGCAGGACCGTGCCCGTGAAACAGATCGACGCCGACCCCACCATCAGGCATAGCGGCGCTCCCATCCAGCGCGGGGCGGTCGGAAAGAGCAACGTGAGCGCGATTCCACTCAGCGCCGCACCCCAGCCGATGGCCACCACCAGATGTTCTGTTGGATGCGGGAGAGCCAGCCAAGCGAACGGTGTGTAGCTGGCGGCGATAAAGATGAAGATCAGCGAGTGATCCAGCCATGTCTGCGGCCTGGGGTCGAGTGAATGTCGGTTGACGCGTTGAAACGTCGCGCTGATAGCCAATACGGCCACGATCGCGACGAGGTAGGCCAGGGTGGCGGCCACCGTCTGGTTGGATGGGACCGCCCACGCCACCACCAATAATGCAACGGCCGCAACAGCGGCAGTTGCAACGAAGTACGAGACTGTCCCCCTTCGCGATTTCGGCTGGGCCCGCTCGTCGGGGCGCCCCTGGCCAGGCCGACTCATTCGCGTAGAAGTGCACGGCGATCGCCGTGAAAATGCGTGTAGCCACTAATGACTGTGCAGGTGATTGCCGCAACGACGAGCATCTGGCATCCGCTGAGTAGCAGGCTAATACCGCCGCCGATAGCGCCGCCGGCAACGAAGCTGAACCAGAGCAGGAAGTAACTGAGCCACTGCGTGGCGTCACCACCACTGACGTGACGCTCGATTCCCTGTCCCATTTTGACGAGCGTCCCGCTGACGTAGCTCAGCGGGACCGAGACCTCTCCGTCCTTGACGAACGAGGTGTTCAACGCACCAACTGCAAACGCTAGGAACAACACTGGGACAAAGGAAACCTGATTGGTTGACCATCCGTCGACCGCGAAATCGACACCGGCAGCCACAGCGAGGACCAGGGCCGTGAGGACGGTCGGTCCGTGCGGATGCTCCAGCCACAGGTGGCGTCGGCATAGCGAAGCGATCACCACACCACCGATGAAGGACGCCAAAATTAGCGCGGCACCAATTGAAAGCCGTGGCTCGTTGCGGAAGAACCCCAACACGGCGCGATCGCTGTTGCCGGTCATGAACGTGACAAAGTAACCCGCAGAGTGAGTAAACGCCGTCGCCCCGATCAATCCACCCAACATCGCCAATACCCACGACAGTCGCGCCTCGCGTCCGAAAATCACACGAAACTTGGCTTTCACAGTGGACTCTCGCGTGTCCGTGTCCGTGTCCGTGTCCGTGTCCATTTCCGTGCCCGTTTCCGGGTCGATGCCTACCCGCAAATCCACTGGAGCCCAGTCCAGGCTGACCGACTCCCCACAGCCGGCACACTCATAGATGCTCACCGAGAATCGAGATCGCGCTAAGCCGGGTGCATCGCAGTGCCGGCACTGCGGCGCCGCGTCGATAACCTGATTAATTCCGTCGTTCGCCATTGGATAGCAAACCTCCCCATTGCTGAATGATTTGGCAGTTACACCTTCGGTGCTATCAATCTGAACAAGCCGAAGGATGTAATCCCTTGAACTACAGTGTGATTAGTGGTCTCATGCTGGCCATCTGACCGGCCGATCCTGCGATACCATGCGCTGAGATCAACCCGTTGAGCGACGACACCCGATGCGATTGGCCGTCACTAGATTCCGCCTCGAGTGCTACACCGAAGTCGAGCGGTGTATCGGGCCGTGTGGCTCTTCACAGTGCACATCCGCGGAATGTCCCTCCGGGCTGGCGCTTTGAGACCCCTCGTGGTCCATCTGCAGTGTGGCATGGGAAATACCGTGCTCGTGGTCTAGCAGTTCGGCCAATTCAATTCTGGTGGAATGGCAGTCGCGCGTTTCGGCGACGATGATGTGTGCTGACAGCGCCGGTTGGCCGGACGTGATTTCCCAGACGTGCAAGTCGTGGACCTCCACGACCGCATCGTGTGCGGCCATCGCCTCACCAATAACGGCAGGCTCCATGCCGCTGGGGGCGGCCTCCAAGAAGATCAGACTCGCCGCCTTGACCAACCCGACTCCGGCCCTCAGCATCAGCGCCACCACGATCAGCGTGGCGATCGCGTCCGCGCGCAAGAAACCGGTCAGAACGATGACCAGCCCGGCGACCGCGGTGGCGATGAAAGCAAACAAGTCGTTCAATATGTGCTGGAACGCGCCTTCGACATTAAGACTCGTTCGGTTGGCGCGACTAATCATCCACGTCGCGGCGACGTTGACGACGACGCCGACCAGTGCGGTGACCAACACCAACGTGCCAGCCACTTGTGGAGGATGAATCAGCCGGTTGACAGCCTCAAAGCCCAACCACCCGGCCAGTACCAACAGGGTCACACCATTGGCCTGCGCCGACAGGATCTCGACGCGGCGCCAACCGTATGTCATCCGCCCCGCTGCCGGGCGAGCAGCCAGACGAATCGCCCACAGTGCCAACGCAATCGAGGCCGCATCAGTGAGCATGTGGGCCGCGTCGGACAGCAACGCCAACGATTTCGCGACGATACCGACCGACACCTCAGCGAGCATGAAGGCCACGATCACCGCCAGCGCGCCGGCGAGCCAGCGGCGGTCAGAGTCCGGCGACGAATGCCCGTGCGCGTGGTTATGGCCGGCGCTCATCGCTGCTCCATTCCTGTGGCCGCATGTTCGTAACATATGCGGTCATCGCAATATATGCAATCCCTGATTCGTTCTGAATCACGACCACAGGCGCTCAGCCCCGCCGACAATCCGGCCGACTCCGATGCACCCGCTCGGCAAGTCGAAGCGGCGCCGATCATCCCGACGGTCGACGCTGTTGACGCAGGTGTCGGTGGACTTTGAGGTCGATCCTGATGGGTCTCGGCGGCCACAGCCGCCGAGACGGGTTTGATACTGCAACAAGGCATTTGCTTACTCCTGCATGACGTTAGTTTGCGGAAGCGACACAACTCAGGGGGTCGCTTCAATGATCTGGCTTGTTGATAGAGGACGGGCAATGACCGGATCCGGTGACGCGGTGAACCCGTCCGTCAGATGGATCGACGCAGTTTCGGTTGGCGAATGATCAAGCCGAGTCAGAATTGAGCGCGTAGTTCTGGAAAGGACTCAGCGCCGACGAACGCCGGACGCCGAGGTATCAGCGACGTGCGAGACAGAGCCGTTTCAAGATGTCTTGACCGGTCACAAGAGCGGCGGGCCCGCGGGGCGGACCACGCTTTAGCTGGGTAGACGCAAACCACAAACCGAAGGCTAGCGCCGCCGCGAACACAGCGACTACGAGAAAATCGGGTGCTGCGCGGGGAAGGTCCACCAGTGTCCCCGCTTCGGGACACGAGAGCGAAGACCCGTTATCACAATTCGTATGGTCCGCGTCCACCGCGAGTGGACCCATGGCCGAACTGATCGATGCATGCGCCGTATCGAGAGGGCCGGCGACGTGCCATACATGCTCGGCGCTGCCACCCAACAGCCACACAGCTGCGACGACGGCTATAGCCCATCGCACAAGTGGCTGTCTGGTTATGTCGCTGCGCACAGTGCCCCAAATGTAGCAGCAGCTCTGCCGGGTGCAATGAATGTTGCAGCCTTGATGCCATTTGCCAGCCAGATCGTCGCTAGTGCCGGGTCCCGACGACGACCCCGATGATCAGAATCCGAAGTCCGACAAATGGTCTTGAAGGCGGTTTCCACGGTGGTTGCGCTTGGCTGTGTGATCCCAAATTTGATGATGCACCCGTCCGCGGCAGAGTTGGCGGCCGGGTGCGCAGCGCGCGCTACGTGCCTGGAAGTTGGTCATGGTGGTGCTGTGCGTGGTCGAGGCGAAAACCGGCGTGTCAATTCACCGCGCTTTCAATCAGGCGACTCGTCGGTTGGCACGATGTAGATATGGCCGAAAGTTCCACTGATTCATAGAAACTGGGCTTAACGCGGTGGTTTCTATGAATACGGCCTGGGCTGGGCAGTCGTGCTTGTCCGGGGCGCAAGCATCTGTCAATTTGGCTCTCACATGAGATAGCCCTCCCGAGAAGAGGTCGGAATGATCACCAAAATATTGGTCTATGGGGCCGTTGCAATCGGCGCCGCCATCGGGCTTGCAGCACCTGCTGGTGCGGATCCCTCCTTCACCCAGCTCAACTGCAGCTGCGAACCGCCTGCCGCCGATCATGGACCGGCGGTCGAAGAACACGTCAATCGAGGGCTTGAAGACGCCCGCACTCGTTAATCGGCCGGGGCGGCTTCAACGCTGGGCCACCAACAGTGATTTCTATTTGGTGGTGCCAGTAGTCGGGTAGGCACCAGCCGAGGCACCTACGACCACACCAAATTCTCCCTAACAGTCGCAGCTCGCAAGAGCTGTCCAGCCGATGAAAGGTCTCACTGCAGCACTCATCCGTTTTGCATCGTCTCCCGTCTCCGCTGGCGGTTGGAGGGCTGGCGGCCATAGGGAGAGCGCTCGAACCTTGCGCTATTTCAAAAAGTGGTGTGTCCTGCGCAAATCCGTCGCCGCCGTTGCGATTCCCCGTCAGGGCAAGGGTCATCGAAAACCGCGCCTGAAACGCTTCCGGACTAGCAGCAGAACGGAATTCGATAGTGTTCGTAAGTGGCCAAGATTGGGTACGCGCGGGTGTCAACATTGGATCAACACCCCGAGCTGCAGCTTGATGCGCTTGCCCACGCTGGCTGTCTGAAGATTTACACCGACTATGCCAGCGGGACCCGGGCCCACCGGCCCCAATGGGACGCCTGCCGGGCAGGATTATGTGCAGGTGACACATTAGTCATCTCGCACATTGACCGCCTCGGGCGGAACCTGAGCGATCTCATAGACGTCGTGACCGAGCTGCACACCCGAAAGGTAGGGATTCAGTCGCTGTCCGATGGGCTTGTTGACACCACCGGCGCCCACGGCGGTTTGGTAGTCGGCATGTTCACGCTGATGGCCGAGTATGAAGCCGCACTGAGACGGGAACGGACCCAGTCCGGCCTTGCCGCTACCCGCGCTCGCGGGCGCCTCGGCGGACGCAAACGCGTAATGACCCCAGCCCTGATCAATAAGGCCCAGCAGATGTACGACACGCGCGAGTTCACTATGGCTGAGATCGCAACATGCTGCGGAGTTACACCTATGACGATCTACCGTTATATCCGCACGGGGAACCGACATATCGAAAACGGTTCAAGCTGAACGATCTCGCGAGTCAAAGATAGATATCGTTGGACCCTGATGGCTGGCCGCACAGAGCAGCCAAACCGCTTATGCCTTCCGATGGCCGACATCGGTGGCGGCCTCGGCAGGTACCCGCCTCGCAATGCTGGCCTGTAATCGACAGGGCTCTTGGTTGGTGACGGTGATGAAGAAAGAAGGTAGCTTAATGGCTCTCGTGACTGCCGTGTTTCGTGCAGTCTTCAAACTCTACCTCGATAGTTACGTGCTGAACGTTATGTGAATCGCCGTGGAAATCCCGGAGGCTCCTGACCTTGGAAACGAGGATGGAGTCATGCCGAAGGAACAGTCGTCAGGGAAGCCGACCAGCCGTA